>CAJVXH010000189.1 GCA_913009835.1 uncultured bacterium
GTTTTTTTTTTTTTTTTGTATTCTTCTTTTTTTTTTTTTCTGTTTTTTATTTTTTTTTTCAAGCAGAAGACGGCATACGAGATATATCAGTGTGACTGGAGTTCAGACGTGTGCTCTTCCGATCTCCCTGGTCTCGGCGTGGAAATCCTCTATGTAGGTGGAGTCGCCATAGCTGCCCTCTTCCAACACATACGCCCACACCCCCTGGATCAGGTAGATGGGGTGATCGTTGTTGTTGAAATTGTAACTCTTAAGAGCTTGATAGAATTCCGGGGGCAGGATGGTGTAGGTTCTGATGCTGTTGGATTCCAGATCAGCCATCTGTTCCAGCCACTCATAGTACATTTCTTCGGTGGCTTTAAATTCGGAGGGAAAACACCCCGGCAAGGCTGCACCCAGGTTGAACCCCTTGATGAACATCGGATCCCAGGAAGTTCCTGACAGGCTTAGATCCTGCGAACGGTGAGTGGTTCTTATCTGGATCTGGTCCTGTATCACTCGTGTCAGGTAGCCGGCATCACTGGCGAGGGATTCCCATTCCTCCGTGGTGAGGTCAGGGATGGATCGTTTTGTTACCACGGCGTTGGGGGTGGTGATATCCGCTGCCATGTCACGTATGGCATTGAGCAATGATCGGTCCATGAACCTGACCACCAGGGTGACAGTTCCAGCCAGCATGAAAACGAGCAGTGTGATTACCAGGTACTTGCCTTTCAAAACCAGCTCCCCGCCAGAATTGATACATTCCAAAGCAGCATACGATAGGCGGTATCCGTCTCGAAGTATGAGATTCCCGAGCTGATAGAATATGAGTCGGTGAGATCGAACCCGACTGATCCATTGAGACGCAGGAACCGTTCCTGATCCGAATTGATAGCGTATTCCCCGTATGCAGAGAGATTAGTCTTCGAGCCCAATCTTCGCTCAATCAGAATGCCGCCGCCATCATATCGCAGCTGTTGAGGGGTCCAATAGCCGATCACATTCTCCTGAAAATCAAGGTACCTGGAGTTCAGGAAGAAGGAGAATCCTTCCTTTCCAAGTACCTGAATATCGAGGTTCAGGGATGCCTGAATCTTCTTGTTATCATCTGACAGGTTCCAACGACCTGCGCCAGCGGTAAGTTTGAAATACGAGGGCCAGGACATTGCCAGCTCACCCCAAGTTCCATTAGCTCGAGTGCCAGACCATAGTTCGTACAGCACATTCTCATAGAGAATTTTGCTCTGTATCCAGCTCCATTTGCCGCTCCCATGCAGGTTTCCCTGAAATCGCAGAATGTCCATCTCGCCGGAGAGAACGTCTATTTGCGCGTCCGAGCGAATGGTGAAGCCGGGGAATGTCTGTATAACAGTGTGCAGTCCCAGTTGGCGCCGATACTCCCACAGTCCATCCCGGAAGGAATTGAAGGCTGCCACTTTGCCGCCGATCTCGATTGCGTCATTGATTCTTTTCCGAGTGGCGAAGGAGATGTTCTCACTCTCTGTTTCCAAGCCGTCGTCATCCTCAACCATGTAGCTGTAGTGCGGTTGGTAATACCAGCCAACTTGGTTCGTAATCTGGGATATGAGCTCGTTAATTTGAGGATTGTCCAACTCCAGCTGCCTGGCTGTATCCAGGTATTCCAGCGCCCGATAGGGACGGTCGATCCAGTACCAGCTTTTCCCCAAACCCGTCCAGGCCTCGGAATAAGTGGAATCAATGGCCAATAGCTGCCTATAAACCTCGCGCGCTTCCCGTGATTTGTCCTGCCAGGCCAGAACCTCCGCCAACCCCAACATGCTTCGGGGATAGTCGGGCTTATAGAGCAGAGCTTCACGGTAAGCCCCTTCGGCTTCCTGAAGATCATTCTGCCAAGACTGGCTTCGTCCGATGCCCAGCCAAGCCTCAACATCAGTCGAGTCAGTAGCGAGAATCTCATTATATACTGCTATGGACGATTCCGTATCTCCGGTAAACGCGAAGAGTGTACCCAGTGCCAGTCTGGCATCGTAATCTTGAGGCTGCAACTTCAACACATATTCGTATGCTGAAACGGCTGCATCCAGAGAATCAGCCATCCGGTATGAGAAACCCAGCAGACGCCAGGCTTCGGGGTTTGCACTCTCCTCCTGAACGGCAGATTTCAGCAATTCAATTCCGAGTTGATAATCAGCCTCGGCAACCGCCGCACGCCCCTGGATAAACGCTTCCCCTCCCTGTGCTGCGATCGTCATCATCAGCAGGGGCAGGCACATCGCAAACAGTCGAATGATCTGTTGATAATTTCTACTGATCATTGTTCTATCACAAAAGTTACCATGTTGGAGATGTTGAAATTTCCTGAAAGATCATAAGCCTTGCAGATCAGGGTGTGGTTACCATCGGTGAGCAGGTCGGTATCCAACTGAAATCTGTAGGGCGCTGCGGAGATGGTTTCATGTTCCAATCCGTCGAGAAGCAGTGTCACCATGTCGATCCCAACGTTATCATACGCCTCGGTAATCACCTCAATCTCGCCCTGAACATTGGCCCAATCGGGCGGTGAAGTTATCTGAACGTAGGGCAGCTCTGTATCAATGCCGTCCTCAGTAAATACAGTTACCAGCGGTGAGGTACCGGATTGATCTCCTTCCCACGACCGCACAAAGAGGGTGTGTGAACCATTGCCCTCCGGAACCGTCCAGACGAATTGATAGGGTGCGGAATCATTGACATCGAAACGCAGCCCGTCTATGTAGAGAACCAGACTGTCAATATCAGCAGACTGAGTTTCCTCAGCAATGACCGTGACAGTGTTATCCACTGTGCTCAAGTTTGACGGTGAAGTGATAACGGGTGCCGGGTCAGGAATTTCGGAAACACTCACAGTCAACAAACCTGAATCCACCGAATCAGCACCTGTATATGCTCGGGCAAGGATGGTGTGCGATCCTGACAACCCGTTTATATCCCACGCAAAAAAGTATGGTGGCTGGGAATCGTCGCTTAGCACCAGTCCGTCAACGAAGAGAGTTACCTGATCAACCTCACCTCCGGGACCGGCTTCGACCCTCACCTCTTCAATTCCCGACACGGTTCCCCATTGTGCGGGGTAATTGATTTGCACCCAGGGCTCATTTTCGGAGCTGTTACCCGCAATGCCATTGCTGTTGTCCGAATTATCGTCAAAACAACCTGTGAACAATGTTGTCAGCAGGATGGCGGTGATCAAAGCTGGTTTATGAATTATCATGAAACCCTTTCCTATCGAGTTTGTTCCAGGACTTGACACCCCGCAGGAAATCCCAAGTCCCTCTTAGCTGCCAGAACATCCGAAAATGGGAGAAAGTGAGGTCTCCCAGTACCGACATGCCCAGGAGCGCTACCCATTCCGGATTCTTCTTGTATCTCAGAGCCGAAACATTCACCGGTGAATGCTTTCTGCCCCAGTTCTCTACAATAACCGTGATGATTCCGATGAATACAACCGCCGCTATGTTGATGGAGAGGAGCAGTAGAATCATGACCATCCTGTCCACCAGCCCCCATGCCAGCAATGCCCCCACAAAAATGAGTGCGAACAGTTTGATGATCGGTGCCAGGGCTTCAAATATCAGGTAATAGGGCATCGCCAGGAGTCCCAGGGTGCCATAAAATGGTTCCCAGATCAAGCTTCGATGAATATGCAGAGTTTCCAGAAGCCCACGGTGCCAGCGGTTGCGTTGATGTGCGAGGTCGGCAGCACTCTCAGGTACCTCAGTCCAACAGATCGGGCGCGGCAGGAACACGGTTTTGGACGATCCGTTCTGTTCTTTACGATAGCGTCTCAGTCTAACTACGACCTCAAGATCTTCGCAAACAGTGTGCCTCCCATCTATACCCAGTTTCTTCACATAGGGATGTTTGTTCTGCGGCGAAAGGAATCCTCCTGCCTCCAGAAGCGATTCACGGCGGAACAGGGTAAACGCTCCAGATAGAACCAGGAGCGCTCGTATTTTTGCCAATCCTGTTCTGCTGACCAGAAACGATCGCAGGTATTCAATTATCTGAAAGATCACCCAGGGATTGCGTGGGAACTCGCCATCCACCAGACGGTTACTCACCAGCTTGGATTTGTTGGCAACTGCCAGCGCCCCCCCGACCATTTCTACCTTGTCACCATCATCGGCCATAAATGGGGCCGCAACCTGTTTTAATGCTTGAGGGTCAAGGATTGAATCGGCGTCAATAGTACAGACATAGGGACGATTGGAAAAGCTCAGGCCGACATTGAGAGCGTCAGCTTTTCCACCATTGGGCTTGTCAATCACTGTCAGGAGTTGGTTCACCGGGCTGGTGTAAACCTGACGAAAACCGGAAGTTCCAATAGTATCCACATTTTCTCTGCTGACTTCCTCAAGATCATAATGATAAATCAGCCTTTTCAGGGTGGAATCGGTACAACCATCGGCAACCACTATTATTTCATAGTCCGGATAGTCTGATTCACCCAGCATTTCCACCACATCGACAATAGTCATCTCTTCATTATATGCCGGAACGATTATACTGATGCCCTGATTTCCAACTGGAGCTTTTTGAGGTGAACTCGCACTATCTGAGTCGGATCGCCAGACGAAGAAAAAGATTATTATCATCGCTAATTCTATCAGCAGGTACAGCGAGAAATAGATAATCAGCAAACTCTCGATAATATGTACTATCAGCATTAGGTTCATTCTGATCCGATACTCCTGTCCAGGCCTGAAATTTTTGAATCCAAATAGAAAACACCAGGATATGAAAGTATGCTTGGAAGGTAGTTATTCCCTGAGGTGTTTGACGTTCACAATTTACGCAGAATTAGAGGATGTTGATGACTCTCCGTGACCTGCATCAAGGTATTAAAAACGGTCAAGAGGTTAGATAGACACCCCCTGACCGTCGTTTGTTCTTAAAACGCGCCAACAAACGGGCTGAAATCACAACTCATGATAGGTTTTTCTTTTCCTGTCTTTGACTCATACCTCATCAGCCCCCCCCCCCGCCACCTGAGAGCGCATCATCGTCGAGGAATATGTTAACTGTGTTGTTAGCGGCGATATGTATCGCCGTGAAAACCCGCAGAGGAATTTGCGGATTATTTGGAATTATTGCAAACGAAAGAGCCACATAATGGGCTCACCTAAGTGAGTGATTGGGTCAACTGACCCCTTCATCACACACTTCTCATTTTGTACCTTGTCAGCATGAACTGTGAGCCACATTGATGAAAAGCGCGACTATTCCGTCCACCGAGCCGCTCGGACCGTTTCCACTGGAAACCAACCTGCGCAAGCTGAAACCCCGGCTTACGAAGTTGGGGCCGGTAATTGCCGGACTCACTATCATGATTGCCCAGGAAGGGTTCTGGCGTCAGGTAAAGGAGTGGGGTGGAACAACCAGTGGAATTGTGATCATCGGTCTCTTCGCTTCAGTGCTGGTATTCTACCTGTTAGACCTGTACCTCAAACAGATCTGGTACAACGAACGTGGCATCGGCATCGCCAAAGCGTGGGGCGGAAACCGGACTTGGTACTCGTTCGATGAAATGCGAGGCGGACAGTTCAAAATGCGACGCCGTACCCACGGCCCAGGCCAACGGACGAGGGTATACAAACCGACTAGCAGATTGGTGCTGGTGTTTCAGTCGGGCTCAGTAAGACTCTGGCCGAACATGTACGACAGCAAAGGATTCTACGATCTTTTGAGCATTCTCAGCAGACGGTTTCCTGATAGCTATGCACCGCCAGTTCCACCAGAACCCTCGAAAAAAGACAAGTTGAAAGAGATGTTGCAACAGTCGGAATCGTCAGGATCCAAGAAGAACGAAATGTCTTCATGGATAAAACAAAATCAAGGCAAGACGACGAATCCGGATGCATCACCTGTCAAGGACAAGCCTGTCTCAACCAGCAATCCATTGACAGATAACAAACCGCGCAAGAAGGGTTTCTGAGCTGGTGAGCGGTGAGTTGGTGAGCTGGTGAGAAGCTGATAAGAATTGCCACGGACTTCAGTCCGTGGCAGTTATTATC
>CAJVXH010000190.1 GCA_913009835.1 uncultured bacterium
TAACTTGCGGATCACCCCTGCTATCGCCTGCGGCGGTAACAGGGGCATATTCATCGTCGGATAATCCACGACATAAATGTCGTGGGCATGATGCAACCCCAGCTGAAGCAACTGGATAACCGGATGCCACCATTTACTAATCATCATCATAGGGCTTTCTACAGCATCCTGACTGTTCATTGATCTAAAGTTGTCCTCTCCGATTAGTATTATGTTCGACTTTGGTTGCCCTGAAATACTCCGCTTGCTGTTGAACCGACCCAGAAACTCGAATCTCTTTA
The DNA here is from genome assembly GCA_913009835.1 of uncultured bacterium. GTDB lineage: Bacteria > Electryoneota > Electryoneia > Electryoneales > Electryoneaceae > BMS3BBIN04. Next base: position 282 of record CAJVXH010000190.1, read on the forward strand.
TTCTATCTGCATGCTATCTATCTCCCCTCAGAATATTTCATCCTGCTGTCGTACGTCTGTCACTACCCTCTTGCTTGGGCGTATTCAATATTCCGGTTATCTCTTTATTTTACATGATTTTATCCACTAATAATCTCACCCCATTCCTTTCTGCTCATATTTCTTTCTTCATTCTAACGAGACTCCTCATATTTTCGTTTATTTACGGAATTGTTGTGTTATTACTTCTCTTTCTACCTACCTTTCCTGCTCACACCATTTGAACCCAGGGGAGGCATTCACTCATGAAAACCACGCTCGTTAGTCTACTGATTTTGACCTTGTTCGTTGTTTCGCCCTATGCGAAAACGACTGAGAACTACCAGGAAATCAAGGCAGAGATTGAAGCCGCATACATTCCTAACTTGGTCATCGCCGTCGCTGATGATTTTGCCGATGATCTTCGTCTGGGTAACAATATTCCAGAGGAACTATCCGCCCTCTACCCTTCTGCTGTCTATGAGCCGCTTTCTACTATCCCTATTAGTCAGGAACATGAACTACTCTGGCGTAAACATGGTCTTCACCGCTGGTTCATCGTTCGCAATGTTCCAGATTTGAATACTTCCCGTTCTACTCTTCAGAGTCTTGAAGCACTGGAATCCGTTGATATTGCAGAGTTCTCATCTCTTCATTTTGCAGATCTTACTCCAATGGATGATGGGAATTATAACGTGTGGGCCATGGACAACATGCAAGCCTATGAGGCTTGGGATCATCAGGTCGGCAGGGATGAAGTTGTGGTCAGCACACTAGACACCGGGTGTGAATTGCAGCACCCCGATCTTCAGCACAACATCTACATAAATCCTGGCGAAGATTTGAACAGCAATGGTTTCTGGGATGCGACTGACCTCAATGGCATTGACGACGATGGCAACGGATATGTTGATGATCTCGCTGGGTGGGATTTTGTCTCATCGTCCCCCGCCAATTTCATGCGAGTGGCTGGCGAAGATTATGGCCCTCGTGATAGCCGTGTCTGGCCAGACATTGTCGGTCATGGAACCCATACCGCGGGTACTTCGGCAAGCTCCACGAACAATGCAATTGGAGTGCCTTCGGCATCATGGAACGTCACCAACATGCCATTGCGCACTGGCTACGCAATTCGCTTGCTGGTCATTATCCTTGGTGCGGGCGACGCGGTCGATTTCGTTGCCGCTATTCAGTATGCCGCGGAAAATGGAACCGATATCATCAGCATCTCATTTGGCGGGACAGCTTATGAGCAATTCTACCAGGACATGATTAATTACGCACGCTCACTCGGTGTTCTGACCATTGCCTCAGCCGGTAATTCAGACAACCAGGTGGTTAACTATCCAGCGGGATATAACAACGTCATCTCAGTGGCTGCGACCAATGTGAACGATGTCAGGGCTTCATTCAGCACCTATGGCGCCTGGGTAGACATCTGCGCCCCGGGTGAAAACATTTGGAGTACGGTACCCGGAGGCTATGCATCTTACGATGGCACCTCGATGTCAAGCCCGAATGTGGCAGCCGTCGCAGCATTGGTTAAGAGTCATAATGCAGATATGACTCCCGGTGAATTGGAATCGTATCTGCTCGATGGTTGTGACAACATTGACGCCCAGAATCCTGGCTATATCGGCCTGCTGGGAGCTGGACGTGTCAATGCTTACAATTCCTTGATGCTCGCGCGGGCAGACTACCCCGCAGCATCAGAACCCAACATAGATATTATTCCGCTCATCTCCCCCACTGCCGTTCCAGCTTCCGGTGGTTCGTTTGCCTACAACTACGTGATGATGAACAGTTCTGCCTCCACATTGAATTTCGACATCACCACTGAGGCGTTACTTCCAAACGGAAACGTGTACGGTCCGATTATTACTGTGAATGGTTTTAACCTGGGTGCCAATTCATTGATGCAGGGTACTTTGCAGCAACAGGTTCCGGCCAGCGCTCCGGCCGGTATATACAGCTTCGCGGCAAACCTCAGCGATCTGAATTTCACCTACATTGAAACCGATTATCTTAACTTCATCAAGGCTGAGGGCGCGGTTACTGACGCCAACGATTCCTGGTCGGGCCAGAGTTTCCCGATTATTGCCAGCGGAAACGACTTTGAAGCGCCGATAAACCTGCCGACCGATTACTCTGTCGGATCAGCCTTCCCGAACCCATTTAACGCGATGACGACGTTCAGCATTCACCTTCCGCAGACTTCAGATCTGAAGGTGGAAGTCTATGACGTAACCGGTCGTCTGGCCGCAACGGTGATGGACGGTTCTTTAACAGCTGGCACACATGATGTTTCTATCAATGCGGAGTCATTTGCCAGCGGGATGTACTTCCTTCGAGCCACAGTTCAAGGACAGCTTGATCACACTCAGAAGATCATGTTGGTCAAATAATAGCAACTTCCATTCGCTTTCTATCCATTCGGGCCGGTGCTATCAGCGTCGGCCTTCTCTTACTTACATGTAACCAAAGCTCTCATTCGGTGGTCTGTATGGTAGGGTTAAGAAGCTTGTGGCAAACGGACGGGTTGAGTAAGAAGTCTCTCCTATAGTTTCCGAACCGATGGTCCTTCAACAGAGTCCACCTCGGATATCCGTTTGTATTACGTAGTTTCCCCCGTTATCTCCAGCGATTATTCAACACCATATTCTTATGAGTCTACGACAAATTACTTGTTGAATGATTCTATCAGCGCTCTGCTCTTCACATTGACAGTGACGAATGGAGATTGATTTTGAATTTAGTATTGCGTCAGAGGGGTTTGCTGCGTACATCCTCGTTGAGCAATATGGCAGTTGCGACTTTTTCCATTAACAACGAAAACGACATAGACGGGCTCAACAACATTTAAAAGGAGGGACGCATGCGATCCAGCGTGCGGATGTTCACGCTTCTGGTTCTGACTTCCATGATTATGATAGTCGGAATCGCCGGTGCTCAATCAGGACCGACTAAACTCTTACGTCTTCCCGCAATTTCCGAAGACCATCTCTCATTCTACTATGCCGGGGACATCTGGATCGCCGATCGTGATGGCAGCAATCCAATGCGCCTGACTGTTCATGAGGGAATCGAAGGCAGCCCATACTTTTCACCGGATGGCAAATGGATCGCGTTCACCGGTGAATATGACGGAAATACGGACGTCTACATCATTAGCACAACGGGTGGTGCGCCAATAAGGTTAACCTTCCACCCTGTAGCTGACATTGTCCGTGGCTGGAGTCCTGATGGAGACGTGCTTTTCCTCTCCACCCGAGATTCCGAGACCAGACGATACGGAAAGCTTTTCACGGTTTCTCCAGAGGGCGGTCTCCCCGAACAGCTGATAATTCCGCGCGCATCGCGAGCGGCATATTCTCCCGATGGCAAGTTTATGGCCTACACCATGCTGCCGGACCCATTCCGTACCTGGAAACGATATCGCGGTGGCCTGGCGCCATTCATCTGGATCTTCGACATGACGACGTATGACGTCGTAGAGATTCCCCGCCAGGAGTTCACTGATCCGGTTACCGGCGGGACAACATATGCCAACGACACCTACCCCGTCTGGCTTGGTAACACGGTGTATTTCCTGTCAGACCGTGATCGTGGCATGAACATCTTCGCCTACGACACAAATTCTGGGCAGGTCACCCAGATTACCGATCATCAGGATTATGACGTCAAGTCGATAAAAGGCTTCGGCAACACGATTGCTTATGAGCAGGCTGGCGTGATCCATGAACTGGATATTCCCAGTGGCCACTCCAAGGTGATTGATGTTTATATCAATCCTGATCTGCCTGACACACGACCTCATTTTGTGGACGTTGGTGGAGATATCAATTGGTACGAGATCTCCCCCACCGGTCAACGTGGATTATTCACTGCTCGTGGTGACGTATGGACAGTACCGGCTGAGAACGGTGAAGTCCGTAACATTACCAACACCCCCGGAGTCCATGAACGTTACCCGATCTGGTCACCCAAGGGGGACAAAATAGCCTATATGTCTGATGCTTCAGGTGATGAATATCGCCTGCACATCACCGACCAGATGGGAAAGGAAGACCCCGAAATCTACAAACTCGGCAAAGAGGGCTATTATTTCCTGATTTCCTGGGATCCTGACGGCGAAAAGATCCTCTATACTAACAACTTGCGCTCCCTCTTCTATTACGATGTTGAAAAAAAGAAGAGCGTTCTTGTTGCTGAAGACAGGTTCTATCGGGGATTTAACCCGTCCTGGTCAGATGACGGACGTTACATCACTTTTACTTCAAACCTTCCCAACCGCTTTACGGCAGCGTTCGTATACGACGTGGAGACAAAGGATACCTACCAGATCACTGATGGAATGAGTGAAATCACCGGCACCTCATTCAGCCGCGATGGTAAGTATCTCTATTTCACTTCCAGTACGAATGTTGGTCTTCAAATCGGTGATTCAGAGATGTCCTCGTACGGTAGGTCGATGACTTCCAGTCTCTATATGGCTGTCTTGCAGGCGGATGAGGCATCTCCTTTCGCCCCTAAAAGCGATGAAGAGGAAATTAAGGCCGATGAGGATGAAGACAAAGACGCTGAAGACGCTGAAGACGCTGAAGATGCTGAAGAAGACGAAGACGGAGAAGATGAAGAAGACGAGGGTCTTCTGATTGACTTCGACGGTATCGATCAGCGAATCATTGCCCTGCCAACAGGTGAAGGTGATTACTACAATCTGCAATCGGCAGAAGACGGTTACCTCTTCTACTATGATTTAAGCGATGGCAGGAGTCTACAGCGATTCAGCCTTGATGATGAGGAAGCAGAAGAGTTCCTGGCGGACGTCTCCGGATACATGGTGAGCGCGGATGGCAACAAGATCCTTTATGAGGCCTCTGGTTCACAGGGCATCGTTGACGCCTCTGGTAGTCCCAGCCCTGGCGATGGGAGCCTGGATGTGTCCGGAATGAAGGTCAGAGTTGTACCCAAAGAGGAATGGGAACAGATATTTCGGGAAGTGTGGCGATTGCAGCGTGATAATTTCTATGATGCAAACATGCACGGTGTCGATTGGGATGCTGCATACCGTAAATACCAGCCATTCGTCAAGTATGCCGGGCATCGTGATGACATCAACTTCCTGATCAGTGAGTTGACGGGAGAACTCGTTGTTGGTCACGCCTATAACTTTGGCGGAGACATGCCCAGTGCTGATCGGGTGAACGTAGGCTTGCTTGGAGCGAAATACTCACGTGAGAACGACCTTTACAGGTTCGATAAAATCTTCAGCGGTTTGAACTGGAATCCCGACGAGCGTTCACCTCTGACTGAGCCTGGAGTCGACGTTGAAGAGGGTGATTACCTACTCGCCATCAACGGCAATGAGATCACAGCCGATGAAAATATTTACGCGTTCTTCCAGAACACCGCTGGTGTTCAAACGGTTTTGACTGTCAACGACAAACCGACGATGGAAGATTCCAGAGAAGTTAGATCGGAAGAGCGTCGTGTAGGGAAAGAGTGTAGATCTCGGTGGTCGCCGTATCATTAAAAAAAAAAAAGCAAGAAGGCACAGGCCAGGACACGCGACGAGATACAGCAATA
>CAJVXH010000191.1 GCA_913009835.1 uncultured bacterium
TTTTTCAAGCCGAAGACGGCATACGAGATATATCAGTGTGACTGGAGTTCAGACGTGTGCTCTTCCGATCTTGTATTCTGGAGAGGTTTTGTATTTTGTGAATCCTAATGAGGGTGCGAGTGAGGTTTTGAATAATATTGAAAGGTATGTTTTGAGGTATCAAGAATCTTGCCTTCGGCAAGATTCCTTGGATGTTGGTGGTGGGTTGCTGGTTGTCGGTGACTTGGGTAACTTGACTGATTGTGTTGGGGATTTGCCGGTTGCGGTGCGTGAGGCAAACCGTGTAGCGGCAACAGGAACAACCATTTTACTCAGCCCTGGCTGTTCCAGTTTTGACCAGTTCAAGGATTTTGAGGAGCGTGGTGATGTGTTCCGCGACCTGGTGCAGGAACTGGGTTCAACAAGAAGTATGTGACATAGGGAGTAAGACAGTATGGGCCGTATCGCAAACGCAACCGTCAGAAAAGCACAGCCGAAGCCTGCGCGACGCACCTACACCACCTTGCTGGTGTTGGTTGTGACGTTAACCTTGCTGGGCTTGCTGGCGGTTTACACGGCGGGTAGTGAGTTATCCGAGCGTTTGCATGGCGGCAATCCTGCTTATCTGTTCCACGAGCAGGCGGGTCGTGCGCTGGTTGGGGTGGTAATAATGCTGCTCCTGTCGCTGGTACCATATACGTTCTGGAAGATGATGGCGGTTCCGTTTGTCGTTGTGGCGACGGCGTTGCTGGTTCTCGTCTCCACGATGGGCCCTCCTCTGGCGGTGACAGTAAACGGGGCGACTCGCTGGTTGACGTTGGGTTCAATTCAATTTCAACCTTCCGAGCTGGCGCGGTATGCGATTGTTGTCTTCATCGCGTATTGGGCGTGGAAGCGTGGTCGCGAGATAAGAGATTTTAAGACCGGATTCTTACCCGTACTGGCAGTGGCGGGCGTGTTGACGGCGTTAATAGCCTTTCAACCGGATTTTTCAACAGCTGCGATGTTGATGGGGACTTCGCTGATCTTGCTTTTCATCGTAGGCGCGCGCTTCTGGCATATCGCAGTATTGGTGATGCCCGTGGCTGCGGGTGCGGTGGGATTGGTACTTAGTTCACCGTACAAATTAGAACGGGTAAGAGCTTTGATCGATCCTTTTCGTGATCCCACGGGTAGCGGTTATCAACTGATTCAGTCGTTTACCGGTATGGGACGAGGTGGTTTGATCGGTGTCGGGCCGGGCGGCAGCCTGCAGAAGATGTTCTTCCTGCCGGAAGCACATACGGATTTCATCTACTCAATCATAGGTGAGGAATTCGGTCTGGTTGGGACACTCGGATTGCTGATTCTGTTCATGTTGCTGATCTACATGGGGATGAAAATTGCGAGACGCAGCTCTGACCCGTTTGCTGCATATCTGGCTGCTGGAATAACGTTGTCTGTCGGACTTTACGCGCTAGCTAATATGGCAGTTACGGTAGGCATATTGCCCCCGACAGGGTTGCCGTTGCCTCTAATCAGTTACGGCGGCACCTCGCTGATAATGACCCTGGCGATGATGGGGATTCTCCTGAACATAGCGAAATCGGTAGAAGAAGTGCCCTTAGCCAAACGCAGGCCGAAGCAACCGAAAACTGCAATGAGGAATCGCAAGTGACCCTGCTTAGCCAAAACATTGGCCGCCTGCACTTTGTGGGCATCGGTGGTATCGGGATGAGTGGAATCGCGGAAATCCTGGTACGGCAGGGCTTCACTGTGTCCGGCAGTGATCTGAATTTGAGTGAAGTCACCCATCACCTTGAAACCCTGGGTGTGAAGGTGTTCCAGGGACATGAACCCGCCAATGTCGAAGGTGCTCAGGTCGTCGTTTATAGCAGCGCGGTTGATGAGTCGAATCCGGAACGTGCTCACGCCAAGGAGCTCGGCATTCCGGTGATCCGTCGGGCGGAGATGCTGGCTGAGCTGATGCGGATGAAAACTGCCATCGCCATAGCGGGTACGCATGGCAAGACGACCACGACTTCGCTGGTGGGAACTGTTCTGACCCGTGCCGGACTCGATCCCACCGTAATTGTCGGCGGGATGGTGCGTGACATGGACACCAACGCCCGCCTCGGTTCTGGTGAGTGGATGGTGGTCGAAGCGGATGAATATGACCGGAGTTTCCTGAAACTGACGCCGTCGATTGCCCTGTTGACGACGGTTGAGGCGGAACATCTCGACACCTACGGTAACATAGAAAATCTTCGCGACGCATTCGTCTCGTTTGCGAATTCGGTGCCTTTTTACGGTCGCGTCATCCTCTGTATTGACGATGAGGAGCTTCAGGGTTTGCGAGGACGGATCGAACGTCCGGTGCGGACCTATGGCTTCAGTGAAGGTGCGGATGTCCGTGCTATAGACGTCGAGTTGGGTGTTGTCAGCCGCTGCAGTGTCGAAATCAACGGTGAGAGGATTGCCGAATTGGAGTTGCCGCTGGCTGGACAGCACAACATGGCGAATGCGCTGGCAGCGTTTACGGTCGGCCTCGAACTGGATCTGCCTGTTGAGAAGATACAGGAAGCTCTGCGTCAGTTCAGCGGTGTGCGCAGACGTTTCGATCTGCGTGGTGAACGGGGTGGTGTGATGGTATTTGACGATTACGCCCACCATCCGACCGAAGTCAAAGTGACATTAGCTGCGGCGAAGAACGCCTATCCAGATCGTCCGATAGTCGCACTTTTCCAGCCACATCTATATAGTAGGACTCAACGTTTCGCGAACGAGTTCGCCGAGGCCTTGATGCAGGCCGATCGGGTCATTGTGACCGATGTCTACCCGGCCCGTGAGGAGCCTATTGAGGGCGTTACTGGCAAACTGGTCGCTGACAAACTGACTCATAGCGGCCATGCCGCCGTCGAATATATACCACTATTTCAAGATATAGCGCCGTTTGTCGCTAAATCATTGAAAGGCACGGAGTTGGTCATAACCCTGGGGGCAGGCAACATCTATCACGCTTCCAACGAGCTTCTCGAGTTGCTTTCTGACCGGGAGGGTGCGGCATGACGGACTGGAAGCGGATCGAAGACCGTCTGCGGGAAGTCGCCCCGGATTGTGTGCAGCGAGATGTGATATTAGCCGATTACACCAGCTACAAGATCGGCGGCAAGTCACGCCTGTTCGTTGAGCCTTACAGCGAAGAGATGGTTGGTGAAGTGCTGTCTACGTTGCATGAAGAGGGAGTCGCACCGTTCGTTCTCGGTGGCGGAAGCAATGTTCTGATTGCGGACAGTGGCTGGGACGGTGTAACGATGCATCTCGGCCAAGGCCTTTCCGGGTGGGAGTTCAGCGACAGGGTGGCTGAAGTGATGGCCGGGACAACGCTGCTCGATTTTATCCGTGAAACGGTGAAAAGCGGTCTTGCTGGCATGGAACAGATGGCAGGTATTCCGGGCAATGTAGGCGGCGCGTTGCGGATGAACGCTGGCGCATTCGGGCAGGAAGTGGAATCGTCAGTGAAGAAGGTGCGTGGTTTTCTGCCTGATGGGGAAGCGGTGGCGTTAGGCAGGTCGGTGATTGATTTCGGTTATCGTTCCGCGCCGGAATTACAGGATGTGATCATTACATCAGCACGTTTTTCGTTTGAACGCGAAGATGTTGAGACGTTGCAGCAGAAGATGGAAGATGTCCTGCGTCTTCGGGCGGAGAAACAGCCATTGGAGTATCCATCCTGCGGCAGTGTTTTCAAACGTCCGCCGGGACATTACGCCGGGGCGTTGATAGAGGATGTTGGGATGAAGGGCGTGGTGCACGGCAAGGTCAAGATCTCTGAAAAGCATGCCGGCTTCATCGTCAACCTGGGGGGCGCGACTGCAACCGAAGTCCGTGACCTGATGGACATTGTCACAGATAAGGTTAAGGCAACTCACAATGTCGAGTTGCAGCGCGAAGTGAAGCTGATTGGCTTCGATAATGCGAGGGAATAGGGACACATGAGTCCGAACCGATCTACCTACCGTGAAGCAGTGAGATTGCCGTCACGTCCGATGAGCGATCGGGCAGGAAGTCAGTACAGCGGCAGTATGGCTTACAACGGGAAGCACAATCGTCCTCGTCGCAAGCGCAAAATCGGGCGCAGGATACTCGCGCTGATTATCCTGCTCGTTATCGCCTGGTTCGGGCGTGAAGAGATCATCGGCACCGTGCAGGGCTGGTTGAATATCGATTCAGTTGATGAGATGACGGCTGATCTGACAAATGAAACCACTGATCCGGCACGTGATTCTGGACTGGTGTCCTCCGACTCTCTACGTGAATCGGACGAGGCTGTCGGTACGGACAGTGTTGCCCAGGCTGGTTTGATGAACCGGGTGGGTGGTTGGTTGGAAGACAAGCTGGCGGATGTTTTCGTGGTGAAACGGATCGTGCTCGAGGGGAACCGTTCCCTCTCCGAAGATCTGCTGCTGGATGAGCTTGCTGATGTACAAGGGTCGCCGATGCTGGGAGTTGATCCTCCAGCTCTGGCTGATTCGCTTCGCCAACATCCGCGTGTCCGCGATGTGGTCGTCGGTCGTCAGTTCCCGAGCACCATCACGGTTGATGTTGAGGAATGTCGCGAGGTGGCGGTTCTCATAAGCAACGGCGGTGTCTGGAGCATTGATGAGTCGCGGGTGGTTTTACCATTGCCCGGGACGGCCTGGCCATTGGATTTGCCGGTTATCACCGGGTTGATGTCAGATCCGGAATCAGGTTCAACTCTTTCAGATTCAGGTATAGTCAAGGCTCTGGATTGGGTGCTGGCAGCCGCTGAGTTGCCGAGGGTGCAGGCGTGGTTGTCCGAGCTGCATCTGAGCGGTGGTGAACTATCCTGGATCGCTGGTGATGACGGTCGGATAGCACTTCCAGGCGCTCATTCAGTGATCGCTCAGGTGGCGACGATAGATGCCTATCTCGCGTCTGATAAGACAGAAGATGGGAGGTTCATTGACCTGAGCTTTCCAGATTACCTGGTGGTACGCAGAGAGCCGTGGAAGCCTTCTGAGGACGGGGAATGATGGTACCAGGTGGTCAGGCTGTAGTTGGATTTTAAGCCATTCGCACGTGTTGACAGATAGCGAGATTGATCCGGGAATAACATTTTGAAAGTACGGGAGACATCCCATGGCGTCACGCAATATCATCGTAGGACTTGACCTCGGTACGACCAAGGTGACGACCATCATCGCTGAATTGAGCGAGCATGGCGCTGAGCTGATTGGGTTTGGCCACTGTGAGTCGCAGGGCATGCAGCGTGGGATAGTGATCAACATTGAGAAGACGGTCGAGGCTATCAAGGAATCAGTCATCCAGGCTGAACGGATGGCTGGGGTCAATGTCGAATCCGTCATTGCCGGTATAGCCGGAGATCATGTCCACTCGATGAACAGCACCGGAGTTATCGCAATCGGTCGTCGCAGCTCTAAAGAGCGTACCGGTGAGATCATGCAGTCCGATGTGGATCGTGTCATCGAAGCTGCCAAGGCTGTGAACCTGCCGATGGACCGTGAGGTATTGCATGTGTTACCACAGGAATTTACGGTTGACGATCAGAAGCACATCAAGGATCCGATAGGGATGGCAGGTGTTCGGTTGGAAGCCGCCGTTCACATCATTACCGGGCAGGTTGCGCTGGCGCAGAACATCTACCGTTGCGTCGAACGAGCCGGAATGAGCGTTCGTGACATGGTGCTTGAACCGTTGGAGTCCAGCTAGATCGGAAGAGCACACGTCTGAACTCCAGTCACACTGATATATCTCGTATGCCGTCTTCTGCTTGAAAAAAAAAAAAAACAACAACACCCCCACCCCCCCCCCCCACCC
>CAJVXH010000192.1 GCA_913009835.1 uncultured bacterium
TTTTAATGATACGGCGACCACCGAGATCTACACTCTTTCCCTACACGACGCTCTTCCGATCTAAAGGCAAACAGAGTCACCTGATATTCCCCTTCTGCTGTTGTAGCGGGCAGAAAACAGGTGGTTAAAAAATGTACGCCCTCCGCCTTTGAATTTGTCATTTGGATCACGCCCGGATCGATCAGATACAACCCCCTGGATTCTTTCAGCTTGATATATTCGCTGAATTCGACCCCACTTAGTGGTTGATCACTTTCAATATCCACCTTTTTTCTAAGAGCATCATATCCGATCCCCAGACTCTCCGCCTCCCTCGAAGGGAGCTGTTCCAGCAGCTCGCCGGTAGTTTGAAGGATGTAAAGAGAGGGTACATCTTTTATCATCACATCCGCCACGTTCATCCAGAGGAACAGGACTCGGCCCTTACGTTTGAATTCGGCTTCCTCATTAGAGCCATGCACCAGGATCGCCACATTGTCGCAGTTGGGGCACTCCCCCTCTATTTCCAGTGTTGTTCCTTTATAGAACGCGTTTATCTCGATGTTATCCGGCTCCACATTGATCCGTGTGGTGCTGTCTGTTGTCTGCCCGTCAACAGGCGGGGAGATAACAATAAGTAACAACAGTACGCTAAGGACGGATTTCACGTTTGCTCGCATAGTAGCAAACCGTGTAAGGACGATCCTCGCAGTCGACCGACTCGTAAACCGGAAGTTTCCGACGGCAGATGCAAGGAGTCGTCTGTTCTGTGTGCCGTATCTCTCAACCATACTTTCCCTCAATGTACTTCACCCATGGAAAGCAGCAGACTTGGGTGCTTCAGTAATCCGAACAGCATTATCCCCATCACGATCAGCACCAGAGAGGCGAGAATGATCTTCAATTGATCAGCTTTCAACCGGCTGCTGATACGGACACCGATCTGGCTCCCGATCGTCGACCCTATTAACAGGATAACTGCAAGGGTAAAATCAACCGTATGGTTAAAATACGATTGCATGAAGGTTACGTTTATGCAGGTGAAGAGGATTTGAAAAAGGCTTGTCCCGATGACCACATGCATGGGCATGCGGAGCATATAGACCATCACCGGCACCATGATAAATCCTCCGCCGACACCCATTAACGCCGACAGAATGCCAACAAGAGTACCAAGAAACAGCGGCATCAACATGGACATTGAGACGGCGGACTTGGGAAATTCTGTGCGGAAAGGAAGATGGCGATCCAGCCGTCCAAACCAGGATTCCTTCGCCAGTGCGATTGGTCTATCCGGCCTCCGGCTGGCCCGAAGCTTGGTCAGGCTTTCATAAAACATGTAGGAGCCGATGATGCCAAGCATCAACACGTAGATAATTTTGATGGTAAAATCCGCATCCCCCATCATACGGAGCAGTTTGATGAGCTGAACACCCAGCGAGCCGCCCACAACGCCGCCAATCAGGAGAAAAGCACCCATTTTGAAGTCCACATTTCCCAGTCGCCAGTGGGCGTATGTGCCCGAAGTGGACGCTGCCACAATCTGGTTGGAATCTGTGGCTGCCGCCACTGTCGGCGGTACACCGATCATAATGAGTAGAGGAGTCAGCAAAAAACCACCGCCGACGCCAAATAAACCGGATAAGAAACCCACCAGTATCCCCAAACCAAACAGCAAGTAGATAGAGGCGCTGATGCCGGCAATTGGTAGGTACAAATTGAGGTTCACCCTTCCCCCCCGGAGCTGAGAGCCAGTAAGGTTGGCAACAAACTCAGTAGCTTATCTGCTGGTTGAACAACCCGTTTACTCCGCAGATGCATCATTCCTTCTTTCGTGCTTTTTTGACCGCCTTTTTCACCAATTGCGCAACTTCCTTCATTTTGAAAGGTTTGGCTACAAATTTATAAACACCTATCACTTCGGCGTGACGGAATGTTTCAATAGACGCGTATCCCGTAATCATAATCACTTCCGTCGCATACCCGGAATCCTTGACAATCCGAAGCACATCCATTCCTGTAGGACCAGACATTTTATAATCCGTCACGATTACATCGAACTTTTGTTCCTGTAATCGAGCTAGAGCGGCTTCGGATTCTGTGAAGGCTTCCACAGTATATCCATCTCTCACCAGATGGTCTTTCAGCCTTCTACAGACGATGTCCTCGTCGTCCAGCACCAAAACGTTTGTGTCTTTTCTCATGTTTGTCGCCCCCCATCAATGAGATATGGATCGCTGCTTTTCATATCATCCCTTGCTGACTCCCCGCAGGCGATCCATTACGCGATCGGAAGAACCACGCTGAATGTAGATCCTTCACCAAGTTCGCTTACAACAGAGAGTGTACCATGATGTCTCTGAATAATCCCGAAACTTACAGACAATCCAAGCCCTGTTCCTTTGCTGACATCCTGAGTCGTGAAGAAGGGATCAAATATTTTCTCAAGGTTAGCGGGAGCAATCCCCACTCCAGTGTCGGATACATCCACCCGGACCGAGTTGTCCTCGATTCTGGACCGCACGGTCAGTGTGCCTCCTTCACTCATCGCACGGATGGCATTCATGAAAAGATTCACAAACACTTGCTGTAGATTGAGTTCACGGCCCATAATCTTTGGAATATTATCCTGAAAATGTGTCTCCAGGTTGATCTGATTGAGAGCAAATTCGTTCTCTACCAGACGAAAGGCTGACTTCAGTACCTCTTTAATGGAAAGGTGATTGAAAGAGGATGTGTCACGATGAGTAAAATCCAACAGGTTTGCAACCGTATGACTGGCACGTTCCGTCTGCGTATTGATGTCATTGAGCATGCTCAACTTTTCGTCATTGCTGAATTCATCAAGATCGTCGATTAGAGCTTCGGTTGTTACGCTGATATTGTTGAGGGGATTGTTCAGTTCATGCGCAATGCCAGCGGTTAATGTTCCCACAGCAGCCAGTTTACGTGATTGGAGGAGCTGTTCCTCCCGTTCCAATAATTCTTTCCCCATGCGGTTCAAAGCGATTGCGAGGTTTGTAAACTCATCACGATACCGGCGTGCAGGAGTGATAGGTGAAAAATCGCCAGCGGCGATACGCTGGGTGTATCGTTCAAATCTTCCGAATGGTTGAATGATCTGCCTCGTAATGAAAGTTGCCAGCCCCACTTCGATCAGCAGGATCAGGGCAAGTCCCATAACTGCAATGATAGTTGATGATCCAATCCAGGTATGGACACGCAATCGCTCCTGGTCGATCATATCCGAAGCATTCGCCACGATCTGTGCGCCATACTGACGAATTTCTGATTCGATATCATGCAGCATTTCCTGGTTCGAATCATCCTGATTCACATCATCAAGCTTCTCAAGCAGTTCGGAGTACCTTCCAAGACTGCTCGTCATGACGTTGAAAGCATGTTCTCCGATGATGGACTGGTAATTATCTTTGTATGTATCAAGCAGGTGTTGCGCAGAGTGAACATGATGCAGAGCATCATACATATCGGTACCATAGAGGAAATAGTTCTTCTCAAAACGGCGGGTTTGCTGGATTTCGAATGCGTAATTCCCTGCGTTTTCAAGAAATCGGAGTTTTTTATCCAGCTTTTTCACAAAATAGATGCCAGTGAGAGTGACCACGCAAAACAGGACAAAAATAACGAGGAATCCCAGAAGAACACGCAACCGGATACTAACCTTGGGACGACGCGAAAGGGCGTCCTTCGCTCCATCAGCTCCATCGTTAATGTAGCTGATATTTTCAACTTCTTGCTCTGGCTCAGCAGTTTCCATGTTTGTTTACCGCCGTTTCAAGCCGGGAGCCTGAAACGATCATCTCCGCCAGTTGTTTGTTCCAGTCTAAGGTAACGAAAAAGGAGTTGTCAACGAAACCCTGCTGAGCTTGATTTTATTTTGTGATGTTTGTCACATATTTCTTCTTATACCTCATTATAGTAAGCTGTTATGGGGTTTTCTTCAAAAGGAGAATTGGTGCATAAGTTCGTCTGGAAGCATACCGGCGCTGAACGACTAGGATGTAGAAACAGGTTCATAGCATACCTGTGCCTCAGCAAAATGCAATCTGGTCATAAATTAGATAGCTGAACACAGAACCGAGATTGATAGAATTCTAACTAAATAGATGGCCTGCAACAAAAGAGTCGACTGAATAAAAATCGACTTGATTTTGACCAGTGAAAGTAGATAGCGAGCGGATCTGAGAGAGTCGTAGATGAGGTGAAAACGAGATATTGCGTATCTAAAACAACTCCGTCTTTTATTTATTTTTAACAATATCTTACAAACATAGGATACGTTTTATATGCAATTTCGTGGGGAGCCAGAAAGGTCACATATCAATGCGGCCTTTTTCTCGTTAACGCACCCCCATTTTGTTGGGTCAACCCCAATCCACTTGATCTGGTAATTTGGCCTATCTATTACTAAATGTTCCAATAAGAGTACTCCCCATCCGTAAACCAAAACAACAAAACGAGTGGGAATAAGAATCTAAGAATGAAACCTCAGCTTATATTTATTGATTCTGCCTCGTGATTTGATGGAGACCTGAAAGAAGCTGAGGTTGGTGGGTGGTTGGCCCCGAAAAGAAGTGCCTTTGTGCCTGTGGGGAAGAAGACCGTGAGTCGCGATGGAATCTCAATCGAGGAAGTAATTGTTCCTCTTGTGGAAATCGTGAGGAGCGATATATGAGCAAGGATTGTTTCAATCAAATAGGGTTGGATCGTCTCGTACGGCTGGAATGGCTGGAAAGAACGGCTGCTCTGGCAATTGACGGGAATGACGAGCTTTCAATCAAGTCCACTCTTCAGCATGATCTAGCGCCTTGGTTTCGTTACCAGTAGGACAGATGTTCGTGCTTCGCTGGTCAAGTCCCTGAAGATCCTCCTGCGAATTTGGGTACGCCCACCAAAGGAGCTGAAAGACAAGGGAACGTCAGGTTTCCGGGCTCGAATGGCACGTCGGATGGTGGTGGTGGAAGGCAGCTTCGGGCATGCTAAGGAACGGCACAGCCATCATCGCACCCCTTGGCGCGGTCAATGGAAGGTGCAGGTGCAGTGCTACATGGTGGCGGCGATTCAGAATCTGAAGAAACTGTTGAAATGGGCGTGGAACGATGCTGCGCCGGGGGCGAAGCGTCTCATTATGCCAGCCACTACGCCGATTCTTCGTTCTGAGGGAGGTATGCCACGCCTTTTCTGGACGATTCTGGAGGTGTGACTGTTACTGGCTGATATACAGCCACTGAAAAGAACCCGATGCCGCTGGCCAAAGAACCAGACTGACAGTGCTTGAATCGTTTGGCGGCCTAATGAGAAACAGACCTTCGAGAACTACTATATTTCACATGTACCGTGACATTAGTGTAGTCTATTGTCTTATATTACAGAGGTTTGCAATGAGTGAATCCTCGCACACTCCCATGGAATCTGTCTGCGCACCGCCCTTGTCTTTTTCTGAAATGCGTATAGTCATCCCTGCTCGCAACGCCATGTCAACAATGCCTATTTGCCTCGCCGCGCTTCGAAATTCAATCGGAGAACACCCAGAAATTGTAGTTGTCGATGATGGTGGCAACCCGGGTCTGGGAATTCTTGCGAGGGAGCATGGTGCTTCGGTCAGGCACACCTCAGGCGGAGCAGGTGCTGGAGCTGCGAGGAATCTGGGAGCATCCGGATTTGAGGAGGGTATTCTGGTCTTTGTGGACGCCGATGTAGCAGTCGATCCAGAGGCGCTAACACGTCTGGTAGATCCGCTGCGGACACGAAATGCTGATGCCACTGTGGGAAATTACTCTGATTCAACCGAAGGGATGAA
>CAJVXH010000193.1 GCA_913009835.1 uncultured bacterium
CTATACTCACACACAGCTGCGTGCCTGCACGTGGATCTCAAACATACGGTTGAACATCAGCCTGGCCGCTCACGACTGTTTGTCAAAAATTGCTGCCGAGCAGAAAGATGTTGAGTATATTGTTTTTTTTTTTAATGATACGGCGACCACCGAGATCTACACTCTTTCCCTACACGACGCTCTTCCGATCTACTGGACTTGATGCCACTGATCTTCTTCCCCCTCCCCTTGAGACCCTTGAGACGCTGGGAAAGGAAACAGTCGCAGCACCAATAACTCCGTCTGGCGCTCACGAACAGAATATTCCCGGTCGGCCCAGACCGTTTAAAACTGATAATCAATCCTCAGCGATTAAATCAGATGTGGTCAGTAGGCTGTTTTTCGACTACAATGATATGGAGTTCAACCCATTTGAATCTCTAGCATTCAAAAAGATCGTTAATATCATCGATGAAATTGACGATAAACGTCAGATTCTACTCATCGGACATACAGACAGGGTCGGGAGTTCAAGGTATAATTCTGTCTTGGGAATGACCCGCTCACTCAACACCGGCCTTAGTGTTATTGAGAATATTAATATTGATCAGAACAGGGTTTATATCTCCAGTCATGGCGAATATGGCCTGCTGAATCCTGAATCAGCGCAGTATTCGGATCAACTGAATCGGAAAGTGGATGTTATTAGTCTGTCTACTGAATCATCAGGACTTATCCCGATTACCAGAAATGAGAATACATGGAATGTCAGTTCGGAAGCCAGCATTTCTTTGAATCCAAACAACAAAGTATGGTCACTGTTGAGTGAGGATGAGGTCGCCTCAACCCGGAAGGCAATTGAGGAAATTGGCAGCTTGGCTGATAACCAGGTATTACTGATTGAGGGAGAAATAACCTCGGATAGTCTTACCAGTCTCGTCTACCGGAAAGCGCTCGCCCTCTGGTCAGAATGTGTAACATCGTCCAGCATTGATCCGAAACGGATCTTCATTCATCTCACCAGAGATGAGATCGGATTTGCGGGAGAAGGAACACCCGTCCAATGGCCTATCGATGTCGAAGTGGTTGAGACGACCACTGTTGGCTACAGAACGAAGATCAGGGTTAGGATACGATTGAATTCAAGCGCAGACGATGAGAGAGTGTTGCGGGTGATTGGAACGGTCAAGAATTACGATAAGCTGACAACATCTTATGGTGAGGAAGTTGGCTTGGATGACACGCTGAATCCAGAAATGGGCGATGAAATAACATTGAAGTCAAACACGGCAACGTTTGTTGAGTTCACTTTTCCAACGATCAATAACGATAACCGTGAATACGATATCAATTTCTACGATCACGACAATAATTTAGTCAAACAGCTTCCCATTCTGACTGGTGCGTTTAAACGGTATTGGGTTAATCGGTTGGGCGAGGTGCAGGCGAAAGACCGCAGCGTCACTGAATTCAGTGCGCCGCTTATACTGGTTCTAGCCACATCGGAGGTACTCGCTGAAAACGAGTAATTCCAGTGCGTTCCTCACAGCCAGTGGTTAAATGAACAAAAGCACTACGAAGTGTTCAGATTGAAAATGAGTATCCCGACAACCATTTGGAACAAGAAAAACGCGCGACCATAAAAAAGGCCGCGCGTTTTGAATCAGCTTAGAGATTATCCGGTAAATGGATAGTGCATGTTTCCCGATCAGCCACCCAACAGCATGAGGAAAACACCAGCGGCGACAGCGGAACCAATAACACCGGCAACATTCGGTCCCATCGCAGCCATCAATGGATTCACGCGACCATTTGTTTCTTCACTGACAAACCCTTGCACAACGCGTGCTGACATCGGCACAGCGCTCACGCCTGCTGCACCAATACACGGATTGATCTTCTTCCCGTCAGGGAGAAAGAGGTTGATCAGTTTCGCGAAGAGAAGGCCACCTGCGGTAGAGAAACTGAAGGCGATCGCGCCCATCACGAGAATCTTGATGGTGGTCAGCTGCAGGAAAGTGGCACCAGTCATGGTTGATCCGACCGCAAGTCCGAGGAAGATCGTAACGATGTCTGTCATCGATCCACCGGCAGTCTTGCGAAGACGTTCGGTTACTCCAGATACCGCGATCAGGTTACCGAACATCAGCATCCCAATCAGTGGCGCGCTGGAAGGAACCGCCAACATCGTTATGGTACCTGCGATTATCGGGAAGAGAATCACAGCCTTTTTAGACACCGGCCTCGCCTGCGGCATGTCAATGTTTCGCTCTTTCTTTGTCGTCAGCAAGCGCATGATCGGCGGCTGAATAATCGGAACGAGCGACATGTAGCTATAGGCAGCTACAGCGATTGGGCCGAGCAGGTGAGGAGCGAGCTTGCTGGCAAGGAAAATCGATGTAGGTCCATCCGCACCACCGATGATGCCGATTGCAGCAGATTCCTGTATCGTGAATCCTGCCAAGTAGTAGGCACCCAATGCGGCAACGAAAATACCCAACTGTGCGGCTGCACCCAGGACGAAGGTGAATGGTCGACTGAGTAAGGGTCTGAAATCCGTCAACACACCCACGCCGAGGAAAATGATCGGCGGCAAAAACTCAGTCTTGATGCCAGCAGTGTAGATCATCTGCATGAGACCCTCGTCCACACCCATTCCTGCTGCCATGGCAGCATACGGGAGATTGGCGAGAATCGCACCTGAGCCAATCGGAATCAGCAAAAGTGGCTCATATCCTTTTGTAATGGCGAGATAAATTAGAATCCCACCGACCGCAAACATGACTCCATTCTGCCAAGTCAGGCCAGCAAAGCCAGAGGATCCTAGCAATTCGGCTAACGCCTCCATGCTGTCTCCTTACTTGGGCAATATGGTCAAAATTGGATCTGCGGCACCAACTTCATCGCCGAGACTAACGTGGATGGTTTCAACTGTTCCATTCACAGGGGCTTTGAAGTTGTAGTTGGCTTTCATCGCCTCAACGGCGCCAAGAATCTGTCCTTCGGTTACGGAATCGCCGACCTTCACTTTCATTTCAACCAGCGGACTTTCGCCATCGAATGGTGAAAAGACGTCGATACCATTTGATTCAGCAACAGCTACAGGTGCGGCAACCGGAGCGGCAGCCATCTGCATCGGCATCGCTGCGCCGCCGGAATTGCCTTGCGCATCGACGATGACCATGAACTGACGTGCAGTTCCACCTTCGACCACAGTACAGGTCGTGGTAACCGGGCCACCCATCATGACAGGTGCAGCCGGTGCAGCAACTGCTGCGGCTGATTTGCCAGCGGCTTTGGTCGGTTTCGCTGCCTCTTCCTTCTTTTTCAGCGGGATCTCAATCTTCGGACGACCTTCGAGCAGGCGGATACCTTCGTTCAGTTCCATCTGCTTTCCCGGGACACTAGCAGCAGCGACGAGGAATACGCTTTTCTCGTCGGTTGGAAGACCACGAGATTCGAGTTCCTTCTTCGCCGGTCCAAGACTATCTGGAGCAACTTCAAGGGGATCTTTGTCCAGCACTGGCAGGTTGAGCTGCTCACTGGCGATCTTGACGACTTCTGGATCGGACGGCAACGGGGTCTTTCCAAAATAGCCAAGGACAGACTTACCAAAGCCTGGATCAATCTTCTCCCAGCGACCGAGAAGGACGTTGTTAAATGCTTGCAGCCAATACTGTTGTGAACCAGGCGTAACGGATGTCCATGCGCCGCCAGCTTTCACGACAACCGGGAACTCAGCGAGGACTTCACTATAACGATTCAGGATTCCAGCTTTGACCATCATGTGAACATTCGGGCCAATAGCGCCACCTGGCATCGGGAAACCAGTCACGCGCGCATCCGCGCTTGTCACTACTGGGTTAAACACATAATCCTTCAACCCTTCGGTGAGCGCTTCCTCAATCATCATAACCTTGGTATGGTCGAGGTCAAGCTCATAGCCCGTGCCCTTGAGGGCGTGCGCCATGGAACGGACATCTGGCTGCACTGTCCCGCTGGCGAGCGGACGATTCGACAGGTCGATACCGTCGCAGCCGCCTTCGATCGCTGCCATGTAACAGGAAACAGCGGTTGACGCGGTGTCATGGGTATGGAACCACAGTGGAGTGCCTTCGGGAAGCAATGGCTTGATGCCCTTGGCCGATTCATACACCACAGTAGGTGTTGTCGTGCCGGATGCATCCTTGAGGCACAATGAATCGAAATGAACGCCGCTGGCGATCATCTTCTTAGCAACGTTGATATAGAATTCTGCAGTGTGGGCCTGATCTGAATGGAATGGCAGACCCATCAGTGCCACACAAACCTGGTGATGCATTCCAGCATCTACAATCGGCTGGCCAGTTTTGGCAAGCAGATTTACGTCATTCATGAAATCGAAGTTTCGATCCCAAGTCGTGCCGTACTTGGCGTGCAGCTTGGCCTGAAGCCTCAACGCATCAATGTTCTGCGTTGTGAGCGTGACACCGGAGATTGAACGGGTGAGGATCTGAAGATCGGCATCCGGTCCAACAGTGTCACGCATCTTCTTCATGGTTTCGAATGGATCTTCACCACAATAGAAGTACGGAGCCTGGTAGCGTGCACCACCACCGAATTCGAAGTGTTTGACCCCAGCATCCTTCGCAGCGACTTCCATCGCTGGGAGGACATCCTCAATGCGTACTTTTCCGCCGAACATGCTCTGGAAGCCGTCACGGAAAGTGGTCAGCATCACCCGGATCGTTTTCTTGTTCTCAGTGTAAATCATCTCTACTCGAAGCCTCCTGCTTTTGGCAGGCCTGCCCAATTGGGATCAGGTTAGCCGATTTCTTCGATATGAACGACGGTTTTTTCAGGAAAGATGCCCCTGTAGGCTGAAGTGATCGCCGCGATACGAGCGGGATCATGCGTCACGCCAGCGTTTGTACCAGATGGCAGGGGCTTGGATACCGAGGTTGGAGGAGATTTCGCCTTAATGGTAGCCAATTCATTGCTCGTGGTCGAAAGACGGATGATGCCTTCCATGACGCCCGCTAAAAGAGTCAACAATACGAAGACAGCTGAAAAGGCAGTCACACACATCATCGCAAGATTCTCTTGCAAGGATCCCTCCGTGTTTAATGAGAACGGAAAATAGCACATTAACAGACATTCCCAAACCGATGCCTCCTGATTCCCATGAACTTGGGTTTAAAACAACGTTACTGTTAGAATAGGTATATCATAAGGCTAATACAGGAGATAGGTTATCTGGTAACTTTACCATTCCGCATCAGGTATCAAACTTGGAGGTAGCTCAAAGTATCGGTAACAACCCCTGAACGTTCTTCTTTTCACAAATACTTGAAAAGTTATTCTATACTGAAACCAGCTGGGCAATTCTATAGATCAAGTGCATGAGTTTAGATTTTCATGTTTTGCAGTACCTCTCTCAGCACGCTACTCTTGCTCCGTCATTCCTATTGGCTGGCAATCACGCATTGTGCGATTTTCGGACGCTGGTTTCCAATTCACCCTTGTCCCTTGACTTAACCCATCGAAAACGAACCATTGCTCAAAAATTGCTTCCATCCGGTTATCCAGTTAACTCAGCCGGGGTCGCTTCTTGCCCCAGACATTTATGTCTGGGATGACCAAAAGTTCAAAAACGAGATCCTTCCGTCTGCGACGTCAGGATGACGTGTGTTGTCATGCCCCTGTGAATCACCGTTATGGGGTTCACAGG
>CAJVXH010000194.1 GCA_913009835.1 uncultured bacterium
CATTGCTCCACGGTCGGGAGCATTTCCAAAGATCGAGTCAACCAGAGAAGCTGTGTCTACTGGCAGACATCCGTTTCGGACGAAATCGAGTACAGAGCCTACACCGAGGGTTTCAAGTGTCGATTGCCGCATTGCGGTGTGGCCGCTGCCATCGGCATTTGGGGTTGTCAGTGAGTTTGTCATACCACACCCCCTTTGCTGTCTGTGACTCGGAAGATGGCCGCAATTCCAACGTCACCTGCGGCGCAACCGAAGACCAGGGCGTATCCCCCACCCCGGGTGACTGTAAGTTCCAGTGCTTCGACGACGACCCGCACCAGGGTTGGGCCCTGCGGGTGACCGTACACCAGGGGACAGCCGGTGTTGTTCATATCCTCCCAGTCATGGTTGAGCATCTTTGAGAAGACGGCATCGTTGACCGCGAACGGGTTGTGATCATACACGGCGGTCATATCATCCATCGTCAGCCCGGTACGATCCAGCAGTTTCTTGACAGCTTCCCCTGTAGCCTGGGGCATGAAACCGGGATCGGTGCGAACTTCTTCTGACGCTATCAACTGGATGGAAATTTCCGGACGGGGACTCAGGTCCGCCGCCTTTTCCTGTGTGGTCACCAGCATGGTGAACATGCCATCCGAGGCGTGTGTCTGGCCACCGGGGGTGACACAAGTATCCAACTCGCGTTCACCACTGAACTGGTCCAGCGAGGTGTACCTGCGGATACCGTAATCACCGTCAACAACGCCGACCTTTTGACCTCGGACATCGAGCACTGTCAGCGGGAACAGGTATTTGTCGAGGGTGCCGTTATCCTTGGCTTCGAAGTATTGTTGATAACGCAGGAAGGAAATCTCGGCGACTTCGCGCATGTCGATCTTGTATTTACGTGCCGCTCGTCCCGCACAGGCGATCATCGAAGTTTCGCCCGTGGCCTGGTTGAAGCCGGACTGACCGGTTGAAGGATCGTAACCGAAATTGTCCCAGATGTCGCTTATGACTTCGGTGCGACGGTAGGTTCCCTGGCTGGGAAATACGCCAGCGGGGGAATTGCTGGTCTTGTCGAAAGCCAGCACCCCGACGACGTTGTGCGAACCGCCTTGAATGTGGGCCGCAGACTTGATAACTGCCTGTAATCCAGTGGCACATGCTTGTTCAATGTGCATACCCGGCAACCGTTTGCCGAAGGAGTGGGACAGGTACGGTGAGTTCCAGAACTTGTACAACCACGGGATGGTTGAACCGCTGACCAGATAATCAAGCTCGCTGATTTCAACTCCCCGCTTTGACATAATCAGCGGCATTGAATCGGCTGCAAATCTGGCGATGTCGACATCTGCCAGGGCGCTGGTGTGCCAGGCTGGAAACCAGCTCCCCCCCCAGGTACCGTAGGGGATGTAGGCATTTGGATAACTCGGTAATACTTCCT
The DNA here is from genome assembly GCA_913009835.1 of uncultured bacterium. Taxonomy (GTDB): domain Bacteria; phylum Electryoneota; class Electryoneia; order Electryoneales; family Electryoneaceae; genus BMS3BBIN04. The sequence goes on from CAJVXH010000194.1 coordinate 1,427, forward strand.
TCATGTCCACTCCCTATGTCTTTTCAGCTAGAGATATTTTTGTCTGTTCAGAGTACTTTTTATCAGACCCGTATTATCAGGCCCGTGCTTGCTTGCATCCGGTTATCCAGTTAACTCAGCTGTACGATATGCCCCTGTGACCCGCCGTCTTTTTGGCGGTTCGCAGGGATAAACCACAGTTGTGACCGTTCGCGTCTGTATTATAAGGTCTCAGGTCTCAGGTCTCAGTGAAGGTCGGGTAATCCGCGTTTGCAAGCAAACACGGGCCTGTCTTTATCCGTAGTCAGCAGCCAGCAGTCAACTGTCATCGGCCAGCCGTCGCTTTACATATTCTGCCAGCCCTCCCATCCGGATGATCTCCTGAATCCCTTCCGGGAATGGTGCCGCCTGCCATTTGCCAGAGCGGCTCATGTTTTCTATCGTCCCATCATCGAGGTTGATCCTGACTTGTTCGCCATCCTCGATCCCGGCAACAGCCTCCTCGCACTCGAGAATCGGCAGTCCGATATTGATGGAATTGCGGTAGAAGATCCGGGCGAAGGATGAGGCGATCACGCAAGCCACTCCAGCGCCCTTGATGGCGATGGGGGCATTTTCGCGTGAAGATCCGCAGCCAAAATTTCTGCCCGCGACTATGATGTCGCCCGGTTTCACTCTCTCGACGAAAGTGGCGTCCAGATCCTCAAGTGCGTGCGGCGCGAGTTCTGCGACTGTGAATCCGGTACAATAGCGGGCCGGGATAATCACGTCCGTATCAACATTGTCACCGTATTTGAAAACGCGACCTTCCATGGGATATCTCAGGCTTTATCGTTTGGGCTAAGGTTCTTGTGAATGATGTGCAGGTCCTCAATCAGCTTGTTCAGACGTGCGTTTGAAATCCGCGTGCTGGCAAGCCGATTAACCTCGTTTGCTACATCGTTAATTGATGAGAGAAGCTTACATCCTTTTGCCGTCAAGGAAAGCAGTTGCGTGCGTCGATCTTCTTTATCCGGACGACGTTTCAACAAACCCGCCTCCTCCAATCGATCAACCTGACGGGTCATGGTTGGATTATCTATCTCCACTCGTTTGGCCACTGCAGTTTGGTTCATCACCTCGCATTCGGAAATCGTTTGCATTACCACCCATTGCATGGAAGTGACATTGTATTGCTTCAGTCGATCTTCCAGGGCACCTCGCATCATGCGCGCAACTGTGTTCAGCAAGAATCCGAGGCTTTCATCCAGGCTGTGACTTCCGGTAGAATTCCCCGGTGCCTTGCCCGGAGCCTTGGTCGCGGTTGATGCTGAGATATTATTATTCTGTTTGTTCACGATGGATTTGCCCTATCATGAAACTGTTGTTTTACTCTAAACCGATGACTGGTTATCAGGCCCGTGCTTGCTTGACAAGCGCGGATAACCGTCATTTAGAAGTGCTAACCGTCCTCTTTCAACGTTCATCCAACATGGTGAATCAGCCGCGTTTGCAAGCAAACACGGGCCTGTCTGTACTCACAGCCAGCAGTCTCAATCTGGCAGACATATTTCACCTGCGACCGCCGATGCCGCCGCTACTGCCGGTCCGCTCAGATACACCTTGCTGTCGGGATGGCCGTTACGTCCGACAAAGTTTCGGTTGGTTGTGTACAGACCAACCTCATTTTCCGCCAGCACACCCATGTGTCCGCCTATGCACGGGCCACAGGTCGGAGGGGTGATGGTCGCCCCGGCTTTGACGAAAATGCTCGCCAGGCCGCTGTTGATCAGCTCCAGATAGATATCCTGACTGGATGGAATGATTAATAGCCGGGTGTGTGGATGCACTGATCTGTCGCCGAGAACGTTTGCAGCCATCTGGAAATCTTCCATGCGACCATTGGTGCAGGAGCCGATGACGACTTGATCGAGATGAGTTCCAATGACGGATTCGGCGTCAACCGCGTTCGATGGCAGATACGGTTTTGCCACTTGCGGCTTAAGCTGTGAGATGTCAAATGTGATAGTATCGGAATAAACTGCATCCGGGTCAGAATCGAAGGGTTGCGGACGGTCTATTCCCACCGATCTCAGATAATCAAGAGTGATATCGTCAGCCGCCATGATTCCGGATTTGGCGCCGGCTTCGATTGCCATGTTGCTGATGGTGAACCGTCCATCCATGGACATGGAATCAATCACCGGACCGTGGAATTCCAGCACCTTGTACAGCGCGCCTTCAACTCCCAGCTTGCCGATGATGTGGATGATGATGTCTTTTGGGCCGACGAAAGGTTGCAACGTTCCGGTGATTTCGATTCGGATGGTTTCCGGGACTCGGAACCATAATTCGCCCAGCGCCCATGCGGCTGACATATCGGTGCTGCCTATACCTGTCGCCAGTGCACCAATCGCGCCGTGGGTGCAGGTGTGGCTGTCTGCGCCGACGATCAGGAATCCTGGTTCGACGAAACCCTTGTCGGGGAGGATGGCGTGGCAAATGCCTGAACGGCCTACTTCAAAGTAGTTTTCCACGCCCTGTGCAGCGGCGAATTCGCGCATGTTCTTCGATAGTTGCGCGGCTTTGATGTCTTTTGCGGGGACGAAATGATCGTTCACCAGGACCAGCTTGTCCGGATCGTGGACTTTGGTAGCCCCCATTTCATTGAATACCTGTATGGAAAGTGAGCAGGTGACATCGGTACCCAGTATCCGGTCTACGTTTGCGAATAGAAGATCGCCGGGCGACACACTCGCCCTGCCCCCTTTGTCAGCTAGAATCTTCTCCGCAATCGTCATCCCCATGATCTTCTCCGCACCTGGAAGTTATGAGTACAATTGAACTGTCTGGTTTGTGTCGTGCCCCAGACATTCATGTCTGGGATCATCCGCGCTTGCAAGCACTCCACGGGCCTGTTGGTCAGTCCTACTCCGAGATCATCTTCTCGAGTTTCTGACAAATAGTATCACCCGTTCCGGCTGTCCCCAACCGTCCTCCCATATCACGGGTGACATTCCCCTCCCGGTAAGCTTCCCTGACCGCAGTCTCGATTTTATTCTCCCACTCCGGATAGCCCAGTTCGCCGAGCATGATTCCGGCGGTGAGGATTGCGGCCAGCGGATTCGCGATGTCTTTTCCGGCGTATTTCGGGGCTGAACCGTGCACCGGCTCGAACAGGGATGTCCGTCCCGGATGGAGATTCCCCGATCCCGCCAACCCCAGCCCCCCCTGTAGTTGAGCGCCGAGGTCGGTGCAGATATCGCCAAACATGTTGCTGGTAACTATCACCTCGAACTGCTGGGGACGCTTGACCATTTGCATGACCAGAGCGTCTATGTAGAGGATGTTGCTCTCGATATCGGGATACTCGGCTGCGACCTCTTCAAACACCCGGTCCCACAGGTCACCCTGGAAACGCATGGCGTTTGATTTGTCCGACATGGTGACCTTTGTCAGGTCATGCTTTGTTGCATATTCGAAGGCGTGGCGGATAATCCGATCCACCCCTTTCCAGGTATTGACCGCAGTCTGGATCGCGACTTCGTCATGAGTGCCTTTCTTCAGGTGTCCGCCAACACCGGCATACATCTCTTCGGTGTTCTCGCGGAACACCACGAAGTTGACATCCTCGCAGGTTTTATCCTTTAACGGGCATAAATTCTCATCGAGGAGACGTATGGGTCGATAATTGACATACAGATCGAGTTTGAAACGTAATCCGAGCAGGATGTCGGCGGCGTGTTTCATGTCGGGAACGCGTGGGTCTCCGACAGCACCGAGGAAAATTGCTTGGTAGTTATCGCGGAAATTCTCTATCTCTTCATCTGGCAAGGTGATGCCGGTGGCCAGGTATTTTTCAGCCCCGTAGTCGAACTCATCAAACGTCAGATCAACTCCGGCGGAGCGTACAACCTCCAGAACTTTCAATGCTTCCTGTGTGACATCAACACCTATTCCGTCTCCCGGAATAACCGCTATCCTCGCCATATGGTCACTTCCACCGGTTTCAATTAACGTGAGGTTCCCACCAGTTCTCAGTCAGCAATCAGGATAATTATCGAGGAGAGCAGAGTCAACTCATATTTGTTGCAAATGAAAATATTTCATTGGCAACTAAATTTCTGGAGGTCATATTGTCTCTCCCTGGCTCTTGATATTTGGGGGCTGGCATTCCCCCTGAAATGGGAGAATTGAAATAAAGAATACTGATATTTTACCG
>CAJVXH010000195.1 GCA_913009835.1 uncultured bacterium
GGGCATGACAACACACGTCATCCTGACGTCGCAGACGGAAGGATCTCGGTTTTGAACTTTTGGTCATCCCAGACATAAATGTCTGGGGCAAGAAGCGACCCCGGCTGAGTTAACTGGATAACCGGATGCTTGCAAGCGCGGATTATCCGAAGTCTCGGAGATCTTGTCCAAGGTGCCCCTGCGAGCTTCGCCAGCAGGGATGAACGCAAGCTGACGAGGTTTGTTTATCCCGACTTGACCAGCAAGTCGGGGCAGACATGTTTCGACGGCGGATAATCCCAGACATAAATGTCTAGGGCACATTTCGGGAGTGAATAGACGGGAACCAACAGTTGGTGAACGCAATGAAGATCGCAGTAGGTGGGGCAACGGGGCTAGTCGGACAGACGACGCTTGATCTGTTATCCGAGGATCAGTGGAAAGAGTATACCGTGCTGGCTTTCTCCAGCGAACGGTCGGCGGGAGGACGAGTCGCGTTCGGTGATGGTCAACTCGAACTGCGACCTTTGCCAGACGAACCACCGAATGGTGTCGATGTTCTGCTCAGCGCGCTTCCAAATGACGTGGCGCGTATGATTGTCCCCGCTTGGCGTGATGCGGGCGTGTTGGTGATTGACAAGAGCAGCGTCTTCCGGATGGAAAGTACGGTGCCGTTGATCGTGCCCGAGGTGAATGGTAAGCTAATCCAGCGCAGTCATCGTTTGATCGCCACGCCCAATTGTACCACCACTCCGGTGGCGGTAGCGTTGAAACCAATCCTTGATGAGGTGGGCATCACCGACGTTCATGTCAGCAGCTACCAGTCAGTGTCTGGGGCGGGGAAGGCTGCGGTTGAGGCATGGGAGGCGGAGGAGAGGGGCCGGGAGGTGACAAACAGCCCGTTCGGTGCTCGGATTCACCGGAATGTGATCCCCTTGATCGGATCGTTGGACGCTGACGGTCATTCCAGCGAAGAGCTGAAGTTGAGCCGAGAGTTGGGCAAGATTCTCGACCTGAACGGTCTGATTGTGGAATCAACCAGCGTCCGTGTTCCGACTTATGCCGGACATGGGATGGCAGTCGAAGTTGGAACGGAGAAGGAGATCACGCCAGCACGCGCGATTGGATTGTGGAAGCAGATGGTGGGTGTGATCGTGGCGGAAGATCCGTCCAAGCCACCGACGGCGTTGGATTGTGCGGGACGTGACGAGGTGTTTATCGGACGAGTGCGTCGCCCTGTTTCCAAACGCAATGCGCTTCTGTTCTGGGTTGTATCCGACAACCTGCGCAAGGGCGCGGCGACGAATGCAATTCAGATTCTTGAGCGTTGGATGAGTTTATAAGTAGGATATGGGCTTTTGTCTGTCTAGTCAGCCAACCTTATGGCCATCCGCTCATACAATTCACGACCTATTGAGCTGATGTCATCCCATCTCAGTTTCACATTCGCCAACGGAATCCCGGCAGCTTCCGCGAAACGTTCACCGTCATCTCCTTGAATCGGAACATCGCCTCGTCGATGGCCGGAAGCGAATGTCTGCACCAGTTCCCAACGCCTCAGCTCCATGTATGCAGTCAGGGCTTCATTCCAAGTATCAGCATGTTTCTCATCTATGATGACCAGCCGTCGCATCCGCTCAAACATTGATGCAGACCAGATATCGTCAGACGCGAATCCCAGCCGCCAGCTGGCGAAGGCGACCGCGAACTCGAAATCCATCATCCCTCCACGCGCTTTTTTGATCCGCAGCGTACCCTGTTTTGCACGCACCAGCTGGCTGGCCTTCTTGCGTGCCTGGTGAATCATCGGCATCTCGGACGGGTCGGGTGGAGCGGCGGCAAAAGCACGGAGCAGATGCTGTGCTCTCATCCCGACATCGGAATCTCCGGCGATGAATCGTGTTCGTGAGAGGGCCAGCTTCTCCCATGACGCCGCGCGTGTGTTGAGGTAGCTTTCCATGCGCGAAACAGTGACGCACAACGGCGCGCCAGACCCTTCTGGACGGAGACGAGCATCAGGAGTCAGCCGACCATTCAGTGAGAGCGTGGACAGGAATTGGGTAGCCGTACTCACAGCGTTGGATAGCTGCGCCGAATCGGCTTCATCGCAGACGAAGAGCAGGTCGAGGTCACCGTCCGGGGCGAGTTCATGTCCGCCCCATTTGCCGCTGGCGAGCAGGGCGATGGCTGGATGTTCGCTGCTGGCAAACAGTTTGTCGAGCGCCAACATGGAGGCGACACTGTCCACCGACTGAGTCCATGCCTCGGTCAGGGCTTCGACATCAATCGCTCCCGCCAGGAATGATTCGCCCAGGTGGAAGGTTTGGGCACCCATCTGCTGGTTGAGAGTTTCGGGTGGGACGGTGTTCAGGATGGGGCTGATTTTGGTGCCAATTTTCTCCCACAGCTGCGGCTGCAGGTTGGCTTCTTCGACGATGCGGCGTCCATGTAGCAGCATCCTCGTGATCTCAGATTTTACCTCGGGTCTATTCGCGAACGCCATTGCCCAGGCTTCCGGTCCACCGTAGGCGCTGACCGCAGCTTCCAGACGTGCGAGTCCGTCACTTGCTGCCGCGGATGATAATAGCTGGTCAGTGTCGAACAGGCGAGTTGCGGAGCCCCATTTGCCGCTGAGTCTGTTAAGGGTAGCCTGTGCACGTTTATCCAGAGCGTCGCTGCCTTCTCCAATAGATAACGGGTCGAGCTGCGGGTCGATGGACACATGAGTTATCGAACTGCTGTCAGTAGACTCCATCAGCTGATCGTTTACAAGTCTGGCAATAGCCTCTCTATGAACACGCCACTTTTCCTCGAACAATCCCGGCTCAAGACCGAGCGCGAATGCTACTCGAGCGTGCGCCAGATCGCCGGGTTCGGGCACGATGAACCGCGCTTTTCCAGCTTCAACCTGAAGAACGTGTTCCAGACGCCGGAAGAAATGGTAGGCATTCAGCAACGATTCAGCGTTGGACTTTTTAACTATCCTCAATTTGGCAAGTGATCGAATCAGCTGGGATATACTTCCACTTCGCAGCGATTTCTCACGTTGACCCTCGACCAGTTGCAGGGCTGCGACGGAGAATTCTATATCCCGGATGCCGCCGGGCGCACGTTTCAGGTCGCGTGGGCGAGCGTTCTGATGAACTCCCCGGAGTGCGTTTGCGACTCGGGTCATTTTCTCGCCGACATCTCCACCCATCGCGAAGAGGAAATGGTTCAGCAAGTCACGTATCCAGCCCGGTTCATTGCCGCCAATAGGTCGAGCACGTAACCAGGCGATTCTCTCCCAGAAGGCGGCTCTTTGCAGGAAGTATTTTTCGGCGGCGTTGAGTGACCACGCCAGAGGGCCGGTATCGCCTTCAGGACGCAAACGTAGATCTACAGTGTATACTGGACGTTCGCGTGTGCCAGACATAATCTTGTTCCATTCTCGAACCAGACGGTCGGCAGTTTCCGGCGGCATCTCATCAGGTGACAGGAATACCGGGTCGATATCGCTACAGGCATTGAGTTCCAGACCGCCCCATTTGCCCAGGGCGTATAAGATCAGTCGGGGATCTGATGGGTTGATTGAATGGAGAGTCTTGAGTGATAGATCGTCGGCCAGCTTGGAATAAGCGTGGGCGGATTCTTCGATGCTTAGTTCGCCGCTCTGTTCGCGCACTGCAATACCGAGCCACCTCGCCTCACGCATCTCGGCAAGGGAGGTAGATTCGTAGGGATCACTGTCTGTTTTATCCAACAGGTGCGGCAAGTGTTCGCCCAAACGCACCGCAATCTCAACCGGAGCATCTCCGGCGATCAGAAGGGCAATTGTTCTTTTGAGGTGGGAGTCGTTGTCAGAGAGCGCTTCAGCGATGGACGGCGGTAATTGTTGGAGAGTGTTGAGACGCCGATCCATGGTGACAGGGTCCGGGTAATCGTGCAGCTCGCCAGGTAGCTGCTGGAAGATGGGGTGGGGTGAACGCTTGGTCATGGCTGGAAGGTAGGCCAACTCTGATGAATTGGGCAATTCTCAGCTTAACCTTGGCTGGCAGGGGAGACAGAGCATCCCTCCGATAATGCTGACTGGCTGATTGGGCTGGCGATGGGGTAGATGATTTCGCCATGTTTGAACCATTCGTGTACTTGGGTGAGGGCGCCATGAGGCTACTGCTGTCTGTATTGATGCTATCTGTGATGATTGTGAGCGTATCGTCGGGTACTCCGTATGTGGATCCTGAGCAGCTACAGCTGGAGTTTGAGCAACGGATGCTAAGTGTTGAGATTGGCCCGCAGGATTTCAGCGGACAGCGAGACACTCGCAGCGTCGCTGATAGCGTGCTGACCGTCGAATATCTGCAACTCCTCGACTGGCTAACCACCATGCAGGAGTTGGAGCCAGGTCTTAACTATGGTGGACAGCATGAGGGGGAGACCACAACCTGGAACGTCATACAGACGGACAACACTCAGGAGGCTCTGCGTGACTGGTCTCATTATGCACGGATAACCGGCGATCTCGAGCGATATCAGGTGAATGTGGATGCTGCCTGGGTGTATATCCTGAACTTTCCGGCGTATCTCGAGGAAGGCGGAGGGAATCCGAACTACTATCGGGTGCATAATTGCGGATGGGCAGTAGTTGCGGCGAAAGAATACACTGAGGCTTACGGCGAGAATGAGACCTATCTCGCTTATGCTGATTCATGCGCTCGTTACCTCGATCAGTGGCGGCTCTCATTGAATGGTGCACTCAATCCCCTGGCACAAAGTTTTGGCGCTGGAGCACTGCATACCTATGCGTTGTGGCGTGAGAATGCTGAATGGGAAGCGGCGGCAGAGGAGATCGCGACAGGTGTGAAGCAATGGATCGAGGCAGATCCCAATCGTCTCAATTACAATGAGACCTGGGCGATGAGCGCTGGGACGGCGATGTGGGGGGTGATCACGGCGCTGTTCCTGGATGATCCGGCGGCTGGGCAGGCCTGGTTGCCGACCTATTTGCCTTATATGGACACTTATTCCGGTCCCGGCAGTTGGAACAACTCCTGGACTGTCTGGTATGGTTTCGCCTGGAACCGTGCCCATCAGGTTCTTGAGACGCAGGAAACCCTCGACAACGCGATTGAGGTGGCCGATTATATCCTGTTGGAGGCGGAGCGGGACGATGACGCCGGAGTTCCCGGGACAGAGGGCGGAAACTACCATCTCGATGACCAATCCTGGACGAGTGCCTACCAAGTGTGGTACGAGCTCGAACAATTGATCCACTATCAGCCACTCGGCGAGGATGCTGTTGCGGTGGGGATTGCGGGGTTGCAGGAGAGTTGGCCTTTAATTCAAGGCGTTGAAATATCCCTTTTAGCCCAGATCGCAAACGGTGGGCTGTTGCCCAGTTATCCGGATCAGATGCTCGCTTCACTGGTATTCACGGCTCCCGGGCACAGTTCTACCGTCAACAGATCGGAAGAGCACACGTCTGAACTCCAGTCACACTGATATATCTCGTATGCCGTCTTCTGCTTGAAAAAAAAAAACAGAAAATAATATTATTTATTATTGGATATTTTATCTCAGTCGTTATTCACTATCACCTATTATCTCAACTTTCCCAACTGCCTTCTCTGTACT
>CAJVXH010000196.1 GCA_913009835.1 uncultured bacterium
GATCCCTTCCAGAACACCGCTCCGCCAGAGGCGCAACACTCGGTAATGGTGGGTGGTTAACCCTTTCCATGCCGGGACTTGCACCCGACCAGATCCGCCGTACTTTCCGCGGCGCACTAACGACCAATCTCACCGGCGGCAATGGAGCGCAGCGGAATTGCCGTCCGGTGCAGCGCCTTGTTAGGCCGTTTCATTGATGAGCCTGATCCTTCGATTCTTTGCTTTGTATTTTTCAATGCTTCCACGTTTCTCCAAAGAGTCAACGCTCCGCATGACTCTCCTCTCGAACTCTAATCGCGGATTTCCACGAGTTAGCACACCCACTTCCTTTAGGATGCGCGAGGTCACGGAATGCAACGTACACGACTGATTCGGGCACTTCGATAAAGCAGAAAGAATAGAATCCAGAATTTCTGCTGCGGTTATTTCCTCCGCGCGGCGACCTGATGGACTGAAGCCATTATCTGAATCGCCGGTTGAGTCGTCTTTATCGTCATAGACGTTATCATCATATTCGGCAGTATCGCCGTCGAATCCGTTGAAAACGTCTTCCTCAAAATCGTCTTCGGGAGGCTCATTTCCACATCGCGAGCTTGGAAATATGTCACGGTCCTCCAGTGTTTGCCAGAGTCCCGAGAGAGCGTTCTCCTTGTTGGAATAGAAGGCCGACTCTCTCACCCGGAAGAACTCCCAGCCGCACCGCTCTAATTGGCGCTGACGCTGCATATCGGATTCGTAACGATCGGCTCCGTGCCAGTTGTCGCCGTCGCATTCGATCGCCAGCCGCGCCTGTCCGCCCTCAACCACAAGATCGATTCGCTTGCCCGCAACTTCATGCTGGGCAAGCACGGTGAAATTCTTGCGAAGCAGTTCCAAGGAAACATCAACCTCGAACCAGCTATCGAATGGCGCGGGAGGGTTCACAACACGCCGATTGTCCTGGGCCGCCCGCCGCTCCAGTTCATCCCGGTCGATTCCAGCAATTTGTTGTGGCTTTGTGTTCTCGAAAAACTCAAGCAATCTCCGCCTCAAGTCATGTACACTGAGATCATCACAAGTTACGGAATGAAAAAGAATCATTTGATCTTTGGCCCGGCTGGCCGCAACATTGAAACGCCTCTCGTCCGCCGCCTTTGTGAGAGGGCCGATCCTTTCGTTGCTTGCCGCGACAAGCGACAGGAACATAATATCTCGTTCGTCGCCCTGGAAGCTGTAGGGATTGCCGCAGACCAGACCTCGGCGTTCCATTTCCTCGGCTCCCAGTCGTTCGAGTAATTGATTCTCGATCAAAGACGCCTGCGCTTCGCCTTGAAGCACTACCACGCCCATCGTCTTGCCATCGTTCCGCCTGTCGTCGCACATTTCGGCGATCCTCGCGACAATGGCTTCGGCTTCTGGGCGGTTGATTGCCCGGTTATTCGAGCCTTCGCGATACCCGCCGCTCAAGAAGACATGCTCAAGCGGCGGCAGTCGGTTCGGTCCATACTGCCTCAAGGGAATCAGCGGCGTGTCCGAATAGCAGAGATCGTTGCTGAAACGGATGATTTCCGGCATACAACGGAAGTGCTCGCGTAGCGTGATTCGCCGTGTTCCATACCGGAGTTTCCCATGATCGAATAGGCTGCTCTCAATATCGAACGATGACTTGAAGTGAAAATCGTAAAGGAACTCTTCCATCAGGCGATGCACTGAGTCACGGGGCAAACCCACGGCATCCGGGCTGATCTGCTTGTCATCGCCAACTATCAATACCTTCTTGCCGAGATAGAACAAGGGAAGCGCCTCGACGCCGCATTGCGAAGCCTCGTCAACGATAATCACATCGAACATGCCAGGAGAGGGATACACTGTGTCCCAAACGCGATGCAGGGGCATCACCCATGCGGGAACCGCCTCGCGACATTCATTGAGGTGCCCTTGAGCCTCGCGACGATGACGTGGCGCGTGCTTCCCCGTCCCCTTGCCAAGCCGTCGCATGGACTGCTGCCAGGCTTCCATGTGGCGGCGATGGTCTTCCTTGAGCCGCGAGAAACAGAACGACCAGGCGTGAAGAGAAGCCAGCTTCGCAATGATACTATTTATCTCATCCTCGATTTGTTTGGCACGCTTGACGAGCGCGGGAACATCTTCCTGCCGGATGTAATCTTCGATCCAGTATCGCGCCTGCGCCCAATGCCAAGCGTCAGCAATGCTCTGGACTCGTTCCTCCCAATATGGCTCGTTGCAGGTTTGCTCCAGGGATTGCGTGAACTGCGGAAGCAGGCGACGTAGTTTCGAGAGATATTCGTCTACCTTCTGAAGGCGCTGCCGCTGCTTCTCCAAATCCTGAATCCTATTCGCGCACTGAGGGAGCCTATCCATGTCGCGACTGCGAATGGCACTCAGTAAATAATTTGTCACCGGGTGCGCGCCGCCCCTCCCGACCATGTGAGAAATTGGAGCATCAACACCTTGGATTTCCTCACTGGCAAGCCGCTTGCGGATACGGGCCAATGCGAGGCGGCATGAGGCAACAATTCTTTCAATTTGGGATTCGTCGGCCCATACGGGCTCGGCCATGCCCGGGCATTGGTTTATCGCTTCCCGGCACCGGGCAATGTTTTGTTCGAGCGCCAAAACGTTTTCGAGCGCATCCCGCAACGACTTAAGGGCGGTCAGTTGCAGAGTGTACGGACCTTCAACCTTTTCGCTACGCCCTTTCCAGAATCCCCATGTCTTCTCGAATTGAATGCGCACATACAGGACATCCGCAAGGGTTGAGAAATGTTCGACTGTTGAGCATGGGCGCCCACTTACCTTCACAGATTTAATAACGTAGAGTCGCTCTTTCACTGGCTTGGGCCGTAAGATGCCCCAACCCAGTTTTCCGTCATTCTCCATGTGCTCTTTCAGTTTGCGGGCGTCATCATACAACAACCTGACATCGGTGGTGTCCGGGTATTCGATCCGGGTCTCGTCAGCGACCGCAACAAGTTTTTCAATTGACGCAATAACGTCTTGTGTAACACGTAGAAGTTCATGCCACATGGATGAACTTCCGCCCAGAATATCGCGCAAGGCGCGCGTCCATCCATGAATGCGGAATTGCCAGAAGCCTCCTGCGAGTGTCCCGAAAAGATGTAAAAGTGTTACGAACCGCCTCGATGGCCGGAGGGTCGTGTTTGGCCATCAGATCGGCAAACCGTTCATCGGCCCCGTGGGCTGAGTTTTGCTCTTCTTCAGTCGCGCTTTTCTCATTCCGCACGAGATTGGCAAAGCGCTCAGGCAACGGTAACGCTTCGGGCCATGTAAGGCCCAATTCCCGGCGCTTCTCCGGCGTAAATTGGCGCAACGCTACAAGCACGCTTTGCAAATCGTTGGTAGAAATCTGACACGTCTTATCCAGCGGAACGAAATCCGTGAACCACCCGTAATCGGCCCGATCCCGGTTCACCGCTTCGGCGATTCTCGCAGCCGTCCCTCGATAGGCTCCTTCCGCAATGGTCTGCGTGTGCGTTTCGGACTCCCGGATGTCACGGAGCCACCTGTTGACCTTCGTCTTCTTCTCGCGGAGCTTTCGCAGGTGATCTTCAAGTTCCGTGCGCTCTTGCTTGGCGCGCTCTTCGTTCCATTCCTCATTCTTGCAGAGAATACCGCCCACGCTGGATCCGAGCGAGCGGCGTTCCTCAAGTCCGCTGCCAAGAAGATTGATGCAGAGGGGACGCAACTCATCAGGTACAAGCCCTTCAAGAACCTGAAGCGCGCGTGGCGTTTTCGCCGTGATGAGTGTTCGCTGTCCCGTAGCAAGCAGATGGCAAATCAGATTGGCGATGGTATGTGATTTTCCGGTGCCAGGCGGTCCTTGTACAAGCACACCGCTTGCCGCTCGAATCTTGTCCACAATGCGGCGTTGCTCATTGTTCGATGGTTTGGGAAAGAAAACTTCACCATCGAATGACGCGTTAGCCTCTTCCAGTTCATCGCTCGATTCGCCGACCTCCCTCGAACGGGTTTCTGCAAGGTCCGCGAATTCACAGGGGATGGTTTCGCCATGTTCGATCTGTTCCTTGATGCGTTTCAAGGTTTCAGTAAGACCTTTTGCGGAACGCTTTCGCAGGATCAAAGCGGGAGCATATTCCACAATGGGCTTAGCCGAGGTGCGGGAGTTTTTCGCTTCCAGAGAGTCGTCATAATCGCCTTGCGAGTTGATCGAATGCACCAAGGACTGAAGGACGCCTTCGACACAACCTTTTTCCCACGGATCGTCTTCAGCTTTGGCCAGTGAAGACTTCGCAGTTTCCTCCGCGCGGGCCGGTTGGTCCTCGATGTCCAACATATCCAGTTCGGGGCGCAGCTTGGTACCTTCGGTGTGAGGGCAAACGGTGAATTTGCTCAAGCGGGCTTCAAACTCCAAGATGGCGTCGGCCACAACCAAATGACGCCGGACTCGCTGGCCGGTGGGCGTTTGCCATGTAAGCAAGCCCAAACCGAGCACCAACTCGTATTCCTCGCCAAGCCGTAGTTGCTCCTGATGGATAGCAAACAGTGCGGAATAGACCTTGTGCACCTTCTCCCACGCATTATGTTCTTCCGTCCACGGTAGCCACTTTTCTTCGACATACTGATCCCATAGCCGTTGAACCTCTGGATGCTCTTCAAGACGTTCCTTGTGTGGGATCGTTTCCTGCTGGTCCGATTCCACACGCCAGTCAGGATTCGGGATTTGCCGGATGATTTCCGGGAGAAGTTCGGGCAGGTCGTCCTTGTTGCGGAGCGCCGTCAGGTTTACCCAGTCTTTGCATGGAGCAGGAACGGCAGGCAATTCAGGCTCGCGTCGGTTTTGCATCTCTAGCCATTCGTCCGGTTCATGTTCCTCATCGCGCCCCCATGCCTGCGTGAAGCAACCCCGCTCATGTGGGACACTCGAAACCCAAAGCACTTTCTCGTAATCCGCAATGTCGCGGATCAGCTTTGTGCGCAGAGTCGCCAGCCTTAGCAGGTAATCGACAAGCCGAACGACCTTGTGCGTTTCAGGACCATGCTGTTGCTGGTTGTTCAAGACGTCGCGAGTCTCCATGCGTTTTTCGGCCTAACAGTGTATTAGGCCGCGTCGGCATTATTCCCAATAGTGCCGACGCGGCCTATTGCACGATTGGAAGGTTCGGCCTAGCATCGCCTATTGTAGTCTCTTTTCTTGGGCAGGATGCCCTGCAGCACGACAAGGAGGTTCGTATGCCGGACTCCACGGTCCACGCCCATCATGCCGCTTCGCGTTTCTTTGATAACTACCTAAAATGCCTTATAAATGCCTCCGTCCCGGAGAAGCAAAGGCGCTGGATGTCAAACGCGTCGAGGACTTCATTAGGGCGCGGAACGGCCGGAAAATCAAGGCGCTTTCGGGTAACGATCTCGACCGCTTCTTCGAAGCGATAGGACGCGAAAACCGCCTTACAGGCTGGCAGTTTCTACAATGCATCGAGGCTATACGGATTTTGTACTGCGAT
>CAJVXH010000197.1 GCA_913009835.1 uncultured bacterium
TTATTTTTTTTTTTTTCAAGCAGAAGACGGCATACGAGATATATCAGTGTGACTGGAGTTCAGACGTGTGCTCTTCCGATCTCTTCGGCTTCACTTCTTCATACTGTGCCAGCACGAAAGAGGAGAAGCCCAGAAGTAGCACGATGGATATTGTCAATCCCCCTAACCTGGGCGTCATCCTGTCTCCTCGAGCAGGTTGAAGTAATGCTCCGCTCGGTTCAAATCGTTGAGATTACGATACGCTGTGACCATCAATTCATATAGCTGTCGACGGTCCGTCGGCGCCAGCCTGCTTGGCAATCCTCCTGCCAATGCAGCTTCACCGTATAAAACAGCGCGCTGAGGATCCTGCGAACTCATGTTGCACAACGCCATCAACGCGAAAGCCTGATCTTTGTGGGGGAGAAGAGCCGATTGATAATAATAGACGAAGGCTTTCTCCTTGGTGCGGTCATTCTTTTCCAAACGGTTGGCATAGATTGTCGTGAAAGAACCATACAGCTCAAGCACACGTTCCATGCTCTCTGGAAGACTAGCCAGCTCCTCCACCATCATGGTTCCGAAACCTTCCGCTCCATAATGTATCAGCAATGTGTCAAGGCTTGAATCAACTTCTGCAAATCCTGATCCGACGAGCATGAGGCGTAACCGTTCGAGCGCTGCTTCCGGTTCATCCAGATACCCGAAATCAAGGACTGCGGCCAATGTATCCATCTCAAGTATCGCTTGTGTCGAGACCAGATCGTCACGAATACTGTTGATGGAGGCGCGTGCTTCCTCATGAAGCCCTTCGTTAATCATCTGGATGATTGGAATACGTGCTGATGCGCTATAGATGTTTCCTTCGTCCCAACCGATCCATTGCAGCATATCCTTCGCTGTCGCCGCAAATGCGGTATCCGACGGAACATCATCACGCGACATGGCCTGTAGACGATTCGCGTCGCTGATCAGGTCATTACCCATCATCAGATCTTGCTCGAGGAACATCTGCTCTCGAACAAGGAACAGCCAATCAATATACTCTATGGAATCCAGTTGTGTTCTGCGGCGTAGTGGTTGACCCGACACCCCATATTGCGAGATGGGTGCCCATGTTAGCAGCAAGTCTTCCGAATGACGATAGAATTTGAGTGCGCTCAGTGAGTCTTTGTGCGCCAGGTAACGGTCACCCAGACGAAGTGCTGTTAGATAATCAGACTGGTTTGTTCCAAACAGTATCTCTGTCTGTTCGATAGCCTTTTCAAGGTTATCGAGGGATTGGTGCAATTTTGCCAAGTCTTCCAGAACTTCAATAAGGCGCACACGTGACCAACCATCCCAAGGATTATAGGTCAGTGCCTCTTGCAGAAAATCCCTTGCAGTTTCCAGATGTGTCGCAGCACGCTCACGGATCTGAGGTCGGATGCGATCCAGGTCGTCCATGGAAAGAATGTATACTGGCTCACCCAGTATCTCTTCAACGGCGACGATCTGTTCATCCACTTCCAGAGTGATCTCAAACGCGCGCATGGTGTCTGCCGGGTCTGGCTCTACATCTGGCGGTACCAAGCCGCGTTCCCAGAGCGCTATCAGTGGGTGTCCCAGCTTTTGCACTCGTTCTGCGCGGGTTTTGTAGTCTTCGCTGATCGAATCAGCGATGCTACCGACCATCACATGGCGTGCGGAGCGTGTCGCTTCACGTGCAACGGCCGTATCGACACCGACAAAGCCAACCAGACTCAGGTCCATGGTGTCTGCGACCGAGATCTCGCCCGGGTCCAGAGGTTCAGGTGGTGGTTCGCGTCGAACCTCGCCACCTGAGGTGCAGCCATACATCCAGAGTGCAGTCAGGATTAGCAAGGCTGGAATCAGGATACGCATGATATTTGTCTGTCTCATCTCGCTCTCGCTGTGCGGGAACGTTCTGCTCCAAAGAGCATAGCGTTTAGTTTGACGAGTTCCACCAATCGATGAAGACATCCATCGATTCACCAGCCCGAGGATCGCCGGGGCTCATCTGACTCATCTGAAGGCTCATCCGATCATCGCGAATCAGGACACGTCCAACCTGGAAACTCTCGGATCTCGAACCTCTCGCGCCGATATCTGTCAACAGGACCCCGTTTGTTTCCTGAACTATAAATATCTTGAGCTCAGGCGGATCACCGTCGCGACCGAGAAGGTAAATCCTGTAGTCTGTTCCGTTCGGAGCAGTGTATTCAACCCAGGTCGTAAGATCTCCGGCCTGATAGTTGAAGTACTCTGGCTCCTTCAGATCGCGAGGAATTTCTCTTCCGTTTTCACGCATCCACATGATGATGGGGGAGACATCACTTTCAATACCTCCGCTCATCGATTCATCCTGAAGCGTGGGAACACTCGGTCCATCGCCAACGTCCAACGAAACTCGACTCGCATTTCTATCGACTCTGCCCGTCCTTGCTGCTCCTCGATCAGAGCGTCCCAAGCTAACTTGACTACCACCGCCAACGTCAAGTGAAGCATCTCCACGAGGGACAATGATGGCTGAAGATGAGGAGTTGTTCGTTTCACGACGATTACCCATTTCACGGTCGCGACGCAGATCCTGACGTTGACTACGTTGACGGTCCAGGTTCAGATTGATTTCCTGCTGCAAGGCAACGTCCTGCTGATTCATCCGTTCACGATCCATAGGATTGCGTTCTTGACGATCAGGCAGACGTTTCTCAGTTTCCCGGCGTCGTGGTGCTTCTTCCTCCACCACTTCTTCTTCTTCCGCTTTCTGCTCGAGTTGCTCTTTTTCCTTCGCATTTACAATGTCCACAATGACTTCACGTAATGCTTGTGGCATTTTCGGCGAGGTGACGAGCACTCTCAGCAGTGGGAACACGGTGAGGAGGAACAGCATTATGATGCCGCTCAAGGCCAGCGAGATCCAAAGCGTCTTCTTGTGTTTCTTTCGTTCTGGTGTAATATCCCAGAGCACAGTTACTCCCCGGCTGAAGCTTCGCCTTCAGTAGGTGCGTCGCCAGACAGATCGACACCCGGAAAGGGCAGGTCAAGCTGTTGGGCGATATCATAAATGTCAACGGTGCCGCTAACAGGCGATAATTCTGTCGGAATAACGTTAACAGCTTCAATCGTGTTGCCATATTCGCGGATCATGGCGCGTAACTCACGTTTCAACGCCTCCGGTCCTTCGGCCGCTCGATTGTCTTCAATGTCACCCTGACGCCAATTGATCAGGTATTCAGGGTTAAACAGTTCAACGTCATACTGATGAACCTCGCCGTTCGAATCCATCCGTTCTCGCATCTCTACCCTCATGTTCAAGGAGGATGCGTTAACGATTATACTGATGATGGCGGCTTCATTGTCATCTTCTTTCTGTTCCTGCGCTTCCTTCTGCGTGTACGGAAAACTGACTCTAGTCTTTTCAGACAGGTCCGCAAGGGAAACGAAGCCGACGAGGATGATAAGAACCACGTCGATAAGGCGCAGGATTGTGCCTTGACTACCACCCATGGATCAACCTCTCATTGGCTTTCGTGGTAGACGACTATCAGGCTTCTTTTCATATTGTTCCTGTCAGCAGCCTGAATCACCTTTTTCACACGCCCCATCGGCGCGCCTTCATCAGCTCGCACTCGGATGTGTAAGCTGTCACCAAAGACGAGTTCATCCTTGGCACTACCAAGAAAGCGATTTAGCTGAACAAGATTCCATGGTTCGCGCTCATCTTGGAAAAAGATATCTCCCCAGACATCAACGCTGATCGTGATATTGCCCTCGGTACTGATGTCTGGAATTCGAACAGACTCGGTTTCCGCGAGCTCCAGCTTACGCTGGTTCTCGATAGTCGCCATGCTGATGAATCCGAAGAGGACGATCAATACAACGTCGATCAGGCGCAGAATCATTTGGCGCTCTCCTCAGCCTTCGCACTCTGGCGCTTCTGTTGGGCGCGATTCACAAAATGGAAACGAAGGTCGTCTGCCTTGTTATACATCTGCTCCACCTGGCCCCTGAATATCGACTCCATAGTCGTCGCAAACAAGTTGAGTAGAACTGAGATACCGATACCTACCAGGGTTGTGACCAACGCCGTACCCATTCCTGCCAGAGTGGTCTGTGTGTCGAGAACTCCTCCGGTGAAATAGAAAACCTGGTACATACCCCAGACAGTACCCAACAGGCCGAACGCACCCGCAGAGTCAGACAGGAATACCATCCATGAGCTGAAAGAAGCGAAACGCTCTTCCCGAACTCTCGTGATGAGATCGACTTCCGCGTGAAAATTCAGATCCCCACGGATGCCCATCGCATACAGGATGGCGAGCAAACGTCCCATTTCACCCTTGCTGGCACTAGCTCGGACAATCTTGTCCACTTCCTCAGGGTTTCCGCGTGCAAAGCGAAAAGCGATCATCGGTTTGGCATTGTTGCCTTCCAAGACCAGTAGACCGAACTGGTAGAAGCTCACCGCCAGACCTGCGAAGAGGGCGAGGCCCAGAGGCCAGACAAAGCCCTGAAGCTGGTCAATCAGGTCACCGATCGTGAAGCTGTGGGTCGCACCCGTGGCGTTACCACCCTGCGCATATCCTATGGACACCAACAGAACCAGGCCAGCAACAATACCGCCGGCTCCGAGGAGCCGCTTCACATGCTCTGTTCTCACTGCACCACCTCTTCGATTCGTGATGTAAATGTCTTGTTTTACTCGATGTTGTTTGTTTCTACTGAACGACGTTCGCTTTCGGGATTCAGTATCAACTCGAAATCTGTCGCCGCTCGTTCGCCGTCATCCAAGGACTTTTTAATATCAATGGTACGATAGACCTCATGATGAATGACGCTCATTCGACCGTGCCCGCCGAGCATGGTTACCCCGTCTGGGCGGTCAAATGTAAACAGGTACTCATAAATTCCAGGCGGTAAGAGCGAACCGTCATCAGAACGCCCCGTCCACACGATTTGATCAGGTATTTCCGTGGGTGATCCCAGATCCAAGATAATCTCATCCTGCCCCACATCGCGAATAGTGAATCTCCATGGTTCAGAGAATTCGTTACTGAAAGCTTTCACGATATAAAATGGGGTCTCACCTACAAAGCGATCCTCTATAAATACTGGTCCAGTGCCCATCAGCGAGTCAACCGTTTCGAGGTTGAGTTCGTTGTTAAACTCGTTTCTGATCGGTAGTTCCTGCTGAACCTGATATCCACCACCGGTGATCACTCGCTCGAGCCCCTTCGCACGGAGGGCAGAGCGTTGAGGTGTTATGAGCTCGGCATCGACTCTATCCTGCTGAAGAAAATACCCCATCGACTCCATCGCGCCGAGGTATTCCGGCGTGTACATCCCCTCCGGCGGGCGATTCAACACTCTATCACCGCCAGGAATATCTGCGTCCGCACGTACCGCAATCTGTCGCTCATCACCAAAGTCACGAGATCGGAAGAGCACACGTCTGAACTCCAGTCACACTGATATATC
>CAJVXH010000198.1 GCA_913009835.1 uncultured bacterium
ATATTCGGTTATCGCTTTTAGAACATCATCAGCATTCTGATGTCCTTGTTTCACCTTGGCGATGGCGTTCTCGTCATCTTCCAGCAACTTGATTGCCAGCCAATCGAGGTTAATAGTATCAGCGAAGTCTGAATCAGAAGTGAGGTCTTTTACAGTTTTTGCGCGATAGTTTTCCAGGTCGCGACCGTAGTTGACCTGTCTGCCGATTAATTCCAACTTGCCACGCGCAGCATCGACGAGCAAATTGATCAGGTCTTCAACACCCTTGCCACGATTTCCAACAGTCTTGACAAATGGAATCCCGAGAATGGTACCGAGTTGATCCGAACTAATATCAATTCCCTGCGCTTCGGCCTCGTCCGTCATGTTCAACACACCGAGCACCGGGATACCCAACTCTTGGAATTGCAGCAACAGGTAGAGGTTTCGTTCGAGGTTGGTGGAATCCAGAATGTCTACAATCAGATCGGGCTTTTCATTCAGGACAAAATCTCTGGCGACCACTTCCTCTATGGAATAGGCAGAGAGGCTGTAGGTGCCGGGCAGGTCTACTATTTCAATTGTGACGCCGTCACGTACCACGTACCCGACTTTTTTCTCTACTGTGACTCCGGGATAATTTCCGATGTGCTGATGTTGACCGGTGATGGCATTGAACAGACTGGTTTTTCCGGCGTTCGGGTTTCCAGCGAGGGCAATACGATAATCAGCGTTGCGGCGTTCTCCGAATGAACCGCCTCTGAGATGCCAGCCACCACCTTTGCCCGGTCCATGTTTTCTGCGTCTGCGGTGACGGTGCTCAGACACTCATCTCCTCCACAATCACTCCCGCGGCTTCGACACGTCGCAGGGAGAGTTTCGCACCCATCAACTCGATTTCGATTGGGTCACGCAACAGTGCCTCACGCAACACTCTTCCAACTGCACCACGAATAAACCCCATCTCGATCATTCGATGCCTGATCTCGCCACCAGCGGTAACTTTGCGTACCCGGAAGTTACGTCCGATTGTGACATCAGCAAGTGTACGACTAACTGATGGTTCAGTCGGGACTGAATGAGCGTTTCCATTGGTCCAGCGATCTCTCGACCAAACGAGGATGCTCTCAGCCTGGCGTTTATCAAAACTCATCGTCTCGCCGGCCAGACGTACTGAGTACACTTTGCCTTTTCTCACGCTCATGACGTGTAGACTCGCGCCCGGAAGAACTCCCCGTTGGATTAAGGATTCACGCATTTTCCCGTCAGCACTGATCCTGGCAACAACGCCACCATCTCCCTTCTTCAGTGTGGAGAGTCGGCAAACATCTTCATCCTGATCACGTAAAGAGCAAACGCCTTTACCAGTCGTCTCACATTGACAATGTTCTCGGCTGAGGTGTGTGATCCATCGGTCACGAAACTTCTCAATGATGTCCGGTTCCACTTCCGGGCAATAGCTGAGAAATTCACTCATGGAAGCGATTCGTTCGAGAGTGGTCACGCTAATCGCATGTTCCATCGAGCAGGCGTCCTTCTCGGCTGTTTCAGAGTCCACTTGCAAGAAGTCAACCAGGAAACGCTTGAGGAAATTGTGACGTTGATAGATTCGAAACGCGAGCTCACGTCCTTCCTCAGTGAGATCAACATATTCTCGGGCCTTGTACTCGACCAGACCTTCTTTATCGAGACGCTTTAATGCTGAGATGACGCTTGAAGTCTTGACTTTTTTCTCTCGCGCGATGTCTCGCACTCGCACTACCTTCTGCTGCTGAAGAAGGCGGTACATGATTTCCAGGTAATCCTCTAGGCTCTCAGTAAGTCTTCCGATAAGCATCGCTTCTCCTGATAGACAAGTCTGCCAAATATACAAACCTACATAACTCTGATCAATTGCTACAGACTGGAAACTCCGGGCTCTTTCATATGAAGGAGCATTGGTTATTCTCTGAATTGGTCATCCGATCTTAGTATCTTTTTGCGAATAATTCATTACCGACTCCAATACCCATTTATGGAGGCTCCCGCGATGAGCCAGTACCAGAAGATATTTGAATTGATCAAGACCAAGGATGTGCAACTGGTGGACATCCGTTTCATGGATTTCCCCGGAATGCACCAGCATTTTACTGTTCCGGTCAGCCAGCTCACGGAAGAGAGCTTCAAGGATGGTTTCGGATTTGATGGATCATCCATACGTGGATGGCGTCAGATCAACGAATCTGACATGCTCGTTGTTCCTGATCCGAAAACTGCAGTGATCGACCCGTTCAGCGACATTTCGACTCTGATCCTTTTCGGCGACATTTTTGATCCGTCAACGATGATGCCATATGACAAGGACCCGCGTGGTGTGTTGCAGAAGGCTGTCGCCTATATGCGCAGTACGGGTATTGCTGATGAGGCATACTTCGGACCTGAATGCGAATTCTTTGTCTTTAATGATATCCGTTACGGGCAAACCGAAAACGCCGGATTCTATTTCATCGATTCCAAGGAAGGACATTGGAACAGCGGTGCGGACGAGATGCCGAATCTCGGTTACAAGCCTCGTTTCAAGGAAGGATATTTCCCGGTCCCGCCTTCGGATAAATTGCACAACCTGCGCAGCGAAATGGTGATGACGCTTGAGTCGATGGGCATAACCATCGAAGCGCATCATCACGAAGTCGCCAGCGGCGGACAGTGCGAGATCAACATGCGGTATGAATCGCTGATGAGGATGGCGGATTATTTGCAGCTCTACAAGTACGTGGTGAAAAACACTGCCTACCAGCACGATATGACCGCGACCTTCATGCCGAAACCATTGTTTGGTGATAATGGTTCCGGCATGCACACCAATATGAGTCTGTGGAAAGGTGGATCTCCCCTGTTCGCGGGTGATGGATACGCCGGATTGAGCGACACCGCCCTGTTTTTCATCGGCGGGCTTCTCCACCATGCTGGAGCGTTATGTGCGTTCACCAACCCGACCACGAACAGTTATAAGCGTCTGATTCCCGGTTACGAGGCTCCGACACGGTTGGCTTACAGTCAACGTACCCGTTCCGCTGCGATCCGAATTCCGATTGTCGGCAATAGCCCGAAGAGCAAACGCGTCGAGTATCGTGTGCCGGACCCGAGCAGCAATCCATACTTGGCGTTTGCCGCTCTGTTGCTGGCCGGCCTTGATGGCATTCAGAATCGGATGCACCCTGGCGATCCATTCGACAAGAACATGTACGATCTTGAGCCGGAAGAGCTTGAGGATGTGCCTGAGACGCCGCGCGACCTGGCCAGCGCTTTAGACGCGCTCGAACAGGATCAGGAATTCTTGTACAAGGGGAATGTGTTCACCGAAGATGTGATCGATACCTGGATCTGGTACAAGCGTGACCGCGAAGTGGCGGCTGTGGCGCAACGTCCGCATCCGTGGGAGTTTGAGCTGTATTACGATATCTGATCAAGAGTTGGCAGGAATCTCTGGGACACTTTGAGGACAAAGTGTCCTCGGCAATTCTAATTAGGGACAGACCCCTATTAATCGCACTATCTATCACAATAAATAGGGGTCTGTCCCTAATTAATTAATTTCATCTCCAACCAGAACGTTTGAATGCTGGGTGAAGAAATAGGTCACTTGCTCAAAGTTTTCGTCAAATGGGAGGGCTTCACTGTAGTAGAAAGACACCCGTAAACTGTCATTCAAGTAGTCATCCGGAATGAGAATTTGAATCGGACTGGGACCGCTCCATGAGTAGCCATCTGTCCCATCTAATTGTATGATCTCAACTGTCGATAACCAGCTTGGATCGGGAGAATTCCAGTTGACCTCGAGGTATGGCTCAATGGGACCGTTCTCAGCCAGCGGCATGCCACCCAAGGTGATTCTGTTGAGGGAGACCTTGTGAGTGTAAAGAGTACTATCATCGTCTACTTCAATGGTCACAGTCTTTTCCAAATCGACGAGTTGCTGCTGAAATAAACCTAGGCCGTTGCGAAAGGTGAGGGTGTCGCCATTTACCATTATGAGCGCGTCATCAATCAGTTCTGGATCTGAGCCAATCGGTCCGGGGACCGTTCGTTCGAGACGAACGGAGACATAAACTGTGCTGTCTGTCCCGGTTATCTCTTCGGAAATGGTGGTGAATATGGACAGCTTTTCGTCTTCGCTACATCCGAACAACACGAGTGCCACAATCGTAATTGCCGCAATCAGGATTATCCTGACCCATATGTTGTTCTTAATCACGATCACCCGTCTCCATATTTCTCGGCACGCCACTCCTGCCAGCTCTCAACATATTCGGCACGCATCCATTTGTGAAGATCCAGCACCCAGTTAGTCACCGCCCAATTGGCGAGCGTGCTCCATATCAGGATGACGGTCAAGAGCACCGACACCAATAACTCCACCGGGTGACGTATCGCGCCTTTGGTCTTGCGCCCCATGTAATGCAGGAAGGCTCTCCAGTTGAACTTGAACAGGTGAAAGCCGAACGCCAGCATAAAAACGATCATAGATGTGAGATGCAGATCCCACCACTGTCCTTGATCGAGAAAGAGCAGAGTCCAACCCATCTCATTAGCAATACGGTGATGGGGCGCGACGTACAGCGCGATCCCTGATACGGTAACAACCATGGTGCCGATGAACAGTGCCAGCGAAGTGAAAATCCGCCATCGAAAGCGATATTTCTTCATTGAATCTCTCATCCTGTGAACTTGCACCCTGCGAAGATGGGCCTTTTCGTAAGCGATCGCAACATCTAAAGTGTAATTTTCCTAAAAATATCGAGTTTCCACAGAATGGCGATCTCACTCCACTGCGGCCAACTCAGCGTTAACTTCAGCGACAATTACATCCACATTATCCAGACCCGCATCTTGAATTGCCTCGCCAACAGTCTTCCACAGGGGTGTACCACACGCTATGCAGACGATGTTACGTTCGGTCAGCAGACGAATTGCTTTGGGGGTAATGCTTGCGACGTCTTCCAGATCCATTTCGGCGGTAATTGGACGATTCATCTCATCTCCAGTTTAATGGGTCGTCTCTCATGTTTTGGATGCACGGACTCGAGTATTGGTGCATCCAAAACATGAATGTCGGGGATACTTTGAGGACAAAATGTCCCTGACAGGCCCGTGTTGGCTTGCACATGCCCCTGTGAATCGCCGAAGGGGTTCACAGGGCATGTTGCAGGATAGTACGTAAAAATATGGAATGACGAGAGAGGAGGTCATCCTGAGCGAAAAGGAAGTCATCCTTGTATATCTCTGCTGGAGGTTTAGCTTGTTCATATGAAGTACCTGAGGAAGAGATCGTTGTCATTCCGGTCCTTGAGACCGTCGTTCAGCTAGATCCTTCCTCAGGGTCATTGAG
>CAJVXH010000199.1 GCA_913009835.1 uncultured bacterium
CAGTGATATCCCGGACTCTTTGGCCATGACCGTGAGTAAGCGATTAAGAGTGCCACGCGATTCTTTAGATTCGCTCACAGAGTGATCCCGGTTTCATCTGTGATGAGAGATAATTCCATGGAGCCGAATGCTCTCTCCCGACCATTGGGAGGATAGTACCTGAAAGCCTGCTCTGGGAAGCCGTCGAATCAAGTGTGTGCATGCTTTTTTTGTTCTCGGAAAACCTCTAAACAAAATAGCTCCCACCCCAATCCCGCAAGGGAGTGCCCTGGTGGGAGCTCATGATATATCAGTCAGAAATGGGTCAGGCGTTTTCTTGTGCTTCCGTCCGGATCTTCTCGGTATAGTATTTCTTGGCCCCGTAGTACTCGTTAAAGAAGCGACCATAATAGTACTTGCTGCTCAGCTTGTTGATCTTGATACCATTGAAGACCACACCGAACAGACGTCCATCCACTTGATCCACTTGGGCGATACAGCTGCGCAGATCGGCCATGGTATTTTTTTCCATCAGTGCGACGAGGACCAGACCATCCGATTTGGAAGTCAGGATTTTAGCATCGATGGCGACATGGATCGGCGGCGCGTCGAGGATGATCGTATCGTATTCCTGTTTAGCGCGAGCCAGGAAACGGTTCATGGACTCGGAAGCTAACAGATCGGACGGGCTGGGAGTACGTGAACCTGCCGGAACGACGGTCAGATTCTCGTGCATAGACTTGCGGAATACTTCATCCCATTCGCATTGACCGACGAGCAGGTCAGACAGACCAGGGGTGCGTTCAACGTCGAAAAGACGATGTTGATCCGGGACACGGAGGTCGCAATCCACCAGCAGTGTTTTCTTTCCACCCATGGCGAAGGCGATTGAGAGATTGCAGCTGGTCAGAGTTTTACCATCCGCGTGATCAGCCGAAGAAACGGTGAAGCACTCAAGCTGTTTGTCAACCGCTGAGAATACCAAGCCGGTACGCAGTGAACGATAGGATTCCACTGAGGGGTCCTGCGGTTGCATATAGGCAATGATTGGATATGGCTTGCCACTGCTGCTGATTACTGGTTTGTATCCGTTCCCGTGAGTGAAGTCAACCTTTTTCGGATTGATGAAAGGAATCATACCCAGCACGCTGACATTTAACTCCTTCTGAATCTCATCTGTGCTCTTGATTGTGTTGTCGAACAGGTCGGCCATGTAGGCACCGAACGAGGCGATCATCAGAGCGATCAAGCCTGTCATGATGAGACGCAGCATGACTTCCGGATCTTCCGGTTCAACAGGGATATATGGTGGGTCGATAATCTTCACACCACCAGTTTCGGAAGCTGCCTGTACTCTGGTCTCTTCACGCTTGGTCATCATCAGGTTGTAAGTACTCTCAAGCACCATGCGTGAACGCTGCATGCGTGAATACTCGAGCGCTGATCCGAGAAGGTCTGGATGCTGGCGCTGGTAGTCCGCTATCTGCGCGTTGATATAGTTGATTTTGTTGCTCAAATTGGTCAACTGAACTTCTGCTTCTGTCAGCCTTGCGATAACGGAGGCGGTTTTAGCTGCGCGTTCGGATTTCAGAGTTGATACGCCGGCTGCACTGGTCATGGCTTCAACGAGATTCTGCTGGGCAGAAGTTATCTGTTGCTGAACTTCGTCGTATTCCTGACTGTCCTCTGACAAGGATACTAATCTGGCTTCCAGCGTACGGATTTCGCCGCGAATCACTGTGATTGCGGGATTGTCCATACCGCCGAGCTCTGCGGCTGAACTCTGGGTAAGATCCTGGTATTCCTTGCTGTAAGTCTTATGGTTAAGCTCATTAAGGGAGAGCGAGACTTGCGATTGAGCGAGCTCATCCTGAAGAGCATACAAGCGCGAATAGACACTGCTCTCCATCACATTGCCGGGTGTAATCTGGTTTTTCTCTTCGAATTCCTTGACCTCACGCTCCACAAACCCCATCTCTTCGCTCAGCAGTGCTAGCTGCTGATCGAGGAAGACGATGGTATTGTTCAGATCCTGTACCTGGAGACTGGCCGACCGTGCCTGGAAAACGTCGACGGCGTGTTTCACAAGCTCGTACGTTGCAGTAGGATCGGGTAATTCGGCAGTGATATCGAGGAAGGAACCATTCTTCTGGATCGAGAAATCAAGTGCCTTCTTGATTTCTTTTTCGATAGTCGCTCGTTTCACAGGTTGATAGCCAGAGGCCTGGAGCGATTCTTCCAGCTGGCGCATGAAGAATTCACTGGAAATGATCGAATCGAAATAATCTTGTGGAACGAGGGTGCTCATCCCCGGAATCAAGGTGCTCGTGGCCATTGCCTGCGGGCTCGTTTGAACGCCGAACATCAATGTGGCCTTGGAGATGTAAACCGGAGGCAGGCCCAGAACGATAAACACGCCCGCGGTAAGCGTGACCAGAAAAAACACTACGAACAGCACGAGGTGCTTGAGTAGCGCCCCCATAATGCGTTCGTATATATCACGTGCGCTCAGCGATTCAGCTTGCTGGAACAGATCGGTACTCGTGGTATTCAAAATTCAACTCACTCGTTAGGAACCGTCATCCACATGGGGATAATAAGGGGAATTCCCCTTTGCTACTATTATGACGTTAATTACGTCAACGGCAAACTTCAGACCTTTTGTCTGAAGTTTGCAGAATATCTCTATCAGTTGCTATCGAGCCGGTCAATTCGCAGGTAGATCAGGTAAGCTGAGGCGACCACACTGACATCGCGCAACATTCCCAGCATCCGATCCCAGGTAAAGAACGGGTCGTAAATAGACACAATAATCACATCTCCACCATGCACCAGCGGGATTTCTGAAATTCTGGCTTGATCTATAATACTGTCAATGTCCAGCGTGTTCTCTCGATACTGCCCCGGTCCAACCAGATAAAGGTGCTTCAAGTTGGAACGGTCGGCATCGGACTTAAAGCCACCGGCTGCGAGAACCATGTTCAGAACGTTTGAATCCGGGTACGGAACATAGTTCCCCGGTTTATTTACCCAACCTACTAACATTACAGAGGTCTCATTGGTGATGGAGGGCACAATGACCACATCGTTCTCCTCCAGGATTGGCAGTTTTGAGATGTCGCCACTGGCAATGAAATCACGCAAATTCGAGTCAATCTTTGTCCACTCGGTTTCACCTGATGCGCTCACACCAGTCGGACGGAGAATATGGATTCGGCTTGGGTCCGCGTATTCCCCGGGACCACCCGCTAACGACAGGGCTGATTGAACGTCGGTACCCACCGGAATCTGCACCAGACCTGGTTGACGTACCTGTCCCAGCACCTGCACCTGAATGGTATATGATGCCGGGATTTCAATCACCACGACCGGATTGTCCATATACCGACGCAGGACAGTTACCAGCAAGGTCTGCATCTCGGCGGTTGTCATACCAGCAACTGGAATTTCTGATATATACGGGTAGGCGACAGTTCCATCCGATTCAACTTTAACCAGACGGTTAAATTCGGCAGCTCCCAGTACACTGACGCGCAAATGGTCGCCGATTTCGATTGTACGTACGGCTTGAGCGTCCGACCAGTTCACGACTATTGCCAACATGACCAGCAGCATTGCAGTCACGAAGCGGCGCCCGGTTGCGCCATGAGTTTTCATACTCCTCGTCAATCTGAACTCCTGTTCGTTTCCATCCACTCGATTCATGGATATTGGCAGTAATACAAAATGGGCCGGGGTGACGGATTTCCGTCCCATCAGCCACTCAATCTTGCACCTTGTCAAGCAACTCTTAAGGTGCAATATATTACTCCGGTTCTCAAAATGAATCAGAGATTGTAAGCAACTCCAGCCAAGACCAGGGCGAGGGTTTCGTTATCGACTCTAGTCATACCAAACTTGACACTGAACTCAAGGTTTTCCAATGGTTCCCATGCTACACTCACTTCTCCACGCAAGGCGGTAAGATCCTCCCCGATGAGGATAGGATAACTCGTATTCCTCTGTCCCACAGGTACCAGCTCATGGATGTTCCCACCGACCTCATCTCCGCCCGATGGAGTTTCACCGTGGCGCAGGTGTTGACCGAGCGCTGTGACTTCCCAAACTCCACCGAAATGTTGGCTGAAACGAAGTGAAATGGCCTCACTGTTTGGAGGAATCGAAGATCCGAGAGCTGTTCCATTATGTGCGTAAACACTGACCGCAAACCAGTGCGAATATACATACGGTCTAATTGCCGTAAGGTGCAATTGCAGTATGCTCCCGCGCAACCCCAAAGGTTCAATTATATCCATTCCCAGTGTATATGCTGTCCTGTTGTGCAGGTCATCGCTGACTAACCCACTCAGTGACGTTTCATCCAGCAGGAGCTCTGAAAAAATGGATATTCCGCCAGGTGTCCGCACCCGGAGATCAATCCCCCAGGCTATGTTATCATCTCTGTCCTGATGATGATTTTCCGACCAGAACAGGTTGAGGGGGATCATATACCCTATCTCGGCATCACGTTCGGCATATATGACGGTTTCTGTGAATCCAAGTTGCAGCCACGAAGTTGGAGTAATCTCCAGCCGATGTGCAGCCAGCCACTTCTGGTTGACCACTTTGCGTTGCTTGCCACTGAGTGAAGTGTAGTAGATCTCTTCTGGAACTGGTGCCGGATCGAGTCTTGCGTGGAAGTAGTCGAAAGTGATCCATGGACGTATCCGCGCTCTGAGCTGCAAGTAGAGATACGCTGGAGCATTCCCAGAGATGACCAGTCCTTGATCAAGTGAAGGACCGCGTGACATGCGATCACGCCCAATTCCCAGATCTACAAACTCGCTGTAGAATTCGAGGTAGGCCAGGGTTTCGTCGAACGAGGCAGAACCACCAGCGGGTGATACGGAGGCGACATAGCCAGCATTCGGGCTGTAGGCACCAGCGTTCTCATCCTGGTTGTATTCTGCTGTGTCTGTGAAGCGAACTCCGGAACTCCAGTGATCTCCGAGCATTGCTGTAACATCAGCGCCAATGACCGAGCGCAGCAGTGGATCGTCTCCATAGTCCTCGTCATAAATACCCTGCCAGGCTACAATCGGATCGATTGTGAACGCCAGATCTCCGTCCCTCATCCCGTACAGGTGCGCCCCACGTTTAAACAGGGGCGAGGAGTCGGGAATCAGATCGGAAGAGCGTCGTGTAGGGAAAGAGTGTAGATCTCGGTGGTCGCCGTATCATTAAAAAAAAAAACCACGCCACCCCCCCCCCCCCCCCAACGCGACG
>CAJVXH010000200.1 GCA_913009835.1 uncultured bacterium
CAGGGGAAGTACGATGAAACGACTGACTCTCATCATTACTCTCGGTGGCCTTTTTCTGGCAACGGCTGTTATTGCCTCACAATCTGTAATAAGTGAGGATTTACAATCCGCCCTGATTGAAGCGGATAGCGATGACTACCTACGTGTGTTGATTCATCTGACGCCTGAGCCTGATGGTGAAGCGTTGATGGACTACGTTCAGGGTGTTCGTGCTTCAGAGCGTGCGGCTGTAGTCTGGGACTATGTGCAAGCCCAGGCTGAAGAGGCGCAGGAAGCGTTGTTGGATCGTCTATACGATGCTGAACAAAGTGGTGACGCTACGTTCATTCGTTCGCTGATAATTGCGAACGCGATTGATGTTCAGCTTCGCCCTGATCTGATAAACGAGATCGCCGAACGTTCGGATGTACGTTGGATGTCGCCCCTGGTTGAAGAACAAGTTCTTCCAGACGAACCGGTTCGTGAGGCTGGCAATGAGTTGGATGAGATCGACTGGGGTGTGAACCAGGTGAACGCGCCGGATGTCTGGGATCTGGGTTACACTGGTGAGGGTGTTCTGGTGGCGATGATGGACACCGGTGTCCGTTACACGCATTGGGATCTTGCAGATCATATGTGGGATGGCGGAGCATCATATCCGAATCATGGATATGACTTCTACAACAACGACAACGATCCCTGGGATGACCACGGTCACGGATCGCATACAGCCGGTTCTGTGGCCAGCGATGGTACAGCCGGTTCGCAATGTGGGGTTGCGCCTGATGCTACCATCATGGCGCTGAAGGTGCTGAGTTCTGGTGGATCAGGTTCCTACTCAGAGATATGGGCCGCTATTGATTTTCAGGTAGAGCATGGGGCAGATGTTTCTTCCATGAGCCTCGGTTGGCATGATGTGGATGCGGTGTCGCGTTCGACCTTCCGCAACCATTACCTGACCATGAACGCCGCGAACATTGTTTCAGTGAACTCCGCAGGTAATGATGGCGCCAATCAAGCATGGTATCCCATACCGGATAATGTTAAGACTCCGGCTAGTGTTCCGCCTCCGTGGCTGCACCCTGACCAGCCGGTAAATGGTGCCACCGCTGGACAGATCACTGTTGGTGCCACGGGCAGCAATGATGCGATTATGTACTTTTCCAGCCGGGGTCCGGTGGCTTGGGGTAACGAAGCTCCGTGGTATGACTGGCCGTACGGTGGCCAGGACCAAGGTTTGATAAAGCCGGATGTGTGTGCGCCGGGCGACGATATCAAGTCACTGAACTACACCTCTGATACCGGATACACCTACAAGAGTGGTACCTCAATGGCGACGCCGTTGACTGCGGGTGTATGCGCACTGCTGAAGAGTGTGGATATCAACCTGACTCCCGCTCAAATCGACGAATACCTTGAGACCACAGCCCTCGAACTCGGTGTCGCTGGTAAGGATAACACTTACGGTTCTGGTCGTGTTGATGCCCTGGCAGCGGTTTTGGCAGTTGGTGGCATAACCGAAACCGTCAACATCACCCTGACCCCGGATTATGAACCATACTACATCCCGAGTGGTGGCGGAACCGTTTACTTCGACGCAGAGATCACCAACACATATGCGGCAGCAACTCCCGGTCAGATCAAAACCCTGGTCATCCTGCCGAATTCCAACGAATACCCCCTGGACACCTATAACGTGAGCTATGTGCCGGGGAATGTGATTTCGGTCAGCAGCGTACCTCAGAATGTTCCTGGCTGGGCGCCGAACGGATCTTATCAGTATGTCGCCCGTGCCGGGACAACTCCCTGGACACTGGTGGATGAAGACAGCTTCGAGTTCATCAAGTTAGGGGCGATCACCTCGGATGAACAGATTTCGTGGACTAGCGGTGACTGGTTTGCGGAAGGTGATGGCAATGTGGAAACACAGAGTTCGTTACCGTCCGAGTTCGGCCTGAACTCAGTTTATCCGAATCCGTTCAACCCGACCACTTCGTTGACTTTGAACCTGCCGGATGCGAACACAGTCAACGTGATCGTCTTCGACATGCTCGGACGTCAGGTGGCTGAGTTGGTTAACGGCACCATGCAGGCGGGATCGCATACGTTGACATTTGACGGAACCAATCATGCCAGCGGTGTCTATTTCGTGCAGGCTGAGATGGCCGGTCAGACCTCGATTCAGAAGATCGTGTTGATGAAGTGAATACTACAGTCCTGAATCTGGAGAAAACAGGCCCGTGTTTGTTTGTCAAACGCGGATTATCCGAAACTGAGATGTTTGTGACATACCCCTGTGACCCGCGTTTTTTGCGGTTCGCAGGGATTCTCTTAGACTCACAACGATGGATTATCCCTGTTATTCCCTTCGGGAGTAGCAGGGGCATGGGCAGTTCCTATTTCCTGTCAATTCCCCTGGCCTATCTTCCTATAGCCTATCAGTTCCTGTCTTTTCCATAGCCCTCAGCCCCCATAGCCCAAGTGCGTCTCGGAATGAATTGTAACGTTTTGGCATTTCGGCCTGTCTCTTGAAGATGCGGGACAGGTATGTCCAGTCGTAGCTGGTGTGGTGTCTGGCGTAGTTGGCGGGCTCGTCTCTGGTAAGAGTTGTCTGGAATTCGCGCACGCCTTAACATAGTGGATCCGAAAGTAGTTTCAGGTCACAACTGGGAATGCGGTTGTTTTGACCATCATGGAATGGAGGGAAAGATGCTGTTTCGTCGCGTGATGTTGGTCTCTTTAGCTTTATTGATTGCGGTTTGTGCTTTCGCGAAAAAACCGGACACCTTGGTCCGAGACGAGATTTCTGATCAGTACAAGTGGGATTTATCGGCGATTTATGATGGTTGGGACCAGTGGGAGACTGACAAGGCCACCATCGAAGGTTTAATGGAACAGCTCCAGACGTACAAGGGTCGTCTCGGCGAGAGTCCTGAAGTATTGGCAGAGATGTATGTCACCAGTGAAGATCTCGGCATGCTGGTTGAGCGTTGGGCGTCTTATGTCTGGTTGCAGGCAGTGGTTGATCAGAAGAACATGGAGTTGAAGGCCAAGCAGCAGGAAATGGGCATCAT
Source organism: uncultured bacterium (assembly GCA_913009835.1). Taxonomy (GTDB): domain Bacteria; phylum Electryoneota; class Electryoneia; order Electryoneales; family Electryoneaceae; genus BMS3BBIN04. The sequence goes on from CAJVXH010000200.1 coordinate 3,054, forward strand.
GTTCGCCCGTTTCGGTCAGGCGATGGCCTGGACCGACCCGGAGATTCTCGCCAACGTTTCGAAAGACAAGATGCTGAGCTGGATTGAGCAGAACGACGTTTTGCGTGTGCGCAAGCATAACATCATGGAGCTTTACCGTCAGCAGGAACACGTGTTGGACGAACAGGGCGAATACTTGTTGTCGTTGTCCAGCCAGTTGCAGGGCAACCCGGGCAGCACATACAGCGCCCTGGCGACCGCAGACGTTCAGTTCCCGGAAGTGACGTTGTCCAACGGCGAAACCATCAAGGCAACGCACGCCAATTACGCTGTCGCAAAGGAAACCTACCGCAACCAGGATGACCGCATGGCGGTTTTTCTGGCACATTTCAGCACGTTCAACGATTTTGAAAACACCTACGCGTCCATCTTCAACGGCATGCTGCAGTCTAACTGGTATGAAACTCAGGCTCGCAACTACGCTTCTACAGCTGAGATGTATCTCGACAATAACAACATCCCGCTGGACGTGATGACCGGTATCATCGAGCAGGCGAAGGCTGGCGTGGAACCACTTCAGCGTTACAACCGCATCCGCAAGGAAGTTCTGGGGCTGGACGAATATCGATATTTCGATATGTACGTTCCTCTTGTCGAGATTGACTGGCCGTTCTATTACGAAGATTTGAAGCCGATCATCCTCGAGTCGTTGGCTCCGTTCGGCGAAGATTATGTCAATCAGGCTTCCCGTGCATTTGACGAAGGTTGGTTCGACATTTACGAAGCCGAAGGTAAGCGCTCTGGTGCTTTCAGCTCCGGAGTATATGGCGTCCATCCGTACATGATGCTGAACCATGCTGACACCATGAACGACGCGTTCACGTTAGCCCATGAGCTCGGCCACACGATGCACTCCGTGCTCGCCGACGAGAACCAACCGTATTTCAGCAAGGATTATACGATCTTCGTCGCGGAAATCGCTTCGACGATGAACGAGCAACTGTTCCTCGATTACCTGTTGGATCATACTGACGATCCTGACAGACGTATCGCCCTGCTCGAGCACGCGATCAACAGCATTCACGGTACATTCTACCGTCAGCTGATGTTCGGTGATTTCGAGTACAAGATGCACACAGCGGTGCAGAATGGCGAAGCGATCACGGCCGCGACGTTGCAGGATATGTACCTCGAGAGTCTGCACGACTTCTTTGGTGACAGCCTCGATGACCAAGAGCTGTACAAGAACACCTGGGCGCGTATCCCGCATTTCCAGAACCCGTTCTATGTCTACCAGTACGCGACCAGCATTGCAGCTTCCAGCCAGTTCTTCGACATGGCGACAAACGAAAAGTATTCCACGCAGGAACGTAAGCAGGCGGTCGAACGCTATCTGAATTTGCTCAAGTCGGGTGGTAACGATTACCCGATTGAGCAATGCAAGAAGGCTGGCGTGGACTTCATGACCCCGGCACCGGGCGAAGCGATGGTCGCCAAGATGACCCGTCTCGTCGATCAGCTCGAACAGGAATTGATAGCCAAGGGTCTGCTGGAAGGGTAAGCGACCTGCTCCATTTTCGACTCACGAAGGCCAGTCTCTCAGGAGATTGGCCTTTTCTAATGCAATCTGATTTTGAAACAACTATATCGTCATCGAATTTTGGAGAATGCGCTGGTGTGTGCGGTCAATTAGATGAGTTGGCTGTTAACGTGTAGACTGTTTTTCAACGGTTGTACCACCATACAAGCGGCGCTATATTTATCTAAACTTGCCTCATGCTGTTATTGTATCTGGCCGCTTACAAATATTACGAGTGTTTCCGGCCATCCCCCCACTCGACAATCGATGGATCATCGCACGGTTTAGCAGCGGTAACCTGGAGACGAACGGATGGATGTTGCACTATTGTCACGAATCCAATTCGCTGTCACGATCGGTTTTCACTACATCTATCCCCCAATCAGCATCGGGCTTGGTCTCATCCTGGTGGTTATGGAGGGGTTGTGGTTGAAAACCCGCGATCCTCTCTACCTGAGGATGACCAAGTTCTGGGTCAAGATATTCGGCCTGGTGTTCGCGGTTGGGGTTGCCACTGGCATCGTGATGGAGTTCCAATTTGGCACGAATTGGTCAGCTTATTAGATCGGAAGAGCACACGTCTGAACTCCAGTCACACTGATATATCTCGTATGCCGTCTTCT
>CAJVXH010000201.1 GCA_913009835.1 uncultured bacterium
GCAGATAATTGTTTGATTGATTCTCATACCAGATCACATCGTTTGCATCTCGACCGGCACCGATCACATCCATATCGCCATCATCATCCATATCACAGGCGTACACGGATCGAACCCAATCGAGATCGTTGTCGATGAAGGATTGGGTGAAGGTCATATCCTGATTATTTGTGTAGAGTCGAATGTCATTGACTTGGCCTGAGGCGCACAGGACATCCGGATAGCCATCACCATCCATGTCTTCTATCCACAGTGCATACGCACCTGGAAATGGAGCTAGCTCAGTCTCTTCATAAACCTGTGCCCCGCTGTTTTCGTAGAGGATAATTCTTTCGCCACCAGCAGATGCTCCGACGAGGTCCAGGTCACCATCGAGATCCAGGTCGGCAGCCTTTACATCAGACGCTACCCCGATACTGTTATCAACGGCATGTTCGGTCCATTCATCAACCCTTACTCCAGACCACCAGTGCAGCTCGTTCTGATCACCCAGGCTGTTTAACATGCCAACGAGATCGGGTACGCCATCACTGTTAATATCGGCCACATCCAAGCCGTAGAAGCCAATCAACTGATGGTCAATTGAATGCTCCATGAACATGCCGTTGGCATCATACTCATACCAGAATATGTCGTGGTTGAAATTGGCGTAACAGAAGATGTCGTCATCGCCATCAGAGTCGATGTCAGCCATTTTCACTCCCCACGCCCCCGGCACATTGGTATCGAGTTCGATCAGAGTGAAAGTCATATCACCGTTGTTTTGGTACAGCAGGTATGAATTATCGGCGTAGACGGTGATTGCGATGTCAACGTATCCATCGCCATTGAAATCGCCGGTATCGACGCCGTGGATCGCATCGTGATTGCTGGCAATTATGTGCTCGGTAAACGGCAGTACACCTTCATTTTCATACCATATCAGCTGGTCAGATTGCCTGGCTGTGGCAATGACATCGAGATCACCATCGTTATCGAGGTCATCCGCTTTCATTCCGGAGACCCCGATGCAAGTATCGGTGATCACGTGAATGGTGAAATCTTCATCGCCATCGTTTTCGAGGAAGATGATGTGGTCGGTGTCGAACGCAGAAGCGAGGATATCCATCTCCCCGTCATTATTCATGTCGATCATGGACACCGAATATGATTGGGATGAGATACCGACAACGTAGAAGTTGGTAAACAGGTTATCACCGTTATTGCGATACCAGTTCACCCGGTTACTTCCGGATACGACTATATCAATGTCCCCATCGGCATCCATATCCCCTACATCGACCGCGCTGGCACCGCTGAAATTGCCATCGACGACGACCGGTACAAACTCCTCATCGTTGATATTGACAAACAGGATAACGTTGCCTAGTTCATCGGATCGTGTGACTACGACGATGTCCTGATCATTATCACCGTCAATGTCAACGATCTTCAGGTCGCGACCGTTATACAGGCCATCCATTATCAGGGTTGGTTCTTCGTACCAGGTTGTCTGGGCGAGAGTTGTGGAGATCAAGGTCAGAACGAACAGTGTTACCAACCACGGGTTTAATATGAATTGTTTTCTCATGAATCCTCCCAATTAGCATTTTGTGAGCGTGATTGATTTATTGTTTATGCTTGAATCTGCACGAATATCTGCAAAGGATGCACAGTGATTGATGCATTGACCAGCCCTGATGACATCCTCTTTGTGTAGCTATCTCAAGATATAGCACACAATTTATTGATCAGCGTTATTCTGTGTTACGTCAGATAGTGCAAGATACGCGCCTGAAATCTAGATAATTTCCTCTGCAACCATTATTCAGGACAATATGGCAGAGAAAGCCTGACAATACTACTCATTTCTGCATTTTTATAATTTATTATCTATGCAGCAGTTGCGTCCTCTGGAGCATCGGTCAGGCTGAAGAACGCTTCTTCCAGATCGTCAGTTGCCGTTTGCTCAAGGATTTCCTGAAGTGTTCCGATCACTCGGATGTACCCATCATGCATGATGGCTATGCGATCACAGAGTTTTTCGGCTTCTCGGAGATAATGAGTGGAAAAGAGCAATGTCATGCCGCTCTGCCGGCACTCCCGGATGAAATCAATGATATGACGTGCGCTGACTGGGTCAAGTCCTGCGGTGGGTTCGTCAAATATCATCAGATTGGGTTGTTGTATAACCGCACGACTGATACTAGTCCGTTGCCTTTGACCAGTAGACAGTTTACCGATCTTGGTGTCTATGAACTCATTTAGACCGAATCTGTTGCTGACTCTTTCGATGGCTTCATTGCGTGCATTTTTGCTGAGACCAAATAAGTTCGCGTAATAGTGAAGCATCTCACGTGGAGTGAGCCTGGTGTAGAGATTGGTGTCACCTGTCAGATATCCGATAAGTTCACGGACTTTTTGAGGTTCTCTGGTAACATCATGTCCGGCTACTATTGCCGAACCCTCAGTCGGTTGCAGGATGGTGGCGAGCATTCGGAGTGTGGTTGTCTTTCCGGCGCCATTAGTGCCCAGCAGGCCGAAAATCTCACCTTGCCTCACCTCGAAGTTAACGTTGCTTACGGCGTTAATGGTGCCGCGTTTACGATCTTCGAAAGATTTACTCAGTCCACGCGCTTGGATCATCAGCATAGTACGACTCTCTTATCTGGGACTTTTGGTTTGCTCAGGATCGTTGATTGATCCTGATTCTTGCCCGGACGTGGCTCTGCCAACGCAGATGACAAAGGTCAACACCGAGATCCTTCGCTTCGCTCAGGATGACACCCTGGGCTTCAGAATAACACCCGCCGCTTCAGGATGACACCCGCCGCTTCAGGATGACACCCGCACGCTTCAGGATGACACCCGCCGCTTCAGGATGACACCCGCACGCTTCAGGATGCACCCGCCGCTTCAGGAATCAGCGTGAGAACTCTATCTCATACCAATAAGGGTTGTTCAATTCCCCATTCTTGGTCGAATGAACCTGGGTATATTCGCCGAGGTTGTTACGATCGACGAACACATAGATGACGCCGCCCTCGATCTGATGATATTCCCATACCTGCCATGCCCCGTTGGTCTCGCTGTCGAATGGATGATCGTCAATGTAGTCGGGCTCACCGTGCATGAGGAGAACTCGTCCCCGGTCTGTGCTCCACCCTTCTCTCTGGTAGGTGCCATATCGGCTATTTGCCAGGTCCAGACGTCGCAAATATTCTGTGCGGAATTCGTTGACGGTAGTCGTAGTGTCTGGGTCATTCGAGTACCAGAAGCGTGACAGGAAGGTGCGTTTCGCATTCATTCCATCCAAATCCTTGATAGCAGTACGCACATTATCGTTGAGCATATATCTTATTGCGTTCAGCTCGAGCTCAACCTCCTCTTCTGTCATCGCATCCACGTCAAATCCGGGGTCTATCCGGGGTGCAAAGGTTATTTCTTCGTTTGGACGATATACCCAGAACGCTCGGTCGGCGGTGGCTTGAGTTCCGGTAACGATGTCAGTAGCAACAATTCGCAGAGTGTATACGCCGGTGCGCAATGTGGCTACACTGAAGGCATCTACATCGACCACGTTTGGTCCCGGAACCTCACGTATAAGCCGGTCAAAGCGACGTAGAACAGCGCCTCGATCATCCAGTATCGCACGGTCAACCCAGTATGTAGCAGTATCGGATTGAGTGAGGTTATAGATCTCAACATAGTGAAAAACTTGTGGGTTACTCACCCCGAACATGCGTTCGGCGTTGGGTAGAACGAGCAGTCCATTGTGCTCAAACTCGCCTGCATCGGTTTCCGATTTCTCGATTCGTGATGCGAGCATAATATCTGAGATATCAATGGCTTCAGTGGAAAACGCCTCAACGTTTACCGCATATTCCTCGACCAAGTATTTCTGCGCGATTTGATCCACAACCCGAACCGCGATCCGGTAGTCACCCGGTTTTATCATGTATTTAACCAGTTCAGGGATTTTCTGACCGAAAGATCGCAGCGAATCTGCCTGGACCCAGTCGGTTCTGATCCAGGAATCACCAATTAGGGTGCTGTCATTTTCCAGCACCTGAAAGGTTATCTCGTATCTCGCCTGCACCCCATCCTGCATGGGCTCAGTAGCGAGATAGCTGCGGTCGATCAACGCATAAATTTCGAGCTGGCAATGGTTTGCATCGTAACGAAATACCGCGTGATCAACGGTAAAGAATTTGACTTCGCTACGTTCAAGCCCTTCATCTACAGCGTCCTGTGCAATGCCGCTAATCGGTATTAACAGGCACATAGAGATCAATAGCAGAGCTGCCAGGTTCAGTATCAGTTTGTGTATCATGAGTCCACCTTTTCGCCTTCACTCCGGCTGATTTCAACAGTAATCAGCTTTGAAACACCTTCTTCTTCCATGGTTACTCCGTACAACCGGTCAGCACGTTCCATCGTCAGCTTGTTGTGGGTGACTACCAGGAATTGAGTTCTGTCTGTAAACTCTCGCAACAGTCGGTTAAAGCGTATCACGTTCACATCATCCAGCGGTGCATCCACTTCGTCGAGGAAGCAGAATGGCGATGGTTTTTCAAGGTATAATGCGAACAATAAGGCGATCGCGGTCATGGCCTTCTCGCCTCCGGAGAGGAGATCTATGCTGGATAGTTTCTTGCCTTTGGGGCTTGCAAAGATATGGATACCGGCTTCCAGCGGATCACCCTCAGCCAACGAAATCGCAGCTTCTCCCCCGCCGAACAACCTGCCAAATAGTCCAACGAAATGCCCTTCAACCCGGCTGAATGTGTCCAAGAAACGTTTTCGGGCGATGTTGTTTATTTCGCGGATAGTATCTTCAAGCAGATCGACGGCCTGTTCCAGGTCAGCATTCTGCTCGGACAGTTGTTTCCAACGTCGGTCAACGACTTCATACTCTTCCAGTGCCATCTGGTTCACAGGTCCGAAATCACGCACTTCATCACGAAGATCACCCAACGGTCTGTCGAGATTGGGATTATCCTCTTCGACGGCGAGGGGCAGCTCTTCCTGTTTCTTCTCCAGCAGGTCAATTTTGTAGGTTTCAAGAATCCGTTCACGGACTGAGTTCAGCCTGTGCAAGATCGGAAGAGCGTCGTGTAGGGAAAGAGTGTAGATCTCGGTGGTCGCCGTACCATTAAAAAAAAAAAAACCAACATAAACATTATTCCCCGGCGTAAGGCTCACTTCACTGCCACCTGCCTCTATTCC
>CAJVXH010000202.1 GCA_913009835.1 uncultured bacterium
GCAGTGGCCCGGATGTAGGTGAAACAACCGTTGAGGTCCGCGTGGATAACCGCGTCCCACTGCTCCTCTTTCATATTGCAGAGGACAGCGTCCCAGTTCATCCCGGCGTTGTTGATCAGGATGTCCAGGTTACCGAAGGTTTCAATCACTTCGCTGATTAACGATTGAGCGCGTTCGAAATCGGCGGTGTCCGCCTGGTAGGCGATGGCCTTCACACCGAGAGCCTGGGCTTCCTTCGCCAAGCCTTCAGCCAGCTCAGCTTCCTTGCGATAAGTGAAGGCTACATTGGCACCTTCTTCGGCGAAATGGCGCACGATTGAGGCACCGATCCCCCTGCTTCCGCCAGTGATAAAAGCGGTCTTTCCCGCTAATAGCTTGCCCATCGCTCACTCCCCCTGTGGCGATCCGAGGACCGCTTCGAATAGTTCTTCACCAGTTGCCGCACCATTTGCCAGCTGACGTCGGAACTCGACGAAATCAATTACATCCGTCCCGGTGATTTTGCGGGTGTTGAAGGCGTTGAAGCCGAGATAGGCTTCGCCTTGCATGTTCGCCGCCAACCAGTGACGGTGCTCATGCTTGGTCATATCCCAGAAGTAGCGCTTCTTCTGACGGACGCCGTCAATGGATTTCATCAGGCAGCCGGGGAACAGGTTGGTAAAGGTCCAGGCAATCTTGTTCACCTCCTCGTCCAGCAGGCTGAAATCGTATTCGGCTTCCTTCAGGATACTCTTGGCGGCTTTGGCAGCATCACCTTTGACGAACTCACCGTAGACGACCTCGCCATCATTGATATAGGTGTCAGTAGTTACCAGCGGATTACGGATGAATTCACCGTTCTGCTTGAGCACTGGAACTACCTTGGTGATCAGGCCTTTGAGCTTCATCTTGTATGATGACCACAGCTCACATGAGACGCAGTTCCAGATAGCGTCATCATAGCTGAGGAATCCGGGCAGGAAGTCGGTTGAACCACCATCCGGTGCTGATCCGTGACGTGGGCCCGCCTGTCCAAAGATTGCGGTGTCAACGGTCAATGTTAGATCGCAGGCCATACCTATTTCTTGTCCACCAGCTACCCGCATACCGTTCACCCGGCAGAGAACCGGTTTCTTGCAGGTAAGGATAGCGTCCACCATGGCATTGAACAGGTCCATGTACAGACCATATTCCTGGGGACGGTTTGAGTAGTATTCAGCGTATTCCTTGGTGTTTCCGCCGGTGCAGAAGGCCCGATTTCCTGCGGCGGTAAACACCACAGCGACCACACGCCGATCCATTGAAGCCTTGTGGAAACCGGCGATTACGCCCTTGACCATCTGGGTTGTGTAGGAGTTGAACTGAGCGGGATTGTTCAAAGTGACCCAGGCAGTGAACAGATCATCTACCTGTCCGCCTTTCGGATTAACAATCGGTTTCAGTTCGTATATGATTCCAGGTGCTTCGGCGGAGAAAAACTGATCCCCGAACAGGTCATGGTCCTTGACCTCGGCATCTTTGGGCAGCCAATCCAAACTCATGTTTCCTCCCTCATGCTAAACTCGTCGCGCAAATCTTTGATTTTCAGCTCTCTATCATGGTGCAAGCTGGATCTATTTTTTGTTTGTATTGCCTTCGCCCTCTTCAACTCCTGAGGGCTTGAACAACCCTTCTCTCATCAAGCGACCAATTGTTGATGCCAGTTCAACGAGACGCAGTTCGGTGATTCCCAGCCGGTGATACTCGCGATAGTAGGCTTCGGTGACATTGGAGAAACTGTCAGACCGTGTTCGTTTCTGCCTGGCATCTTTAACGAACAGCATTACGGCATCTATCAGCTCTTTTGTGACCTTGACCCCGTCGCGTTCAAGACCGGCCACGTATTCAGGTCGATTGAGGACATCTCGCACCGCCGCAACTCCGGTATGTTTGCCGAAAACGTATTGGATTTTTCTGTTGAGCAATTCTGGCGGAATTACCTGATAGATGGCTGGGTGGATCAACAGTCCTGCGGTGTGGATGCCGGATTCATGGGTAAACACGCCTTCGCCGATGATCGGTTCATGCGCACCAACCGGAATTCCTGAATACTCTTCCACCATTTTGCGGACCCTGATCAAGTAATCATACTTGAAGCCTGGGATGTCTACCCCGTATAGCATTTTCAGCATCATCACTACCTGGTGCAACGGGGCGTTTCCCGCTCGTTCACCGAGTCCATTGGCGGTGCAGGTAGGAATGTTGATTCCGTGGCTCATGGCACGGACGGTGTTTGCGCCTGCCAATCCGAAATCGTTGTGGAAATGAACGACGAGGTCTTCGCCGGGGAATTCTTTGACGATTCGTGGGATGTAGTGATCCACTCCCTCAGGAGTGAAGCAACCGACAGTGTCCGGGAAGCTGTAACGGGTTCCGCCAGCGTCATAGCCAGCTTTCGCGAGTTTAATAGTGTAATCGAGATCAGCGCGGGAACCATCCTCGCCACCGAACTCGACCGCCGTCACTCCCTTGTCGCGGGCGTAGCTGATTGTCTCGCACATCATGCGAAGGTTAGCTTCGCGGTAGAACTCGACGGGCAGATCCAGCCACTCTGAAACATCCCGGCCTTCGTATCGTAACAGCGCTCTACCGATCTTGTATTTCAGGTGGAGATCAGATCCAGAAGTGAAAATGAAGAAGGTGACTTCTGAGAGCGAGACACCGATATCCTCCAGTGTCTTGATGGTGATGTCAATGTCACTCTGGGTGGAGCGGCACATCACCAGGAATTCGACATCTTCGCGTATATCGCCTTTCCTGCGTCCTTGCACGATTAACTGAAGCGCACGTCGATCAGACAGGGCGGCGAAGGGGAAGCCGAGGTCGAAAATGTGAACGCCCATCTCGGACAGCAACTTCGCAATCTCGTATTTCTGCCCTGGTGAGAACGCCACCCCGGGCATCTGTTCGCCATCGCGAAGCGTTGAGTCATATAATCGGATTTTGGATGGGTCTGGAAAATTGAGGTGCTTCGTATACTCCGTTGGTTCGGTGATCAACGTGTTCAGAGGTTCTCGTAATTCCATCTTCACTTCCTCCCGATCCAATTGTTGCAGACAACAGGTTTGATGACGATGATGTTCTAACTCACCGCCACCTCACCTGATACGTAGTACTAACTCGCGTACATCATACGTTCATCGTTTTGGAGAAACTCGATCCGATTACGCCCTTCTTGCAGCCTTTAGTGATCATGAAGGCACCGGAGTGTTTTGCCTGAATGTCGAGTGCTTGTGAAAGCGTTGTCCCGCATGACGCCTGCACGCAGTCCATCACCGCTTTGCGGGCGGATGTAAGAGCGCTTGATCCATCAGGCAGACCGGCCACATCGGTCAGCACGTTCAAGGAATCGGCCTTGACTTCCCGGCGTCGAATTCCCTGCCCTGATCCATCCAGCAGGCCTTTGATCACGCCAAGCGAATCGTTCATCGAACCGGCATAATCCACCAGCCAGCCAGTGGCTTCTTTGCCCTTGACGAACCTGCCGCTCAGCAGCATTGTCAGAACCTTCGGCCAATCTCCCTCATCAGCTTTACGGATCGCCCAGTGACAGCCTTCCATTCCCGGTATAACCGGCAGGGTAACTTCAGGCATTCCAAGTTGTGCCGAATCGACCGAGACCAGGAAGTGGCAGTGCATCAGGAGTTCCAGCATACCGCCCAGACAACGTTTGCCGTTGATGAAGCCGATCGACAGTGCGAATTCGTCGTTGAAACGACGCGCCACTTCCGACCAGGCTTTGGCGACCCGGAAACCTTCCGCTTCGTCTTCCAACGCCGGGTAGAACTCAGTTGTGTCGGCACCGACGAGTTGAGTGGTGAGGTGGAAATCGCCGGTCAAGACTACCTTGTCGATTCCTGCCGCTTTCAACCAGTCAACCGCACGGTTGAGTTCGTCGATGACATCCCAGTTCAGGGATTCACGGGCAATGGTGACCACGCCAGCGTCACCGTCATGTTCAGCGTTCACGTAGAGTTGTTGCCAGGCCGGTGTTTCAATCGCGCTGAAGGCGTCCGGATACCAGGCGCCTCCCGCAGCTTCCGGGTGCAGCTTGTGATAGGCTTCGACCCGTGCTATGGCGTTATCAGCACCGGTGCTGCGAAGGTTTGCCAGTATGCCGTTGGTGAATTGGGCACACAGTTCGCCGATAGCGTTCATGTGGGTAAGATGAGCCCGGTTTTCGTGTAACATCAAACTGGTCATCTGGAACAATGATCCGAGAATCCAACTCTTGAACTCTTCCTCGTCATCCATCTCCCAGTCAACTGTCGGACGGTTGCTGGAATACCAGGCTTCGCCGCTCTCTTTCCGGCGTAGCAGCTCATCCACTGGCGCGAATAGCTGTCCGTAGTGTTCGGTCAGATGGTGCAGGCAGCTCCAGGTAAGGAAGCTCGCACCCGGCCCGATGGCGTCATGAGCGCGTATAGGATTCGGACCTACCAGGCGACGGACATACTTGTCAATTTTCCAGGAAGGCATGTTGGTCGCCTTCTGGTAACGTAGAGCGGCCAGGGTTACCCCGCAGAACAGAACGTCAAGTATGAATGACCAGTAGTCTTCTACCGGAACCGGAACCATTCCCAATGTCCACAATAGGGCAGTGATATCTGACGGTTCATCTTCCACCACTTCCCAGACCTTGTTGATCTGGTGCGGGAAAGAGGGATGCAACACGCCCACCCCAAGTTCCTTGCTGGGGAATCCGGAGGTTACCGACCGCATGTCTATTCCCGGGAAACTCTCACGCATCAGCTGGTAGTGCTTGCGTTTCACGGGGAGGATTTCAGGGATGGCTTCGAGGAGGAAGCGTGGTTTAAAACCGGCCAGCGCTTTGGGAACAGTTGACCCGCTGTAATGCAACCGGATGACATTTGACATGATCTCGTCGGCGGTGGATCGCCCGAAGGACGCTTCGAGTCCGGGGTACTGACCGCCTATTCCATCCGGTGCGTCTGAGATCGGAAGAGCACACGTCTGAACTCCAGTCACACTGATATATCTCGTATGCCGTCTTCTGCTTGAAAAAAAAAAATAATTCCTTCCTCTTTCCCATGATCTTCTTTCTACCTCTCTCTCTACACCCTCTTACTCTTCTGACTACCGTACTT
>CAJVXH010000203.1 GCA_913009835.1 uncultured bacterium
GTTGGATCATATGTGAGGCGATTAGAGAGATTAAGTGTGCGTTCACTTTGTTTTTTGTTTGTTTATATTTTTTTTTTGTTTTTGTTTTATTTTATTTTCTTTTTTTTTTTTTTTCAAGCAGAAGACGGCATACGAGATATATCAGTGTGACTGGAGTTCAGACGTGTGCTCTTCCGATCTCTTTAATAATCTTGCGAACAACTGATCTACGTTCGATCTGCTCAACCTTGGAGGTGCCAGATAAAGTCAGCAGACAACGGTCACTCGCTGGCACACTCTTTATAATTTGTGTCTGGAATCGGAACGCCTTTCCCGGGCGACAGAAAATGATTGTGACAGTCTGACCCTTGGCGAATATGCCAGAGTACCTTGGCGAAACTCTTAGCATCAGCTCTTTTGCGCCAACGTTATGCGCAATCGCCTTGAATCGGATGATCCCTTTTGCCGTGGAAACACTACACTCAAACTGTTCGCCGATGAACACGCGGCGTTGATCACGAGCAGTATTCATTCTGTATTGTTCTCTTTTCAGGATTAGTCAGGTTGAGGCTGCGAGCTTGCTAGAACCGTTCGGCCTTGATGAACCCCTTCAGATCTTCAATCAATGCTCTACGATCGTCAGTAGTAGCAAGATCATCCAGCTTTGCGGCAATGGTGTCAAAGCGGTAAGGAATCTGTTCCAATCGAGCTGAGATTTCCTGGAAAAGGCGAGCATCCATGGCATCAGAATACACTGTACAAGATTCCACCTGTCCCTGGTCGATAAGAAATCCGAAGTCTACGCTACCCCACTCGAATCGTGTACCGAACTCCACATCAAAGGTTGGAGTGCGACCATATCGCCAGGACCAGGATGCATATTTATCGTAGAGGTTTGAAAGGTCAGCCGCCACATCCGCAGGTTTCAGCTCCCCACAATCCCCACCATATTCAGCTTGGAAAGCCTTGCGCAATTCCCGTTTGAATGCTTCCACACTCACCAGATCACTCAATTGGGAGAGGTTAACAACCCGCGACTTTACCGAGGTCACACCCTTGGACTTCATCTTCGCATCATCCACAGTGAGAATGCTGCCCAGCTTAGCAAAATCAACGTCCACCAGGATAGTACCATGATGGTAATATGCGTTGTCACGCGTATGAAGCGCATTTCCGGAAAACTTTCGCCCTCCGGCGAGAAGATCGTTGCGTCCGGAGAACTCAGCGTCCACGCCTAATGTTTTCGTCGCGCCGAGGATAACTTTAAGCTGACGGTGGAGATCCGCCAACTTCTTGTCCATCACAAATGTGAAGTTCAGATTCCCCAAGTCGTGATACACCGCACCACCACCGCTGAGACGCCGGGCCAGCTTGCCTCCACCCTCTTCCAGTTCCTTCCAACGGCACTCACGCCACGCATTCTGGTTGCGACCAATTACTACGGTGTTCTGGTTCTGCCACAAATACAAAATTATCTCGTTCGGAGAGACATCTTCCAGCAACGCCTCTTCCAGCGCCAGGTTGTGCCAGGGATCATAAGATTCTGATTCGATCACATGAGTATGGAGGTTGCTCTGTGGCACCAGTATCCTCGAGTAAATGGGGAAGAAATCAGATAAGTCGAAACTTATTGAAGGTCGCTTCCCTACGCAAGCATTGTTACCCGATTCATCATGAAATCAGCGCTCAAATGGCTCGTGAGTCATGTGAATCTGGAACTCCAAAAACGCCGCAGTCTTTTCGACTACGGCGTAATCATTCCCATAATCCTGCGAAACCTAAACGTGCGTGTTATTCAGCTTTGAGTGCTGTAAACCGTGTAGCGGCCTGACCTTGCGGATGATACTTAATCAAGATCGCCTTGGATACATCCTCCAGATCACTGACGGTCTCACGCCAATCACTCAGGTCCTTTATCTCTCTTTGATCCAGCTGGACGATCACATCTCCGGGACGGAGTACTCCCTGTGCCGGACTGTCATCTGCCACTTTCATCACAACAACACCTGAATCGACCTGAAAATCGCTGTTGCGACGGACTGCCGGATCATCAACATTCTCAACACTCAAACCCATCCATACACGAGTCTCAACCGGTGTCTCGCCCTCAACGACGTTGAGATACTCATTCCGATCACCCAGGACAAAATCCAGATCCTTCTTGCGACCGTCACGCAACACTTCCAGCTCCATCCGGTCACCGGGAGCGTGCCGTGCAATGCGGAAGCGGAAATCGTTCACATTGTCCACCGAAAGTCCATCGACCTCGGTGACGACGTCCGACTCCCTCAGGCCACCGTCCTCCGCCGGAGTGCCAGCTTCCACCGACTCGACAAACACCCCGTCAACGTCCTCATCTAAACCCAGAGCTTCCCGTAAAAGGGCGGAAAGTGTCCGAGGCATCATTCCCAGGTAGCCACGTGAGATGTGACCATCTTCCCGCAATTGGCTGATTACATCCTTGGCCAGGTTGATCGGAATCGCGAAACCGATGCCATCAGCAGCAGCATTCAACGCCGCATTTATCCCGATGACCTCACCGCGGATGTTGGTCAATGGACCGCCGGAGTTGCCGAAATTGATCGAGGCATCTGTCTGGATGAAATCCTGGAATATGGGACCACCACCAGAGATATTCAGATTGCTGCGCCCCTTGGCGCTGATGACACCGACGGTCAATGTCCAATCCAAACCGAGCGGATTGCCCATCGCTATCGCCCAATCACCAATGCGAATTGCATCGCTGTCACCCAGTGGAACAACATGATCCGCCGGGACTGGACCTATCTTCAACAACGCCAGATCAGTCTCCGGATCGGTGCCGATAACCTCAGCCTCAATCTCCTCACCATCAACGAGCGTAACCGTAATCTCGCTGGCGCCCTGCACGACATGGTTGTTGGTGATGATGTAACCTTCCGCATCGATGATGAAGCCTGAGCCGCTGGAAGGAATCCTCTGGGTTCGAGGCGCACCTTGCTCATTCGGGATCATGTCCTTGAAAAAGGGATGATTCTCAAAGATTGCGGGTATCCGAATCTCACGCTCACGAACCGCGCTGATGAAAACCACGCCGGGCTTCAAACGCTCGGCAACTGCCACAAACGGACTTTCAAACGTTGACATGGCATATCGCGAATCCTGCATGTCTACTGACTGGCTGTAAGACGGCATGGGAATAGAGATAATGCCAGCCAGCACCATAATCAGCACAAGACCTGCGACACTGGAACTTGAGTGCCTGATTTTCATGGTTGGTTCTCCTGTACACTGTTTATTCCTGCGTTCAGGTTCATACACGCCCGGAAATGCTGTGGCGTTCCCAGCCTCCTCCGCTGACGAACTCCCCTCCTTCTGCCAAGACTACGGACGCCTGCCAAATGTGCAGACATGACGCTGCCATATCGGCGTAGCTATGCCAAACGCAAAGAATCAAATGTAGTTCAATCTCACGTTGGCTCTCGTTATCCCTAATATATTCAGAAGATACAAGACCACATCTCATTTTGGCACAACGGTTGCTCACCATGTTTACGAAGTTCGAATTGTCAAACATCACACGAAACTATAGCTCGAAAGGAATTTACCATGCACAAGCAACATTGCCTTACCTACGGACCGAACACGGAAATGACCCGCTGGATGAACCTCATCAACGAGGTGCGCGGAAACCAGGAAACACCTGAACAGACATGGCGGCCACATGTGGACATCATCGAGGACGAACACGATTATCGCGTCGTCGCTGATCTGCCCGGGGTGAGCAAAGACAGCATCGAAATCACCCTGGAAGACGGTATCCTGCTGGTCAAGGGTGAACGCGCTCAGAGTGAACGCAAGGAGAGCGAAACCTGGCACCTTACCGAACGCCTGCACGGGCAGTTCAGCCGACGCTTTAACGTACGGGACAGCGTGAACACCGAGTCGATTCACGCCAGCTACGATAACGGCGTCCTGACTATTCGTTTGCCGAAGTCAGAAGAAGCCAAACCGCGCAAGATCGAGATCGAAGGGATGAAGAACTAGGTACTGCGGGCTCGGGACTCGGGACTCGGGGCTCGGGACTCGGGGACGCTTAACGGAGTAAAATCCCAAGGTCGTCATCCTGAACGAAGTGAAGGATCTCGGTTTTCAACTGACTGCAGAGTACAGGATTCAGACTGACAATGTCGGGACACTTTGTCCTCAAAGTGTCCCGACTACAAACGCTTTACCGGCCGGTGAATTGCCACTCGCCGTCCGATTACAATAGATGCACCGTCACGCCTCATTCCCCCTCCCTTGGATGAGGCGTTTCGTTATTGGAATCGTCGGATAATCCACGACATGAATGTCGTGGGCATAGTCATTACAAGAGAATCCCCGCAATCGCAGCGGTTTGCCAGGACGCTAGCGCACCGGCGATCATCGCACGCAGGCCGTAGCGGGCGAGCGTGGCCCGACGTTCAGGTACCAGCACCGAAATCCCGCCGATCTGGATAGCGATTGAACCAAAGTTTGCGAAGCCGGTCAGCGCGTACGTTGCGATGATGAAGCTGCGTTCGCTGATCTGACCTTGTAACGCCGCCAGATCGATAAACGCCAGAAACTCGTTGATGCTGATCTTCGCCCCGAGTAATGAGCCGACGTCCAGAACGTCCGCCCAGCTCACCCCCATCACGAACGCCAACGGGCTGAACGCATAACCAAGTATTAGCCGCAGGGACAGATTGTCCACGCCGAAGAAGCCGCCGACCCAGCCGAGGAAACCGTTGATCATCGCGATCAGCGCGATAAACGCGATCAGCATCGCGGCGATATTCACCGCCAGCTTGAGACCGTCGCTCGCACCACCGGCGGCGGCGTCAATCACGTTGCTGTACGTTTTCTCGGTGTTCATCGAGAGCGAATCACGGGTCTCGCTGACCTCGGTTTCCGGGACCATGATCTTGGCCATGACCAGCGCTGCGGGCGCGCTCATCACCGAGGCCGCCATCAAGTGTCCGGCATCCACACCGAGATCGGAAGAGCACACGTCTGAACTCCAGTCACACTGATATATCTCGTATGCCGTCTTCTGCTTGAAAAAAAAAAAAAAACAAAATTCAAAAAATGATCTAAATACATTAGGATAATAGTAATATGACAGAAAACATATCAA
>CAJVXH010000204.1 GCA_913009835.1 uncultured bacterium
AGCTTCGGTGAGTTTTGTTTTTTTTTTAATGATACGGCGACCACCGAGATCTACACTCTTTCCCTACACGACGCTCTTCCGATCTCGTATCATCAATGTAAATAGGGAGTTCACTTAGTTTCGCAACTCCATTCGCAATTTTCCTCCACTCTGCTTTGCTACAGCTTGCCTGGCGGACCTTGTACAACGGCACCTTGGTGTATGACGAAATCAAGCGCATCGCGATCTGCTTGGCACTCATCTCCAACGATACGACTCCCACGCTGATCTTGTTCTGAATCGCCGCGTTCAAGGCGAAGGACAGCGCCAGCGCGGTTTTACCCATCGAAGGTCGTGCTGCAAGGATGATCAGGTCAGAGGGTTGGAAACCGCCGGTCAATTTGTCCAGCTTTTTATAACCGGAAGTTATACCTGTGAGTTCACCATCCCGCTCAGCGATTTTGCCCAGTTCATCCATCGTTTCGAGGGCGATGTCTTTAACCGGCCGGTACGATTTACTCAGCTTATAGGATTGGATGCTGAAAAACTTGTCCATTGCTTGATCGAGGACAATTTCAGGATCTGCATCTGGTTCAAAGACTTTTTCTGCAGCTTCCTGGGAAGTGGTGAAGATGGTGCGCAAGATGAATTTTTCCTGAACCACTTTGGCGTAGAACTCAACGTTGGATGGAAACGGTGTCGCATCCTGCAACTCTTCCAGGTAAAGATCTCCACCTATCTCATCATATTTTTCGATGCGCTTCAGTTTCTCACTTATGGTCATTATATCGATTGGTTCATTGGAGTTGAACAGTTCCTCGCATATTTCATAGATGACAGCGTGCTTGTCCCAGTAAAACGATTCCCGGTGCAAATACTCGGTGACCTTGGGAAACGCTGTGGTGTCAATCATCACCGAACCGAGGACTGTCTGCTCAGCTTCGAGACTATGCGGCTGGAGTCGGCCGTGGTACACGGTATCCAGGACTTTGACCTTCTCGTTGGCCGGTTTATCGTTGGGACTCATATTTCATTTGCCTCGTCAAGCATACGCTTCATCTTTTGCACGTCTTCCCAGGTGGGACGTTTCCAATTCGGATTCCGTAACAATGCTGCCGGATGATAGGTAACAATCAACGGAATGCCATGATAGATCAAATCTTGTTCACGTAGCTTGGTTAACGATTCTTTAGTCCGCAGCAATGTCTGGGCGGCGATACGTCCCAGCGCGACGATCAATTTCGGTTGCAGTAGTTGCAACTGTTTGAGCAGATGCGGCTCACATTCATGCACTTCATCCGGTTGGGGATCACGGTTGTTCGGTGGTCGGCATTTGAGGATGTTGCATATATACACATTTTCACCGCGTTTCAAATCTACCGCAGCGAGGATCTGGTCCAGTAGCTTGCCTGCCCTGCCGACAAATGGTTCTCCCAACTTGTCTTCATTCGCACCGGGGGCTTCACCGACCAGTACCAGGTCGGCCTTGGGATCGCCCACTCCAAAGACGAATTTGTTGCGCGTCGCACCGAGTGGGCATTTCTGACAGCCCTGAATGGCTTCGTTAAAGGCGTCCAGATCGCTGTATGATGAGAAGGGATCAACCAGTTTTTTCACGTCTGCATTCTCGTAATCAGGTTCCGGCGCACCGCGATCAGCGGGTTCAACGGTATCAGCGGGATTTACGTTCTGAACAGTCGAAAGTGGCTTCGGAGAAGACGGTTCGGTCTGCACATGTTGCGGCAGATCGGTACTTCCGGAGTTGCTGGTTTGCGGAAATCTGTCAACACCCTCCGCGGGACTGACCATGAGGGAGCCGTCACGTTCGGCGCGCTGGGTAAGATATCTTTCGATGTCCCGCTTCAGGCCGGTATCCATGGATAGTGAACACTTCGATTGAGTTGGATGTGGGTGAACGTCCTAATATATGGCGTTGAGAATCGCTGTGGGCGAAGATTGGAAGGAAAGCTGAAATAATGTGTCAGGCCCGGTCAAGCATTGATGCGACCTGCCGCATAACCCGCTCCGCGAGCTCCCTCTTGGAGCCTTCACCGAGGGGAAGAGTTTCCTGGGTCGAAACCCATGTGAGTTCGCATTCCTCACTCCCGATATTGCTGTCCCGGTTGAATAGAATCGCGTCCAGAGATTTACGTTTCAGTTTCTCTCTTGCGTTATCCAGGGCATCCTCAACTTCCAGGGCGAACCCGATTGCCAGACCCTTGACTAATGGCGCGGTCTCAGCTGCGATGTCCGGGTTCTCGACCAGTTCGAGGGTAAAGGTTTCACCGTCCTGCTCAGTGCGCTTTAGTTTTCCATCATATTTCGTCGCCGGACGCCAGTCAGAGACGGCTGCGACATAGATCGCGATATCGGCTTGAGGTACTTTGTCCTTGACTACCCGCAACATCTCGACCGCGGTTGGTGCATGATACAGGCAAGCGCCGATCGGTGGTTTAACATCCATCCCACCGTAGACGAATACAACTTCCGCCCCCAGCTTGTGAGCTTCATCAGCCAGGGCAACACCCATCCGTCCACTGGAGCGGTTGGTCA
This sequence comes from uncultured bacterium, assembly GCA_913009835.1. Classification (GTDB taxonomy): domain Bacteria; phylum Electryoneota; class Electryoneia; order Electryoneales; family Electryoneaceae; genus BMS3BBIN04. The sequence goes on from CAJVXH010000204.1 coordinate 2,533, forward strand.
ACACTCGCACCCGATCAATCGGTTCTTCCGTGCGTCCAGCAGTAATCAGTACGGTCTTTCCGGCTAATGTCCGTCCCTCGAGGAAATGCTTTATGATCCGATCTTCAATCTCCTCCGGCTCGCTCATCCGACCTTCGCCACCTTTTTCACCGGGAGCTGCCATCTCACCCGAATTCGGACCTATGCGCATCATGCCCAACTGTTCGAGCGCCTGCATGTTCTTTTGTGTAACCGGATTGAACCACATGGTGGGGTTCATGGCTGGTGCCAGCAGGATCGGGCACTCGGCGGCGAGCATGGCTGTTGAGACCAGATCATCGGCAATACCATGCCGCATCTTGGCGAGAATATTCGCTGTAGCTGGTGCCACCACGATCAACTCTGCCCAGTGCGGAAACTCCAGATGTGACACATTTGGTTCGCCAGAATCTGACCACATGGATAGACCGACTTGCTTGCCGGTTATCGCCGCAAATGTCGTCGGCTGGATGAAGCGAGTGGCTGAATCAGTCATCATGACCCGCACATCCGCCCCCTGCTTGAGCAGACGACGCACCAAATCCACACTCTTGTATGCCGCGATACCACCCGTGATTGCCACGAGAATGCGCCGAGATTGAAGACCTCGGCGCGACTTGGAATCGTTGTTTTTAGTGAGATTACTCATCTAAACTAAGCGTTGATGGGAATGAAGTCGGCAAATCGTCGGCTGGTTTCTTTTCGGAATCGCCATCCAGGCCGGACAGATCCAATTTACCCGGCATCTCCATACCCGGTTCAACAACCTCGACCTCTTCTTCTACCTTCTCCTCAGGACGGTGCAGTTCCAGTTTGTCCGAGATCATCTCCCGGAGTGCCAGCACACTCGGCTTTTCAAACTGGAGCACTGGCTCGGAGTGCATCAGGATGAGTTCGTCAAGCGGACTCTCTTCTTCATCCTGAAAATCTTCCAGCATCCCGACCTGCGTCAAGTAAGCATCCATCTCCTTGCGATGCTCTTCTGCGATCTGACGTGAACGTCGCGCAATAGCGACGATGGTTTCGTAGATACCATTACCACGATCAAAGAAATCTTCTGCCAGAAACATCTCGTGCGCCATGCAACTCTCCAGACAAATATAGTGAATCCCAGGAAGTGTAACGGTCATCCGCGCAATTCGCGTATCACCGCTATGGTATCGTCGACGGCCGTTTTCAGGTCATCATTGACGATGATTCTATCGAACTGATCCGCCATTTCCCGCTCGAGATCGTAGCGTGCGAGGCGCACTTCGATCTCCTCGCGATCTTCACGTCCTCGGGCGAGCAAACGACTTCTCAGAATTTCCCGGTCAAGCACATCAATGTACAGGAGAAAGGTCTCCGGGAAAAGCCTCTTCATCGACATACCTCCGAGCACATCCAGATCAAAAACAACGTCCTTACCGGCGTCCAGCAGAGGTTTCACCCGCGATTTTCGAGTGCCATAAAGCTGACCATGTACATCCTCGTACTCAATGAAATCTCCATCATCAATGGCCTGCTGGAATTGTTCGTGTGTCAGGAAATCGTAATCTACCCCATTCTCCTCGCCATTCCTCTGCGAACGAGTGGTGGACGAGATTGAGAAAGCCAGATCATCCATTTGTTTCATGACTTCGCGGATGATCGTTGTCTTTCCAGCGCCTGAGCATGCGGAGAAGACAATTGGTCGTCCACGTTGACCCGAATCAGGCGACATTCTGTACCTGCTCCCTCAGTTTTTCCAACTCTTCCTTAGCTTCCACGACCCATGAGGCAATCTCGCCATCGATTGTCTTCGAGCCGATGGTGTTCACCTCACGGTTCATCTCCTGGAGGATGAAATTCAACCGTTTTCCGACCAGCCCGCCTTTTTTCAACGCCTTCCGGAACAGGTCGATATGACTCGCCAGTCGCACCAGTTCTTCGGTTATGTCGATGCGATCCACCAGGTAGGCGACTTCCTGTTCCAGACGATTGTCATCAACTTTGTCATGGCTGATATATTTCTCTATCCGCTCCCGTATTCTTTGTAGCGACAGCTCCCGGTTTTCTGCCGAACGAGTCTTGATCTCCGCTGATAGACCCTCGAGCAGAGAAAGTCGTTTCTGGAAATCCGCTTCCAGATTTGCACCCTCAGACGCTGCCATTTCATTGAAATTGCTGATCGCGTCCTTCAGACCCCGGAGTATCAAGCCCTGCCTAAGTTCCGCTGTTCCAGAATCTTCACTCCCTGAGAGCAGGTTGAGGTTGTTGGCGATGTCGCCGAGGGATATATCTCCCTCGATTTCGTTCTGCCTGGCGACTTCGCGTAGGGTCTCGACCAGTGCTTTGGCGGCAGACATATCAATTTCAAGGCGCGAACGCTGCACGTCTTCTCTCGGTTCCTCGACTAACACGTTCACTTTTCCGCGTTCGATCTTACCCTTCACCATCGCCCGGATATCAGCATCCAGGGACAGTAATGTACGCGGCAAACGTGTTGATATATCTAAAAATCGGTTGTTCACGCTACGTACTTCAACACTGTATCGTTGTCCGTCCTCTTCTACTTCATAACGTCC
>CAJVXH010000205.1 GCA_913009835.1 uncultured bacterium
TCTTTTTTGTTTTTTTTTTTTTTTTTTATGTATTTTGTTTGTTTTTTTTTTTTTCAAGCAGAAGACGGCATACGAGATATATCAGTGTGACTGGAGTTCAGACGTGTGCTCTTCCGATCTTGGCGGATCTTTCTTCTTGGTTCTTTTTTTTCCCTTGCCATTAGTTTCTTTGGGGAGGAGAACACTTTTCTCAGATTTGAAAGTCAGGCCATCATCTCCGACATCAACATGTACCCGGTCTCCGTCTTCGACATTATTGTTGAGCATCTCTTCAGCGAGTGGATCTTCGAGGTGACGTTCCACCGCTCTGCGCAGAACTCGAGCTCCGGTATGTGCATCGAATCCTTTGTCCACGATGAAGTCTTTTGCTCCCTCGCTGAGCTGGAGTTCAATCTTACGTTCTGACAGGCGTCTGTTAATGTCCTCGAGGTAAATATCTTCGATCTGATGGATATGTTCACGCCGGAGATAGCGGAAGACAATGACCTCATCAATCCGGTTCAGGAACTCCGGACGGAACTGTTCCTTGAGCGTTTTTGTCATCCGCTCTTTCATGGCCGAATGTTCCTGCTGTGCTTTACTTTCACCTGAGTTACCCGCGAATCCGATCGATCCCTTGCCTGCTTCCCGGCTTCCCGAATTGGAGGTCATTATGATTACAGTGTTCCGGAAATCGATCCTGCGACGGGATCCGTCCAGCATCTCGCCGTTGTCCAGAACCTGCAGCATCATGTTGAAAACGTCCGGGTGCGCCTTCTCGACTTCATCAAACAGTACGACGCTGTATGGTTTACGACGCACACGTTCGGTCAGCTGTCCGCCTTCGTCGTAACCGACATATCCCGGAGGCGCTCCGATGAGGCGGCTGACATTAAACTTCTCCATGTACTCGCTCATATCGACGCGAACAATTGCCTTCTTGTCACCGAACAAGTGTTCGGCAAGAACATTTGCGAGCTCTGTCTTTCCCACGCCGGTCGGTCCGAGGAAGATGAAACTCCCGATCGGACGATTCGGATTCTTGAGGCCGGTGCGGCTGCGTCTGATGGCTTTGACCAGCTCTTGAATAGCCTCATCCTGACCTACAATACTCTTCTTGAGAAGGTCACGCATTTCGAGCAGACGCTGGCCCTCACTGCTGGCGACACGGTTTACCGGAATGCCTGTTATCATGCTCACAACGGCCGCTATATCTTCAGTAGTCGCCTCGATTTTCTCGTTGGATTCATTGCTCTCCCACTCCTTGCGGGCTGCTGTAAGATCATCCTCAAGTTTACGCTTTTCATCACGAAGCTCGGCAGCTTTTTCGTATTCCTGCTTCTTGACCAGATCGTCTTTTTTGCGTTGCAGCTCTTCAACCTTGGCTTCCAACTCGAGGATACCTTCGGGCACAACCAGGTTCTGCAATCGCAAACGGCTACCGGTTTCATCGAGAACGTCGATGGCCTTGTCCGGCAGAAAGCGGTCCGAGATGTATCTGTCAGACAGAAGTACCGCCTGGCGCAGACATTGTTCATTGAACAAGACGCCGTGGTGGTCTTCGTAATTTTTCTTCAGTCCTTTCAGAATCTCAATGGTTTCATCCGCGCTAGGTGGATCAACCAACAGCTTCTGGAAGCGACGTTCGAGGGCGCCATCTTTCTCAATGTTCTCACGATATTCGTTCAGCGTCGTCGCCCCGATGCATTGCAGCTCACCGCGCGCCAGAGCTGGTTTGAACATATTGGAAGCGTCCAGGCTTCCAGATGCCGAGCCAGCCCCTACGATGGTGTGCAGCTCGTCAATGAAGATGATCACGTCTGGGTTTTTCTCGATTTCGGCGAGGACCGATTTCACTCGCTCCTCAAATTGGCCACGATATTTGGTACCAGCGACCATTGAGCCGATGTCCAGCGCGATGACCCGTTTGTTGAACAGTGCCGGCGAGACTTTTTGCTGAATGATGCGAAGAGCCAGGCCTTCCACAATTGCAGTTTTGCCGACTCCCGGTTCACCGATGAGCACTGGATTATTCTTTTTGCGACGGGACAGGATTTGTGCCACACGCTCGATTTCCAGATCGCGACCGATGATCGGGTCTAACTTTTCTTCTCGACCCAACTGGGTCAGGTCACGCCCGAAGTGATCGAGGACTGGAGTTTTCTTTTTCCCGGAACTGGCACGCTGGGTACTTGATCCAGCTTCGCCCGGTTCGGGGTTTTCTTGTGAACTCATATTGTCAAACTCGGCTTTGAGGGACTCGTAGGTCACGTTATACGTGGATAGAATCTGCGCTGGCAGACCGTCCGTATCTTTCACCAGCGCAAGCAACAGGTGTTCGGTTCCGATCTGGTCGCTGGCGTATTGCTTGCCTTCGATGTATGAGACTTTCAGCGCCTTTTCAGATGTTTTTGTGAAGGGGATGTTCCCCAGTTTCATGGTTGTGGTCGGCGATTCGATCGCCTCTTCAACACTCTCGCGGATCTCGTCCAGGTCAGCGCCCAGGTTTGTCAATCCTTGCGATGCGGTACAATCTTTCATCTGGAGCAGACCCAGGAGAAGGTGTTCCGATCCGATGGCATCATGGCCAAGGCGAATCGCTTCTTCACGGGAATGCTGGATCGCTTGCTGAACCTGGTATGAAAATTTATCCATCATGGTTGGCGTCCATATCTAAGAGGTCTATGCAGACGTGTGAAGCGATCTCACTCACCCATCCATAAATATACCGGATCATGAACAGGATAGCTTCCTGTTGTTCCCCGAAATATAGTCCCTGGGGCGAAGCTGACGAGTGCGCCTGATCATATTGAGGCAGTCTGAGCCCCGGAGGTTCAGGTTAACCTCGGTAATAACGCTGGAGTTCCATCAAGCTTCATCAGGGGATCAGGGAGTCATCAGTATTAGTGTTTTCAATCCGCCCATCGATTAGTCGCACGACTCTGTCAGCACGATCGGCCCAATCTTCGTTATGGGTGACTACTATTATGCTGGCCGATTGATTCCTGACGAAGTCGATCAGATCGTTCTCGAGCTTCTGTCCTGTGGGACGGTCGAGATTGCCTGTCGGTTCATCTGCGAGGATGAGTTTCGGCGAATTCATCAATGCCCTGGCCACCGCCACTCGTTGCTGTTCACCGCCTGACAGTTCAGCCGGTTTGTTATCGAGACGTTCGCCCAGTCCGAAAGACTCAAGCAACTCTCGTGCCGGGGTACGAGCGTCCTGAGCTGAAACACCTGACACTCTGGCTGGCATCATCACATTCTCAAGTGCTGAAAATGCCGGTAACAGGTGGTGGAACTGGAATACGAAGCCGATGGCGTTGCGTCTCAACTCAGCTCGTTTTGCCTTCGGGAGACTCGCGGTATCTGATCCGAGCAGGTTCAGGGTGCCGCTGTCGGGACTTTCCAGTGTACCGAGAATGTGCAAAAGGGTGCTCTTGCCTGCACCGGATGGACCCACAATCGCCACAAACTCACCCGGATGGACGGCAAGGTCAATGCCGCGCAGCACATCGATGGTACGCCGTCCCTGTTGGTACGACTTGCGTATGTCGATGGCCTCAAGGATAGGCGTTGAAGTTTCAGGATTTTCACTCATACCGAATCGCCTCCACCGGGTCGAGTTTCGCAGCCCGGCTGGCAGGATATACTGACGCCAGCAGGCAGAGGATTACTCCGACGATTCCTACTGCAGCGAAATCGCTTAGGTGCATCAACACCGGCAAGGTGTTCAGCATATAAATATCTGATGGCAGGCTGAAGAAATGATAGGTCTGCTGTGCCCAGAGCAGGATGAAACCGAGCAGCAGTCCGGTGAACGTGCCTGTTAACCCGATAACCATCCCCTGGTAGAGGAAGATGCGTCGGATCTCTTCCTGGGTTGCGCCCATGGTCAGCAGAATACCGATCTCCTTGCGTTTCTCGAGGGTGACCATGACCAATGTGGAGACGATGTTGAAGGCTGCGACCAGGATTATCAGGCTGAGCACGATGAACATCGCCCACTTCTCGAGCTGCATCCAGCTGAACAGCGTTTTACGCATCTCGAACCAGGTGCGTGGATACCAGGGGTAGCCGATCTCGTCGACGATCTGGTCTTTGACCTCCCAGGCATCATCCAGGGTTGTAGTTTTAACATCCAGCCCGGTGACCGTATTCCCGAGTTGGAAGAGGGATTGTGCTTCATGAAAGCCGATCAACGCGAACACCTGGTCGAATTCGGCGAGGCCGGATTCAAATATTCCGACGACCCGATACTTTCCCATCCGAGGCTGGCCAAATGGTCCGCTCATCCCGGCGGGTGAGAGCAGATAGACAGTGTCGTCCAGTGTGGTGTATAGGACATCAGCGAGGTAGCGTCCGAGCACGATTCCCGCCATCTCGTCGCTACCCGGCGGCGGGTCGAGTCCCTCCAGCGATCCGGCGATGATCATTTCTGGCAGATCGTTGACTGCTCCCACGGATTCCACATCAACGCCACGGATGATCGCGCCTTCGGTACGTTTCCCATGACGGATCATCCCCTTGTCGAGGATGTAGGGCGTAACTGCTTCGACTTTTTCCATCTCGCCGATTTCATCAGCGACAGACTTCCAGTTTTTCGCTGAATTTCCGCTGAAGACTGATACACGCAGCGGAGCGTCCGCCCCGATGATACGAGCGCGAACCTCTTCCTCGAAGCCATTCATGATGGACAGAACGATCACCAGCGCTGCCGCGCCTATCGCCACGCCAGCGGCTGACAAGTAGGTGATGAGCGAGATGAATCCGGTGCGTCTTTTAGAACGCAGGTACCGGTTCGCGATGTACCAGGTGTATTGGGACAGTGTCCTACTCCATGAATGTAGCCCGGCATCTCCGTGATGTCGATTCGTTCACTCGTTTGCCCCGACTTGCTCGCATCCGGTTATCCAGTTGCTTCAGCTGGGGTTGCATCATGTCCACGACATTTATGTCGTGGATTATCCGACGATGAATATGCCCCTGTTACCGCCGCAGGCGATAGCAGGGGTGATCCGCAAGTTACAAGGTGCCCGTTTGATTTATCAGGACTCAGGACAGTCGTTAAATGATCCCTGCGA
>CAJVXH010000206.1 GCA_913009835.1 uncultured bacterium
GTCATCTGCAATGCATGACGTGAAAGAACTGGTGAATCACTTACCTGATGACGCAAGCATCGAAGATGTTCAATATCATCTGCATGTTTTGGAAAAGGTCCGTAAAGGACGTGGCGACATTAGCCATGGTCGTCACTACACCACAGAAGAAGCCAGGGGAACGGTTAAGCAGATGGCTCAAACCATAAGGAAGCTTTGACGGTATCGACAGTATTGCTGAATCATTAGCCGGGACTCGCTTTAATATCTGACGCCCTGAATTTTCCGGCTAATGAATTGGTTATGTACTTAGTCCTTAAACCTTTCCTCAATGTTTTCCAGCAAACGCTTGCCATGGATAACAGCCACGACAAGGATTTTCTGCTGCTTCATCTGGTACACAAGACGGTAACTATAAATAAACCGTTCCCTTATGTGCTCCTCCCCAATTTCTGGCACAACACGGCCCATCAAAGGGAATTCACGAACATTTCTAGATACCGATAATATTTCTGTAACAACCGCCCGGGCATAATACTCAGAATCTCTGGCAATATATTCCGCAATGGATTCGAGATCCTCTATGGCCTCAGGAGACCATTTTACTTCGAGGACCATTTATTAAGCTTCCTTTCTGCTTCTTCCTGACTGAGTGCCCCCTCCTTATCAGCGCGCTCAATTCCTCTGTGAATCTTTTCGACAACATACAGATGGTACTGGACATCCTCCAGCGAACAATCGTCAGGGAGCTTGTCTAGAAGCACCCTTACCTCTTCTTTTGCTGTACTCATAACTCATTACCTCCTTTGTTAAGACACATAACACACTCGATCAGCGGCCGGTCGTAGGCTGGCCCGTCTACATCGACTTGTTACGGCTCGCATGCCACCTGAGGTTGGGCTGGCGTCCGGTAGCAACGCAATCTCGCAGATATAAATTGATTAGACTTTGATACGGGATACCCGTTTCTTCAGCCATGTCCTTGAAATACTCGATAACATCGAAGCCCATACGAATCGTTACCTGCCTCTTCAGTTTCGAAGCATAAGGATTCTTTCTGGACTTCATCTTGGAAAGATCATATTCAGTTTTCATATTCATTTACCTCTATATAGCTTACTTTCCGAGCGGGTCGCTTTCCTGGCCGAAATGATTCGAATCGCGGTTTCGTCATTCCAGGTGCAATGACAAACAAGCAACAACCGGGCTCGCAAACTCATTCCGAGCATTAGGAAACGTTCTTCCTCTGCGCGGCTGGGATCGTCATAAAATTCGATGGCGAATTCGTCAAAAAAGACAGTTCGTGCCTCGTCAAAAGAAACGCCGTGCTTCCTTTGGTTGGCCCGATCTTTACGATCGTCCCACTCGAAGCTGATCATACATACATTGTATGTATATCTTGTAGGATGTCAAATGAGAGCCGTAACGCCGCGCTTAACCGGCAGGCTGGAACGTTGTTTGGTTTGTATGATAATGAAGCGTAGCGTAATGGCCACATAAAACAAATAACGCGGAGGTCTGTCCGGGTTGAAGCGCATTGTTATTCCATAAGTTGTTTCTCAGCTTTGACCCATGAATCATCACTGTTGTGAATAAAGAGTCCTCCGTATATCTTATCTTTCTCGTTTATCTCAAACCAACCCCTACCACAAGCGGATTCCATTTCAGATGTTCCTTCCCAAGTATATTCAACTCTACTTATACCTTTGACTTCACTGAATCGACAATCAATGGATCCACTTATGGTGCCAAAAACAAACTCTCCCACTCCCTCGTGATCAAATAGGAAATATCCGGGCTCTACAAAATCGATGTACTCCTGATCCCACTGTTCCATCTCCGTAATTCGCCATTTTCCAACAAAGTTATTCATGCGTTCCTATCTCAGGTTTGGGAGCATAACGCTCCGACTCAAGCGCGCGGGTTTTGCGTCGTTCGGAGCCGGTTGTTATGCGGCGGCTATTTCAACCTTACTAGGTAGCTTGCTGAGGATAAGCTTCTTCAGTTCTACCTTGTTACTGGCATTGTCGATGTCTATGCCAACAAGCTTGCCGTCGGCATCATAGTCTAGAACGACACCTTCCGAAATTCCATGACTACTTGCGCTCGGACGTTCAGACAGATCAATGTACAGCGAATCGGTTTCTGGATAATAATTAAGCTTCATGGTCTAAAACCTCGGTCTGGAAAAGCGTTGTGAATTGCCACTTTATCCTCGAGTGTGACAACCCTCAAGTAGCGGTTTCCAAGTTCTGGAACCGACACCCAAAAAAAGCGGTATCGACTATGTTCCTGGGGCTCTGCGTTTTCTGGTGATTCCGATCACTTGTTCCGGTTTTGGTCGATCACCTGTTCTTCCCAGCGCGACGACCTGATGGTATCACTGTAAATGATCGGATTCAGTCAATTTACTCATCATCTTTCGCATCGATTCTCATCTGAGTTTCAGCTTGTGGCTATTTCATAACAGGCGGTCCAGGATGGCGTCGGCCAACGTGGCATCACCGATGGCTTTGTGCCATTTAGTGATGGGCAGCTGACTGGTAATCAAAGTGGATTTCAGGCCGTGGCGATCTTCCATGATTTTCAGTAGATCGTTGCGTTGGCCGAGGGTCATTTTTTCCAGTCCCCCGTCATCCAGGACCAGCAGGTCTGTTTTGGCCAGTTGTGCGATCAGCCTTCGGTTTTGCGAACACCTGGTAAAAGGACTTTCCCCTTTCTAGTTCAGTGCCATGCCTGGCACACACGTCCAGAACAATGCGCCGCGTTGCTTTTACGCGGTCGCGTTGATTCAGTTGTTATTTGGCGCTTATACCGCGATCGGGGTGAGGGTATAGATACTGGCTAAGCGTGACGCGGCCAGAAGATCTCCTTGACGAAGAGCCTTGCGAACGTCGTCTAGCTTGTAGGAATCCTCCAGCGACAAGTACGGTGCCCATTCGTCTCCAGAATCGAGGAGCTCAATCTCGACTTCTGCTACATACTTTCCTTCATGAATCAGTTTTTTACGCAATCGTTGGCTCATTTCCGCCTCCGAATAAAATCGTCTTCCCACTTATCTGAGTCTGGCCGATAGGCCGTGATCAAGACAGCAGGGCTAGTATGGCCGTTCGGAATGCCCCAGACAACATGAATAGGTTGATTCTGACGACCTTTCTGTAACACCAGTACACAGGGGCCCTTCGCGTAATCAGGATAGTCTTCCACAATTTCAGCAGCTTCGATTCCCGCTACGATCTCTCGGACAAAAAGACCGTCAGCCGCCAGCTCATCGTAACCGTGTTCGGAAATTCGAACCGACCCATCTTCAATCAGCTTCCGTATGGCTTCTAACGTCTTACTCAATCTTTCCTCGAATTTACCGTGCCGTATAACGCTCTGGCTCAAGCGCGCGGGTTTTGCGTCGCTTGAAGCCGGTTGTTATGCGGCGGCTTCTCTGTTTGTATCCCAACTGGGAAATACCAACACGGCCGGATGGCACTGTAGCGCCCTTCCGAGAACCTTTGCTCGTTCCACACCAAGCTGCACACGGTCATTTTCAATAGCTGAAATGGTCGATTGCGGAATACCTGTCAAATCCGCCAGTTCATTCTGACTAAGCTCTTGAAGCTCGCGAATAATCCGAACGGATTCTCCGACCGAAACATCAATAGACTTTTTTGCACGTCGGTAGTCTTTCATGTCATTTCTTCCTGTAATCATGTGGACTCAAATTAACCACTTGAATCATCATTTGATCTTTCAACGTCCTATAGATGACGCGATACTGTAGCCCCAGACGGGATGATCGATGTCCTTTCCACTCACCCCTAAGTGACTCATCCTGAAACCCCTTAATCTTCCTGAGCCCCGAAGGGCCAGATAACCCCACGATATCCTTCCACTTTTCGTAGCGCTTTAGCACCTCTTGAGGGACGCCCTTCAATTGCCTGGCAACCCTTCGGTGCTCGAATACGTCCCACATAATATATAGTGTATATACTATATATGGTATGTCAATAGCAGCATAACATCACCTATCAGCTGCGCCGGTTTTTGGCATCGGCTGGATGGGTTTGTATACGCCCAGCATGGGCATGAACTTATGGGGTGGAAGTCCCCTGTAGAAGAACCAATCCATGATCGTGAGTATACCAAAGTGGATTTAACTCCTGATGGCGTGGGTGCCACGCTTTGTGACTTTGAAACTAAAACGGGTCGTCAATGAAGAGAAGAGTCGCGTGGTGAAAACCAACGACCTTCACTTTCTGGGTTTTACGTTTCGGGGAAAGAAGATTCGCTGGTCCAGGCAAGCACTGGAGGGCTTCAAGCATCGTATTCGTCGCCTGACGAAGCGCTCTTGGGGCATTTCGATGCAACGCCGACTGCGCGAATTGCGGCTTTATATCCAGGGGTGGATCAACTACTTTGGTCTTTCCGAATACTACCGACCTCTACCCGGTCTGGATGAGTGGATACGCAGGCGACTTCGCATGGGCTACTTGAAACAGTGGCGTAGGCCGCGCACACGTATCCGTAATCTCATCCGACTGGGCACCCGGACTCGAACCGCTGTGAGTCTTGGTTTGAGCTCCAAAGGTCCGTATCGTTTGGCGAGAACACTCGCCACGCAATCCGGTATGACCAATAAGTGGCTGGAGAAACAGGGGCTCGTCTCCGTTCGAGAGCGTTGGATCAAGTTTCACTATGCTTGACGAACCGCCCGGTGCGGACCCGCATGCGGGGTGCTGTGGGGGTTGCGCCTTGTAAGCGCATGAAGTTCAGTGGCCTGAGATGGCCACCCTGGCAAAGCCTAGCCGGCAGCCGGGTACCGAGTCTTGCGCGGGAGTCCGGTGACGGTCACTGCGAAGCGTAGACAGGGAGACTGTAGGCCGAAACGAAAGTGAACGGAGTGCTAGCCTCGAAATCGAACGTGGTCGAAATAGC
>CAJVXH010000207.1 GCA_913009835.1 uncultured bacterium
ATGGATGGTGCATCAAAGGGGTTCGAGGAGAAGAGCTTCTTCGAGTACCATCTCTACACCCTGCCGCGACGCGTTGACATCCTCGACAAACAAGTGAAGCAGATCCGCCTGATTGACCCGGCGACGACCGAGGTGAACAAGAAATACATATACGAGCCTTCACGGGGAAATGACGTCCAGGTCAAACTGGAGTTTGAGAACAGTGAGAGTGCCAACCTCGGCATGCCCCTGCCTGCCGGTCTGGTGCGGATGTACAAGGTTGACCCTGATGACGACACCATGCAGCTGATCGGGGAAGACCGCATTGACCATACACCACGTGATGAAAAGGTCAGCCTGAAGACGGGCAATGCTTTCGATCTCGTCGCCGAACGCAAGCAGATGAGCAGCAACAGAATCGGTTCGAATATCCGTGAGAACAGCTACGAAATCGAATTGCGCAACCGTAAAGAAGATGACGATAACGTAGAGATCGTCGTGCGCGAACGCTTTTACGGTGACTGGGAAATACTCAGCGAGTCCCTTCCCGGGGAAAAGACTGATGCCTGGACCTATGAATGGACCATCCCTGTGAATGCTGGTAAAAAAGTGAAGATCTCATATACCGTGCGGCAACGGTAGGTGGAATTTCTCTGGAGATACATTACCACGGAGTGTTAGTCCGTGGTATGACTATTGATTTCTCCGGGCTGCGGAATCTGACAGGCCCGTGTTTGCTTGCAAACGCGGATAACAAAAGACCGATGAGTTTTCTGGATAACCCGATGCCTGCAAACCAAAATCCACCGAGTGACCAGATGGATCCTGAAACCAGGCTTCGAGTAATTGAATTTCTAAATGAGTTCGTGACCCTCAACAAACGCCAGAAGTTTGAGCAGGTTCTGGATCAACGCACTCGCCACCTGACCCTGGTACTGGAAGACATCTACCAACCACACAACGCCTCGGCAGTAATACGTACCGCAGACTGTTTCGGAATACAGGATGTGCATATCATCGAGAATAAGAACCGTTTCACCCTGAATCCGAATGTATCTGTGGGAGCGTCCAAATGGACTACCATGCACCGCTACAACAAGCGGGATACCGACAATCTGCAACTATGCATGGAATCGTTGAAGCAGCGTGGCTACACTGTCGTCGCAACCACACCACACCGAGATGACGTCGAGCTCGAGCAATTACCCATTGACAAACCTCTAGCCCTGGCCTTCGGAACTGAAGTTACCGGACTGACACCTGAGTTCCTGGAACAGGCCGATGGGTTCGTGAAAATCCCCATGTTCGGATTCACCGAGAGTTTCAACATCTCTGTTTCCGTCGCTCTGGTGCTATATAATTTGAGCCAACGTTTACGAAACAGCAGTGTGGATTGGGCTTTATCTGAAGATGAAAAACTTGAACTGAGGTTGACCTGGTTACGCAAAGTGCTGGCCCGTCACAAGGGTCTGGAAGAACGTTTCTTGAAGGAAGAGGGCTTGGATTGACCTTGGAATGAATCTGCCCCTGTTACGACCGAAGGTCATAACAGGGTTGGTCCGTCAATATTGAGTACCTGTTTGTTTTCTCAGGACTCAAGACTCAGGATTCAGGATTGTGGTTTGAGTTGTCTTTTCTTTTGCTCAGAGCTCACAGCTCACCAGCTCATGGCTGTAGGATTGAACACCGGTCTCTCCTATGTGCGACCGATTTGAAATAACGAGCGTCCTTTTGTTGAACAGCAACCTACACACGTGTGGTGTAACGAAGTGACAGAAACAACTTTTGAACAGTTGCTGAAGCCTGTCTTCCCCGAGCTCGTACGTTATGCCCGAGCTATGGCCGGATCGAGTATGGACGGGGACGACCTGCTGCAGGACGCTCTTTTAAACGGCTGGCGAAAATTTGCCTCCTTGCGTGATCCTGATGGCTTCAAATTCTGGATGTTGCGGATTATCCGTAACGCCAGCATCAGCCGTCAAAGGTCACGAAAATTCAAGACATTGTTGGGATTGGATGCCGCACAACGCATCCCCTCTCCTGAAACATTGTCATATGAAGACAAGGAGCTGGTACGGTTCGCGTTGTCGAAGTTACCGAACATTCAACGTGAAGCGCTGATCTTGCACGAAGTGTTGGGAATGAGTGTGCAGGAGATATGCCGTCAGCAGAATGTAGGCGAGTCAGCGGTGAAAAGCCGTCTGTCGCGTGGACGTAAGCGCCTGCGCAGTGAGGTGGAAGCACTAACAACCGAGGAGCGGGGTCATGGACAAGCGTTGGCCGAAAGCTGTTGAAAATGGGCTGCACGAACTGTCCACCGAGGAACCGGACAGTTTCCAGTTCGAACACAGTATGGCCCAAGTGCATCAACATCACAGCAACAGGAGAACTCGTATCATGCGTAAGTCTGCTACAACATTAATTCCAATTGGCGTTGTCGCCGTCATTTTCGCAGCATTGCTGCTGATTCCAGCAACATACACCATGACCGTCGGATCGGTTGTCGATATCAACATCGCTGATGCCGATCATAGCTTGCTTTCTGAACTCGAAGGTATTTCCGAGAGCATCCCTGCCATCGAACACGCAATGGCAAAGATGTCACCGGACGGTTTGATCTTGACCTTCGTAGGTTCAGAAACAAACCAGAAGAGTTTCGCGAAATTGGTTGAGACAGCACTTGAACCTTACCTCGAAGGTCAGGACTATACTGTGTCTTCCAAGGCAGTGACGGTTGAACGTGGAGGCAATGCCCTGGCCGCAATCACTGGCGGGGTCATTCGTATCAACACCGAGGGTCTGTCCGACGAACAGATCGAAGCCGCCATCGCTGAGTCTATCATGGGGATGGGCATGGAGCCTACAAATATTGATGTACAAACATCAGCGGACGGAACTCAGCGTGAGATCCGCATCGAGATGGAAGGTGATATCCCCGAAGGCGAAGAGAGGGAGTTCCAGTTTGAGTTCGACGATGATGACGGCAGCGGCGGCGAACGGATCATCAGGCGTGAGATCATCTGCGAAGATGAGTAGCTGCGGGATTGGTATTGAGATCGCTTGAAATTCAAGAGGCCACCTTTCGAGGTGGCCTCTTGAGGTTACTTGCCATGAGTGTTAGTCCGTGGCGATGTTTGTAATCAACCTCATGTCGGCACTCTTAGTCATCGCTGAACATACACAAGTATGACCATAAGATCATTCAGCTGTTTGCCGCATGCAAGGGAGTGACAATTATTGATTATTGAGTGTCCATCCTAAAACACGATCACTTTTTCAGATTCAATTGTCAGGTCGGTTAGCTCGTCCATTGTACTCCGACGACACCCCTGCATTATCTCCTCATCACGCAAACCACGTGCATCCATACAGGTGCCGCATAGAAGTACTTTCCCTTTTCGAATCACAGGTTTTAGCATCCGTTCGAGGTTGTAATACCCATCCGGAGTTTTTTGCCCACTCTTAGCGCAAATCACAGAATCGCTCATAAGAAAAACTGTCAAATCAATGTCGTTTTTAACTCTTAACAAGTTGTATGCTATACGTAACCCGTTGTAACTGCGTTCTGTGCCGTAGGGAGGATCGTTTAGTATTATCAGAATTTTCAACATGAATACTCTCCTGTGTCAGCATAACCTTTGCCCTGATCATACCCAGCATATTAAAACTGTCATCCACCAAATCCCAAGAAAGCACTGAAGATCAGTACTGCGATGGCGAAATAGAGACAGATTTCGCACAGCGCCTTACGTCGCGCGCGGAGCGAGAAGAACTCAGCTTCTCTTTCTGGTGAAGGTGCTTCCCCATCGCTAAACTTTGTAAATAAATCACGCAACCTTGGATTGATCTTAAAGAAGATGTTTATCATGATTGCGACCATACCAACAACACCAACCAATTTGAGCGCCAAAGCCAGCCTCGCAATTGTATGGAGTTGGACGTAACTACCGTGAAAAACATAGTGATTCAGCGGAATTCCAACGCCAGTCAGGAGAAGAACGGCTATGAATCCTATGCAATAGGGCGCATTTCCCTGGAGAGTTTCCTCGATTACCTTGTCAAGTTTGTAGTGGAGCTTGGGACCATATTGACCACGTACGAGAACCAGGTTACGGTTGTAGAACGGTGCGGCCGCGCATCCCACCAGTGCAATGTTATGCAGGGCAAGCAGAATGGAGTGAATAATCTGTTCCAACATATCATCTCTCCCGTTAATGTCAGAAATCATGGTTACCGCTTCTCTTGATCCTCACAGACAGCATCATCTGTTGACCTGCGGTATCAACATGAGTATAACAATGAAGCCCGTGAATATCTACATCTTCCACGAAACACGCGAGGCTATCGGCATCCTCCTCCCCGCTCCAAAGGCTTTCTGGCTGATACGTAAACCAGGCGCCGCCTGCCACCGCTTGTACTCGTTGATCTCCACAGCGCGTACTACCCATTCGACTATCTCGCGTTCATACCCTTTTGCTATAATCGCCCCGGGGCTCAAACCCTCTTCGAGAAACGCCTCAAGAATACCATCCAGAACATCATATTCGGGCAGAGAATCCTGATCTTTCTGATCAGGCGCCAACTCTGCTGAGGGAGCCTTGGTAATGATGTTGTCGGGGATGATTTCCCGATCACGATTGTACCAACCTGCCAAAGATCGGAAGAGCGTCGTGTAGGGAAAGAGTGTAGATCTCGGTGGTCGCCGTATCATTAAAAAAAAAAATAAAAAAAACAGAAAACAAAAAAAACAAAAAAACAAAAACACAATTTACT
>CAJVXH010000208.1 GCA_913009835.1 uncultured bacterium
TATGTTATATTCGTTGACGATGCCAGTCTGAAGGCTGTTACCGAGTACGTTCATCGCTTGACGGAGAGGCGCTATTCTCTGATCGACGAGAATCACATGCGCACCACGATTCAGCGCTGCGGCAGCTGCCGCCTGACCGACCATTCCCGCACCAAGAATACCAACACTCCCACTCGCCACCCCCGGCAGACCACCGAGCAAAATGCCACGCCCGCCTCGATCTGCACGCAGATGCTCACTCCCAGCATGAACGGCGAGTTGTCCGGCGATGTCGCTCATAGCTCGACGTACCGGATGACCACCACCCTCATAGTAGATATTTTCGAGCGAAATCGTGGTGGTTTCCCGTTCAATCAACGAATCAAATACTTCACGTGTCGCACGAGCCAGTTGGAGATAACTCACCAGGGTCGCACCCTCTTGAAGCATCTGCACTTCGCGAGAGTCCGGAGGTAGAACCTTGATCACCAGATCGGCACGGAACATCGCCTCTTCTTCACTGAAAGCTATTGTCGCCCCGGCCTTTTCGTATTCGGAATTGAGCCAGCCTGCCGCCCTGCCTGCATTCGTCTCGATGTAAACCGTCGCTCCGGCTTCGACCAAAGCACGAGCGCCTGCTGGTGACACTGCTACACGCGTCTCATCGATAAACCGCTCACGCGGGATGCCGATAATCATCTCAGCCTCCTGTGATTCCACCTACTGCTGAACCGTCGTTGGCCCCGAACAATAAATCTAATTCAACGTATATCCACCCTTTTTCCGGGACGCGAATATAGGGTACGGCATTAAAGAGATACCAGTACCCCTGAGCAGAACTTTTGAAGGTAATCTGGAGTTCTATTTGCCTGACTCTGATGCTCCCCTTCATATTGAGGAATTATACTCCATGTTTCATTAACCGATTCATATCTTCATCATCATGAAACACAAATTGCTGATTCCAAACTGGCATTCCCTTCCCTTGCTGATCGCGACAACACTCATTGTGGCGATGATCACGATAGCACACGCCGGCAACTGGCGAGTGCAGGTGATGGCGGTGCATGATTCAAGACTAGCCATACAAGCGGAGCAACAAATCGAAAGATCCGGTTATGACCCCGTAGGAATTCACTGGCGGGATGGCATTTACAAAGTCTGGGTCGGAGCCGGTGAAACCCAAAACGATGTAACGGAGTTACAAGAGCGTCTCGTCAAGCAGGGATTCGAAGACGCTTTCGCTGTTGAGCTGGGTCCGGACGTCATCTCTGATATTCCCACAGCACCATCCGTTGAGGCTCAATCGTACTACGTTCAGGTATTCAGCTTCTCAAAACCTGAACTGGCGGAGAAGGCTGCAGATCAGGCACAAAGGAAATCTGGTTATAATGCTCGAGTGCTTTCTGGAGACGGGCTGTATCGTATTCAACTGGGACCATTCGAATCACGAGACGCGGCAGATTTTGCGAAGCAAGTGACCCTCGGACGAGGCTATGTTGACGCTTTCCTCGTCGTGGCAGAATAATGGAAGTTAGAACATGCCACGGACTTAAGTCCGTGGCAATGGTTGGAACAATGTGTGAAAATACCACATTTTCTGCGGAGCCCTCGGATTTCTGATAGGTTTAAGTCGGTTACTTTGCGAACCGTACGGATTTCACCTTCACTCTCCTTTGATTCAGCACAATAGGACAAACGGATGAACAACTTTAGACGCGGAATGAGACATCAGCTCAACGCCATTTTGATACTGACCGTCATGCTGATGATGATCTCAACGAACACATTTGCTCAAGACGACCCGGGCGAACCACCAGTTCCTCATGAGATTATCAGCTCATCCTCTGGCGTCGCCGCTGGCAATGAGATTGTGGTGGCCTATGTGCTGAATGTCCCCAGGGATCATCATGTCACCGACAAATCCTACGGTCTGTTGTATTTCGAACCAACTCTGCCCGAAGGATTTACACTGGCCGACACCACCTGGCCCCACGGCGAAATGGAAAATGGGGAAGAAGTTTATCCGGGCCAAGTGGTCACGAAATTCACGGTGACTGTAGACGCTTCAGTACAGCCCGGCGACTATGACATCCCATACTTCTACGGATACCAGATCTGCCGTGAGCTGCCGCCTGAAAAATGCTATCTGCCAAATAACAGGGAAGGTTCTCTTTCGATAACAGTCCTCGAGGCCGGTGCGACGGGCATCCCCAACAGCGATCCTATTTTTGACGATATGACTGCTGAATTGACTGCGAATTCTGGTGCCGCAGGGGAGTTGAAGGACGAAGGTTCGCTAGAAAACAGACTCACCAGCGCTTTGGAAAATGGCAGCTTGCTGGCCTTTTTATTCGTGTTCGCCGCAGGGTTCCTGATCAGCCTCACCCCCTGTGTCTACCCCATGATACCGATCATAATCGGGTTCGTCGGCGGATCAGCGGGCGGCAGCCGGATGAAGGGCTTCATCCTTAGTTTGTTCTTCGTGCTGGGACTGGCAATCGTCTACGCCACTATGGGCGTCATCGCAGGGTTAACCGGCGCCCTGTTCGGTGCATTCATGCAGAACCCGATTGTGCTCTGGTTCATCGTGGTAGTCTTTATCGCGCTGGGAGCCTCGATGCTGGGCGCGTTCGATATCACCGTACCCTCCGCCATGCAAGATAAGATGATGAGCGGGGAACGTTCCGGCATCATCGGCGCGATGTTCATCGGTGGGGTAACGGGCATTGTGGCTGCACCGTGTGCGGGCCCGCCATTGCTGGTACTGCTGAGCTGGATTGGTAACTCCGGAAACGTGGTCCTCGGCTTCCTCTACATGGGAACCCTGGCGCTGGGGCTTGGCGTACTTTTCATCGTACTCGGCACCTCAACCGCCGCCATGACGGCCCTTCCGCAGGCCGGTGGATGGATGGACAAGATCAAGAAAGGGCTCGGCATCCTCATCTTCGGTGTCGCCCTCTATTATCTCAACCTGTTGCTGAAACTTGATATCTTCCACCTCGTGATGGGTGCCGGATTGGTGCTGTTTGGCCTGTACATCGGCGCGACGCGGAGATGGGAAGAACTTCCTGGCCTGGGAAAACTCGGCAAGGGGATCGGATTCATCTCCCTGCTTGCAGGGTCGTTCTACGTAGTGTTGGGCCTTGCTGCCATGAACGACGTTAATCTCTCCAGCGGGATCGTCACGAGTGGACATGGAGCGGTTGAACAAACGGACGAGAATCATGTCCCCTGGAACGTAAACGTCTATGATGAAGTCTTTCAGACAGCCCAGGCTGAAGGTAAACCCGTCCTCGTCGATTTCTACGCTGACTGGTGCGGTGTGTGTGTCGAACTCGATCACAACGTCTGGAACCAGGAAAGTGTAATCGCCGCTGCGGAGGCATACATTCCGCTGAAACTGGACTTCACCAAAACCAACTCCGAGCTGGAAGCGTTGCGCAAAAAGCACAACGTGGGAGGGCTGCCCTCGGTAATTATTTTCGGCCCGGACGGCGTGGAGCGAGCGAGGTTCAATTCATTCATGAAAGCTGAAGATGTCGTCACTTGGCTGAACGACAACAAGTAAGTGAGCCGCTCCAGAGTACACACAACACTACTGATACAATTGCATCATACAAGGGATGAGGAAATCGATGGAAAAGGTAACAGACGCCAACTGGGAGCAGGATGTTCTGCAGGCTAGTGGACCGGTAGTAGTTGATTTTGGTGCGACATGGTGCGGACCGTGTAAGAAACTCGATCCGATCATGGAACAGTTGGCTGTAGAATACGAAGGCAGGGTGAAAGTGCGTAAAGTCGATGTTGGCGTTTCACCTGGCGTTGCTCAAAGATATAAGGTTCTCTCAGTCCCACGAGTTCTCTTTTTCAAAGACGGCGAAGTCCGGGAACAGGTCAACGGCCTGATTGCCAAGGACAAGCTGGTCGAAAAGTTTGATAACCTACTGAATGGATAGATTTATGAAGCGTTACTCACTGGCACTGGGCGCACTCGTATTGTTCGCCGTGGCCTCATGGTTCCTGTTTGGACCAAATAGTACCAACACTGTTATCGCCGCTGACGAGGTTGCATCCACAAGCGGAAACGATTTCAGCATCGCCACAATAGATGGCAACACCTTCGATCTCGAATCACATAGAGGCGAAGTTGTAATCGTCAACTTCTGGGCGACATGGTGCCCACCATGTCGTAAGGAAATCCCGCACTTCGTGGAGATGTATTCCGAACTCGACAGCGACAAGTTTGAGATGATCGGTATCTCAGTTGATCGCGGCGGACAGTCTGTCGTAGATGAGTGGATGGCCACAAACCCCATCAACTATCCGGTTGCGTTGGGAGCTGATGGTGAACTGTTCCAGAAATACCAGATGCTGATTGAGGCCTCCCAGCGTGGCGGCATCCCATACACAGTCATCTTCGATAAGAACGGCGAGGTCGCGCATACTGTCGTCGGTTATCAGGACAAGGCACAGTGGCTCGAGATGGTAAAGCCGCTGATGTGAGAAAAGTAGGCTGTAGGCTATGGGCTGTGGGAAAAGACAGGCAAAACAGATAAAACAGGCCCGTGCTTGCTCGTCAAGCGCGGATTATCCAGACTGAGCTGTGAGCTGTGAGCTGTGAGCTGTGAGCTGTGAGCTGTGAGCTGTGAGCTGTGAGCTGTGAGCTGTGAGCTGTGAGCTGTGAGCTGTGAGCTGTGAGCGGTGAGCTGTGAGCTGTGAGCGGTGAGCTGTGAGCTTGTAACTTTG
>CAJVXH010000209.1 GCA_913009835.1 uncultured bacterium
TTTTGTTGCAGATAAGCCGCCGTTACTATACTTCGTGCAACACTTTCCGCACTGATTGCATTCATTCATGATTGTTTTCTGGCCCAGGTTTTTCGGCAATCTTGGTAGCAACTAAGGGTGACAAAAAAAAATAAATCTGTCCCCATTTTTTTGTCCCCATTTTTTCGACTGAATGAGATCGTCAATGGTCGACGTGGTGTGACGGCCGAATCGGCGTTGGCGCTCGGCGATGCCCTGAAAACCGGGCCGGAATTCTGGCTCAATCTGCAGCGAAACTGTGATCTCTGGCATTCCATGCGACACCACAAAAAAGTCCAGCCGCTAAAGAAAGTGGGTTAATAATTAATAACAGATAAATAAATCTGTTCCCATTATTTTTACTCATCATTAAGATTTAGCTTCTTAATAGCGGGTGAAAATCCATTATAGAATGCCTCTGCTCTATCCTTAAACCACTGATGAAGTTCTGGCCATGTATGTTTATTCTTTGAGTCGCCATCCCTGTACTGAATAATTCGGCAATCTTGGCCCTCTGGTAACTCCTGCCATTCGAGCTTACCAAGATCACTCTCAATAACATCTTTTTGTGCTTGCAACAAAGAAAAAGCTTTCTTCGCATTTTTCCCACGAATATATATTTCACACCCAATTCTTTTTGATTGAGTATTTGTAGTTAGGCCTATCTGAAATTTCGATCTACCTACTGCTATCGAATACCAATGCTGCGCCCGCGGTGTCTTCAAACGAAGGTCAGTACCAGAATCAGTCATAAATTCTTTAAATGAGTTCCAGAATTCTAGATGAATTTTCTTGGTCTCTGATAGTGCTCCTTTAGGAGCTGACCCCTTTACGGTTTTCTGCCAATCATTGGGGCTTGAAATAACATCAAATTTTGGTGCAGGTTCAGATTCTCCAATCTTCCAAAGCTGAATCTCACAAGCAAAAAATGCGACGTCTTCGGTAGTCACCTCATTTAACCAGTCTATTGCCTGCCGATGCTCATCAGTTACCTCGGTACATATCCAAACAACAATCTTCGCCTCAATACCTGATGCGTATGTGATAAGTTGCCCTAAGTGTTTATGGTCGGTTTTGGTCAACTGATTCTCAATAATTACTTTCCTGCCCTCCCCATCTACAGCTACGATATCTGCCTTATATGAACCTATATATACTTCTGTATCCTCTACTTCCAAATCTAAACCAATCTCCTCAGCAAGTATTTGTATATTAGATTCTTTAGCCAACCATGGAGTAAAATCATATTCTTCGTTTTTCCATTGGCTTCTAATATCTATTTTTTCAATTTGTCCTAAGCTCATACCCTATCCCTCAATTACAATGACCAATGTTAAGATAATGAAGACAAAAGGAATTAAATTTTGATCCCTGTGATCTTACCCTAGCTTATTATCCTCAGTCCTCGTGTACGCGGCTGCCAGTCCCTGCAACGTTTTGTTTGCCGCAATCTCGTCATGTGGAATCAATAAGTATGACCAAGGTTTACCACCTTGGGCGAGTTCGTGTTCTGTAGCGTGTTTGCACCAAGTGACTGCAGCATCCGCCTTCGACTGAACAATGTCATCTGAAACTTCGGAGGCGCGCTTAGGCTCACAGAGGAATTTCCCGGCTGCGGTCTCGACGACAAAATCCGGTTCATACGATTGATCGTGGCTGTAGTGAATCTGAAAATCGCCCCTGGCAGGCTTGAACCACTTGAGGACATCCTCGTCATCCTCAAGGATCGTCGCAAAACGCCGTTCCGAGTCGGAGTCAAATTTCTGTTCTGGATACAAGCATTTCTGAAATCCGCCGAAAAGCATTGAGGCAATCCGGCTTTTCTCGCCATCCGGAATCGGTATTCTGAAATCACGCACCGCTTGATCCGCACCGGTCGTATAGTTGTTGGGACACAAAGTACGAAACCCCTTGGTAACATGCGCCTCATAGGACGCAGCCGTCGCCGTAAAATGGTCCTGCATTTGAGAATGGATCAGGTTCACAAGCGCTTGCTGGTGGTATTGAAGCACGTTCACCACGTCATCTTCTTCGCTCAGGTAAGAGCGCAGGTGCGCAACGACTTGAGCCGCCAGCTTGTAGAGCAAGGCCGCGTGATCGTCATAACTGATATCGTTGAAATCGATCAGCCCACGCACCAGATAATCTTCCGGCCGCGTCTCCTCGACCACGCCTGATCCGTCGCGTAGCTTGTAACGCTGCATATCATGCAGGTGCTGAATGAGAATGTCCTGGGCCACCGGCTGCAGGTTGATGTTTCGGGTATCCAGCTCGAATTCCTGATATCCGGCGACCACCTCGCCTTTCGGCACGACCACGATTTTTGGAATGTCGATGGAGAGGTCCTGATACAGCGCCGTGGTCTGCTTTACCACGTTTGCGACAGTGTCTTCGTCCAGGCTGTCGTATAGAAGTCCAAGTTTTGGCCGGGCGATCTCCTCAACCTTCCTGACAATTTCCTTCTGGATCTCGGCATCCTGAAGTTGGTCGCTGCCGCGCAGGCGTTCATACTGTCGGATAATCTCGAACGTTGCCTTCGCCACTTCCTGCTCTTCCGGGTTCTCGAAGAGGCTGCGGGTTCCCGGGGCATTACCTTTTTCTCCAGCCTTCGGCGGGGCTGCCGAGATGATTTTCTCAAACTCGGATTCGACGATCACCGCCTTCTTCCCCGCCTCGGGGATATCCTTGCCAATGATCACCCCGGTGCGGATGATCGAGTTTGGATCGTTGGCGTGATCGATGATTTCCTGAAATCGGTCATGCGATACGATGGTCAGGCGGTCCACGGCCGGGACGCCCACCCGCTTGCCGTAGGGCAGGCGCAGCCCCCGGCCGATGGACTGTTCCACCAGGGTCCGGGAGTTCGCGGCCCGCAGGGGGACGATGGTATAGAGATTGGTCACGTCCCATCCCTCTTTGAGCATATTGACGTGGATGACGACCTCGACTGGGTTGTCCGGGTTTTCAACATTCAGCAACTGCTCGACGACCTCGTCTTTCTCTTCGCCGCGCACGTTGGAATGAACGGTAATCACCTTGCCCTTGTATCGTCCCTCGAAAAAAGTGTCATCCTCCATAACCTGCTGCAACGCGTTGGCGTGGGTTGTATCCTGGGCGACAACTAGCATGAACGGCTTGACCATCGGCTGGTCGTGGTTTCGAGCATAAACCTCCAGCTCGACCTTGGTGTACTCATGAATCCGCACACCGTCTTCGAGCTTGATCTTCTCCAAGCCTTCATCCGAGTAGTTCGCGGCATCGAAGTTCTCCCGCGTCGCTACCGCCGGTTCCTTCACGAAGCCATCGGTCATCGCACTGCTCAAGGGATAACTGTAAATGACATTCTTGAAAGGATCAGCACGCTGGCCACGCTCCACCTGTGGCGTGGCGGTCAGCTCCAGTCCCAGGATGGGATTCAACTCATTGATCGCCCGCACTCCGGCGCTGGCCCGATAGCGATGCGATTCATCCATCAGCATTACCAGGTCGTCTAACCCGGCGAGATAATCGAAGTAACTCTGTCCAATGTACTCGCTGAGGCGCTTGATGCGCGGGCTCTTGCCGCCGCGTACTTCGCTGTTGATCTTCGAGATATTGAAAATATTGATGTGAATGGAATCGGGATTCCCAAACAGATCGGCTCCTCTAATGCCGCGCCCGCTTTCGTAGTTATCGCCGGTGATAATTTCCGGCGAGTTGACTGCGAACTCAGAGATGCCCTGAAAGACATACTTCGGCGTGTTCGGCATGAAATCGGCGATCAGCTTAGTGTAGATTGTCAGGTTCGGCGCCAGCACGAAGAAATGCTGGATGCCCTCGCTCAAATACAGGTAGCTGATAAAGGCGCCCATTAATCGTGTCTTACCGACCCCCGTGGCAAGGGCAAAGCAGAGGGAGGGGAAATCACGCTCGAAGTCTTCTACGGTCGGGAACTCGGTCTTGATCGCTGCCAACGCCTGGGCGGTGTCGCTGTCCTTCTCAAGTGAGATGATCTCACACATGCGGGCCAGAATTTCCAGTGAATCCCGCTGCGGGGGGCGCAGGCTCAGGCGGTTGCTGATGGCGTTGACCTGTTGAATGCTCATTGCTCACCTTCCACGTCGAACAACGAGGTCTGGGCCGGGTTGCCCTTGCCGAATTTCCGGCGTGGCTTGGCGGGCTTGTCTTCCGTCTGCTCTTCCGGTTCCGGTGGTGCCTTGGGGAGGTTCTGGATCTCCAGGCTGTAATCATCGTGGCCCCACTCGCATTTCTTCAGCACCGCCTTTGGGATTTTTTTGATGGTCAGGTTGGGGAACTGGCCCGGATCACAGCGGAAAGCGGAACAGCAGATGAGCAGGCTGCGCTCCGGTCCGACCTCGTCGCTAAGTCGGGTCAACATATCCCTGCTCATGAACTGGGTGGTCACGTAAAGAAAATCCGTCTCCGTGCTCTTGCCGTGAATCCAGTAAACATCCTCACTGGGGGCGTATCCGAAGCCCTCCAGCTTGCACATGGCCTCAGCCAGCATGGCGGCGTTAAACTCGGAGTTGATGACCGGGTTGCCCCATTCGTCTTCAACGATCAGGGACGGCCCCAGCCGGTAGTAGCGGAAACCGCCGCCGCCTTTCCAGTTCACGGCTTCGGTAATGCCGCCCTCATCTTCACCGTTGATGACCTTTTTTAGACGTGGAAT
>CAJVXH010000210.1 GCA_913009835.1 uncultured bacterium
GGATGGCGTTGAGTATGTTTGTATGGAGTGAGTGTGATGCTTGATTGTTTTTGTTTTTTTTTTTAATGATACGGCGACCACCGAGATCTACACTCTTTCCCTACACGACGCTCTTCCGATCTGTGGTAGCTATTCACACCACAAAAACTTGAAGCCCTGGAGTTCAACACTTCAGATGCAAACAGACAGTTACGTTAGGAGAGAAGTTTCATGAAAAAGATAATGGTGGTAGCCGTCGTTCTGTTGGCACTGGTAACAGTGCAGAGCACATATGCAGCTGATTGGGGCATTGACAAAGCTCACTCAACAGTGAAATTCAAGGTCAAACATTTACTTACCTATACCTGGGGTGAGTTCACCGATTACAACGCAGAGATCGTCTATGATCGGGATCATCCGATGAATTCCACCGTGAACGTTACGATTAATGTCAACTCCATCGACACTGGTAACGCCAAGCGTGACGAACATCTATTGAGCGCAGATTTCTTCAATGCTGAGATGTATCCGACAATGACCTTCGTGAGTAAGCAGATCAAATCAGCTGGTAAGGGCAAGCTTAAAGTTACTGGTGACCTGACTATCGCTGGCGTATCAAAAGAGATCGAACTCATGGTAGATGGTCCCAGCGATCCGATCAACTTCATGGGCACAACCAAAGTTGGAGCTAGCGCTGCCGGTACAATAAATAGGACCGAATGGGGCTTGACCTGGAACAAGACGCTCGAGACTGGCGGTCTTCTGGTTGGCGAGAATGTAACGTTAATAATTGATGCAGAACTGAACAAAGCTAAATAGGCTGATATTTGCCAACATGTACGGCCATCCGATCACGGGTGGTCGTTTTTGTTAGAAGCCCAGAGAATGAAATCGAGGTACCAGATAAAGTAGCAGCGCGACGATGACACCAGTATTGATGACAGCTTTCAAGAGTGTGAACCTATGGGCAACGGAGAGTCTGAGCACCAGCCATACTAAACCGAGGACTCGGAGTGTGTAGTCACAGATAACCAGTATCCAGATTATCAGCGCACTATCAGCACCAGGTAGCATGGTCAGGTAGTTGAAGCCTGTCAGCCGTAACTCCGGCCCTTCCAGAATCGTCACCATTATCCAGAGCGGTAGCAACCAGGAATACGGTACGAATGACCAGGCAAGGGCTGAACGTACGTCCGCATATCGCCCACTCCCCCCCAGAATCAATCCTACCGGCCAGAGTAGAAGTGCCCCAAGATATACCCCCATCAAACCCAACAGACCGCCCGCAATACCGACAGTGGCAATCAAGAGTGGCCATTCAGGTGTTGCGCCAATACCATAGGCAATGATGGAATCGAGCTGGGGATGTAAACCCATCAAGCCGGGAAGCGGATGCATGCCGTGCAGCAAACTGGTGCGTAGAATCGCGGTGATTCCGGCGACGAGGGAGATAATCATCACCCCAAAATTGGGATCGTCCTCCAGTACCCAACGCATGGTCATGCGCGGGCGAAGGGCTACCCGTAGAAATGCCGGAGTGTATCTTGCCATTGCAACCCCGTCTTCCAGTTACTCAGGAGTTGCTATCATGAAGACCGAGGGCGCGTTCGAGACCGTTATCATAAGCGTCCGCCATTTCGTCAAACGAAACGCTGAACACGGTTCGGAAACCAACACCATTCCCGCCGGTCGTACCAATCCAATCTATCGGAATGCCAGCCTTCTCAGCAGACTCCTCGAAATCGTCCATAACCTCAGGTGATACTGTAACTATCACCCGCGATGGTCCTTCTGCGAACAACCATGAGGCTGTAACCTCATCCTCCCTTTCGCAGAGGGTGCCAATACTGCGCTGCGGACTGGTCAATGCCATCTCACATAAGCTGATCATGAGCCCACCATCAGAGAGATCATGTGCAGCACTGATCCAACCTTTTTGAATGTTCTGTATCAGAAATTCTTGAAGCTTTGCTTCAAGTTCGAGGTTGATCTGTGCCAGTTCGCCAGATGGAGACCCATCACGCAGGTTCTGCCATTCGCTACCAGCCCAACTCACACTATCCGGACCGAGCAGGAAGATAGCATCACCTTCACGTTTGAAGCCCATCCCGATGGTTTTGCTGATGTCTTCCGCAAGTCCGATAACGCCTATTACCGGAGTTGGATAAATAGCGCCGCTCGGGTTTTCATTGTAGAATGATACGTTTCCACCTGTGACCGGGGTGCCAAATGCCCGGCAAGCCTCCCCCATTCCAGCAACTGCTTCAGTGAAGGTCCAGTATATCTTCGGTTTGTAGGGATTGCCAAAGTTGAGACAATTGGTAATACCGAGCGGAGTTGCACCTGAACAGGCCACGTTTCGGCAGGCTTCCGCCACCGCCTGACGCGCGCCTTCACGTGGGTCAAGACTCAGCATGCGCCCATTGCAATCAATTGCCATGGAGAGTGCCTTGTTGGTGCCAGCGACACGAACCAAAGCTGCATCTCCCTGTCCAGGCTCGAGTCGAGTGCTGGCACCGACGGTGTGATCGTACTGACGGAACACATGACGTCGGCTGGCGATATTAGCACAACCAAGTAGCTCCAAAGTGGCTGCCGCAAAGTCATCCGGTTCAGCAGTCTCAGCTGCAACAGCCTTTTCAGCTGGAGCCTCAACTTCGCGCACATACTGAGGCGCGCCCCCACCGAGGATGAGTGTGTCGACAGGGATATCAAGTACCAGTTGCCCGCTGGCGCTGGCACGCATACGTCCATCTGTCGTTGTGTGCCCCACTTCGACCGCCTGTAGATCCCAGCGGCGGACGATGTCAAAGACTTCCTGTTCCTGCCCACGTTTGGCGACAACTAGCATCCGCTCCTGACTCTCGCTGAGCAGGACTTCGTAGGGCGTCATCCCCTCTTCGCGACGTGGGACCAGGTCGAGATCCATGAAAACGCCTGAGCCATCTTTTCCCGCCATCTCGCAAGAGGAACAGGTCAATCCAGCCGCACCCATGTCCTGAATGCCGACGAGAGCGTCTGTTTCGCCCAGTTCAAGCGTTGCTTCAAGTAGCAGTTTCTCGGTGAAAGGGTCACCGACCTGCACGTTCGATTTGCGGCTTTTGGATTCATCGCTCAGCTCCACGCTGGCGAAAGTGGCGCCGTGGATGCCGTCACGCCCGGTGTGTGACCCGATATAGATGACCGGATTACCAGCTTCGGTGCCGGAGGTCGCCTTCAGAACTTTATCCTGCTCGACGATGCCGACCGCCATGGCATTAACCAGCGGATTGCCCTGATAAGCCTTATCGAAGTAAACTTCACCTCCGACTGTCGGGATGCCCACGCAGTTACCATAGTCGCCGATACCACGCACGACCCCATCCACCAGGTAGCGCACACGGTCATCATCCGGCATACCGAAACGCAGACTGTTCAGACAGGCGATCGGACGTGCGCCCATGGTGAAGACATCGCGCAGTATCCCGCCAACGCCAGTAGCAGCACCCTGATACGGTTCCACCGCACTGGGATGATTGTGACTCTCGACCTTGAAAGCAACCGCGAGTCCATCACCTATATCCACCAGACCAGCGTTCTCCTCGCCAGCCGCCACCAGCAACTTTCCACCGCTTCGTGGTAGCGTCTTCAACTGGAGAATAGAATTCTTGTAGCTGGCATGTTCCGACCACATCACCGAGTACACACCGATCTCGGTGAAAGTCGGAGTGCGTCCACCGAGCAGCTCAATGATCTGCGCATATTCTTCGTCAGAAAGCTGATGAGCTTTTACGAGCTCTAGATCAACTATAGGGTCTGAAGGCATCGGAGACGGAGTATGGTCGATATAAGTGTCCTGGGGCATCATCAATC
Source organism: uncultured bacterium (assembly GCA_913009835.1). Taxonomy (GTDB): domain Bacteria; phylum Electryoneota; class Electryoneia; order Electryoneales; family Electryoneaceae; genus BMS3BBIN04. The sequence continues at coordinate 3,832 of CAJVXH010000210.1, forward strand.
CTGGGTTGAGCGTTACTGAAACGAGTTAACTAAATGATACGGTAATTCTTCAAGTGACTGTAGAGGTCTGTTACCACAATCAGGATGATCGAATAGACCGGGATGGCCACGAACATCCCTATCGCTCCGGCGATTCGTCCTCCAACTAACACGGCGAGGATAACCACAGCCGGGTGGATCGACATCGAGCGGGACAGCAAGGCCGGTTTGACTACGACCGACTCAATCTGCTGAATTACAAACATCAATGTCCCCGCCCAGAGCAAGGGCCACAGCACCGCTGACTCAGTGAGCAGTATCACCGCGAAGACCACCACCATCGCCAGCATCGGGCCAAAGAAGGGGATAATGTTGAACAAGCCCGAAACCACCGCCAACGCCAGCGAATACTTGATATCCAGCAACCACAATCCGATCCCTGTCAGCACCGCGATAAACACCGATGAGATCACAACGCTGACGATGTAATCACTGATGGTACGATTGATTTTATGTATCAGCGAGAGGGACATCTCAAAGAGACGGTTCGGAGCGCGAGCGATGAGAGAGCGAGTGAATTGCCTGCCATCCTTCAGCATGAAGAAAATCAGGATCGGCATGATACTGAGCAGCGTGAAGACGTTCACCACTTGAGCCAGTACATTCGCCGATTGTTCGAGCAGCCCTGACACTATGGAACGAGCCTGATCCGCGAACATCGTCGCCTCACCCATCTCCTGCTCGAGCACTGGTACCACCTGGGGTATGTACGTACCGATCCAGTCGATAAACTTGACACGGAGTTC
>CAJVXH010000211.1 GCA_913009835.1 uncultured bacterium
AATGTCGTGGGCATTTCTCCACCCTCTCTGCCAACGCGGCTGATAGACACTCGGTCAGCCCTGCTGGCAAAGCCCGCAGGGGCACCTTGAATCAGGCCCGTGCTTGCTCGTCAAGCGCGGATTATCCACGACATGAATGTCGTGGGCATTTCTCCACCCTCTCTGCCAACGCGGCTGATAGACACTCGGTCAGCCCTGCTGGCAAAGCCCGCAGGGGCACCTTGAATCAGGCCCGTGCTTGCTCGTCAAGCGCGGATTATCCCAGGCAAAATTTCCGGTTCATCACCTCTCTCACATTGTCGGTACTGATCACGATTCTGCTGTCAGCCTGCGTTACCACACAGCCTGAAATCAGAACACATCCGGAGCCGTTTGAAACTCAGGCAACGTCCGATACGACGACAGCTGATTCCACCATGATTTCCCTCGATGGCCCACCGGAAATGCGTGGCTTCATAACCACCGGGCCGGGGCCCGATTCCCTGCTCTACCCGGTCGAAACAATAGCGGATTCTCTTGAGCTGGACAGCACTGCTCTGGACTCTTCCCTGTTCGCCGCCGACAGCACTGCTATCGATTCTCTCGCTGGAACAAAGCAGAACGAGTCCGATCTCGACACCACAATCGTCTATTCCGCTGAAAACATATTTTTCCGGGTGCCAGACCGAGTCACCGTGCTAACCGGCAAAGCTGCTGTTGAGTACAAGGGAATGATACTACGAGCGCATCGGATCGAGGTGGATTGGACCGCTGACCTGATGAGTGCCACTCCAACCCTTGACACCCTGTACACCGATTCAACCAACACCGAGATCGACACAATAATGACCATCGGCCAGCCCACCTTCACCGATGGCGATCAGACCATAGAAGGCAGCCTGCTCAAGGTCAATATCAAGACCCGCGGCGGCTATGTTGAAAATGGTGATACTGAATTCGATACCGGAATCTACCACGGTGCCCAAATCCAGAAAGTCAGTGACAAAATACTGTATGTGAAGGACGGATATTTCACCACCAGCATGGATAACCCGCCGGACTACAAATTCACCAGTAGTGAGATGAAAATGTTAGTTGGCGACAAGGTCGTCGGACGGCCGGTAGTGTTGCGTTTCGGTGAAGTGCCGGTGTTTGCGTTGCCATTTGCGGTGTTCTCTATCCAGCGAGGACGGCGCAGCGGAATCCTCATCCCCACTTTCGGACAGTCAGGCAGCCGTGGGAGAAACCTGCGCGGGTTCGGCTATTATTGGGCGGCTTCCGACTATTGGGACTTGGAAACGCGGATCAATTTCTTCGAGAAAACCGGCCTGATGCTATCATCAACAATGGTCTATAAAAATCGCGACAGTTTCAACGGAGGAATCAGCGGGTCAATTGACAATCAAAACACCGGTTCCCAAGGATGGGACGTGGATTTCAGGCACAATCAGACATTCAGCCCGACTATGCGCTTGAATGCAAAGGGTTCGTTCATGAGCAGCGGATACAATAGAACCGACGTGTTCAACGCTAACCGTCAATTGAACCAACGCTTACGTTCCAACGCAACATTGTCGAAGAACTGGCCGGATCGTGGGTCTTCATTATCCATGAATGTCAGCCATGAACAAGATCTGATTGACAAGACAAACAGCCAGACACTCCCCAACATGAGGTATAATCACGGTCTGATTCACTTCTTCCCCAGCGAAAAGCAGAGGAAATCGTCAGACAAGACATTGCTCTACGAACCGCCCGAGAAGAGGTTGACACCCAGCGAACGAATTGCACAGCACAGCCTCGATGACGAGGACGAGAAGTGGTACAACAGCTTGACAATGTCGTACAGCACCAATCTGCGCAACAATCGCGACGAAAATCTCGTCTACAATGATGCCGGCGAACGGGAGCTCCACGAAACGTGGCGCAGCGGAATGGATCACAACATCAGCTTCAAATCACCGCAAAAAGTGATCAAGTATCTCAATATTAACCCGTCCATCAGCTACAGCGAGGACTGGTTGCTGGAACGTAAGAAGTGGTTTCTGGACGAAAATGGCGACGCTTACTCAATTCAGGAACGCGGCTTCTTCCAACGTAGAACCTTCAACGCAAACCTGAACTCAACCACCAAAATCTATGGCTATTTCCCGATAAATTGGGGAACGGTTCAGACCGTGCGGCACGTGCTGACCCCAACCATCGGCCTGCGGTATCAGCCAGACTTCTCCGACCCCGAATTCGGATACTATCAGCAACTCGAACGCACGGTCTCGGTTCCAATCATTGATCCGGACATCCCCGACACCACATACGAAGATGTTACCTATTCAAGTGAACAGGACCGCTATTCCGGAAGTATCCTGGGTGGAACATCACGCACACGCCAGCTAAGCACCACCTTCAGCCTGGGCAATCTGTTTCAGATGAAACGTGTCGAATTGGATGACGAGGGCGAGGAGATAGAATCCAAGCTGGACCTGTTTACCTACAATCTTAGCACCAGCTATAATTTCGCAGCCGATAGCATGAGATTCGGTGATCTGAGCGCGAATTTCCGTGCCAGCCCGATAACCGCGAAGAACCAGATCGGCCCCCTGAAACAACTGAGCGTGGATTTCACCACACGTCATAGTTTCTATCAATACGACGTGGAGAATAATCGGCGAGTGAACAAGTTCTATTGGGACCGTGAAAATGCCAGCGGGCTTAATGTGTTACGGATGACTTCATTCTCGACCAATTCACGCTTCACCATTTCCGGGCCGAGTCCATTCGCTCCAAGGGAAGTTCGCGCTGAGAGCAAGCCGGATACAGTCGATACTCCACGCACCCAGGAGAATATTCGGCGAGATATCAACGATCGGTTTGGCGACAGGTCTGAACGCTTCACTGGCGCTGGCAATTCGCCATGGACAATTACTGGAACTGCACGCTATAGCCTGAGCATGGATAATCCCATGCTACCGCGTGAGAACCTGCAGATAGGCGCCACGCTCAGTCTTAAACTCACCAAAATGTGGAGCTTCAGCTACGGCACCAATCTCAACCTGTTGACCAAGGATATCGCCTCATCCAACCTGATGGTGACCCGTGACCTGGAGAGCTGGGAGGGCACTTTCAGCTGGCGACCGCAGGGCATTGGTCAAGGCTTCTATCTAAAAATCGGTATTAAAGCGCCCATGTTGCGGGATGTGAAACTCGAACAGAGACGCGGCTCAGGACCGTTGCGTCAGTACTAGACCCGAAGTCGGTACAGCAGGGGGAGGGTTAGCCATCCTGAAATGGGAGCAACGTGCCCCAGACATTCATGTCTGGGTTGATCACCAGGTCAACAACGAAATCCTTCACTTTGTTCAGGATGGCATAGTGTGTACATTAACGAAGAAGACTGATCAACTTCTGAATGGGTGGCGGATGAATTGTCTGCCACCCATTATTTCTTAAGGAGGTTAGAATGCGTAGTTCCTTACTATTAATAGCCCTTTTGCTGATTATCGTCAGTCTTGCTATGGCAGAATGGGGCGTAGTGAACATAGGTCAAGCCTCACCAACAGGCATTGCATCTGATTCATCTGGAAACCGGATCATTGTTTCTTTAGCCAATGGCGGATTCTGGATTACCGAGAATAGTGGACAAACCTGGGAACCGATCAATGATCAAATAACCGACAGTTATGTGCTCAATGGAAAATCAGTCGATGCAATGGATCCTGCAGCAGATACCTTAATCGCCTATCTGGACGCACACCCCCCAACTAGTCGCATGGAAGCGTATCTTAGTGTCAATGGAGGAAGTGACTGGTTTCAATATGATGTGGGTCTTTTTTGGCCAGATGAGATACCGCTTCCGAATCAGAACCACGTACAGATTCTGCGCGATGGTTACCGGATGTATGACGCCCGGAGCAATGGATTTCTCTACAGCACTTCTAGTGGAGGCGCTTGGACTTTCGTTGACCTGAGGCCCATCTCCAGTGGAACTCAAGGCATGTACCTCGAACCGGGCCGACCGGACACCGTGTATGTCTACGGCTATTTCGGTCCCGATCCGGACGCTGGTGGAGCCACAACCGGCGGTATCCTGCGCAGCGTTGATGCTGGACACTCTTTCCAGCAATTGACCTTCATGGATCAGCTCACCGATGTTGATGGCTTTATTATCGACATGGAACGGCTTGAAAATGGAGACTTGCTGGCGTTAACAGCATGGGATAGAATCGCTCAACAGAATCATGAACCTTTCCTGATCTCTCATGACGATGGCCTGTCATGGCAATGGATTGAAACCGAGTGGATTCCAGAAATCCCACTGGAGTTCATCGCCATCCCGGAACGACCCGGACGTGTGATCACCGGAACCACCTCACCCTCAGGTATCTGGATATCCGAGGACTATTGCCAGACATGGTCTAGACTCGAAAACGGTTTATCTGATTACTCCCAGGCATGCTACGAGATTTACCGCAACCCATACAGTGGCCACCTGTATGTTGCTCCATACGGCCCGGGTATGTACCGTTCCACAGATTTCGGTGACAGTTGGCAGTTAGTTCCCGGGCCACCGAATGGGATAAACTCCTGTTTTCGATTTGGTGCGTGGAGAATCGATGAAAGTGGTGTGATGCAT
>CAJVXH010000212.1 GCA_913009835.1 uncultured bacterium
CCTGTTCGAACGCATGCCTATAAAACAACTACTTAGCACAAACACAACACCGCTACATGTCGATGCCAAATCTAACCAGTTGAATTTCCTCAACTTTTAATGGGACAGCTGTGGGTCTGTCCCTAATTAAATACTAATTAAATAGAAAGAAGACCACGGCGAATATGGCCGGGGTTGGATGTTTATCGGTTGTTGCTGGAAATCAGAATGCAGAGGAATGACTTACCCTTCCCACTTCACCATGAACTCACCGATCTGATCGTAGGCTTTTTCGAGCACATCTTCCGGTGGGAGGAAGACGATACGGAAGTGTTTCGTCCCTGGAACCTGTCCGAATCCCATGCCCGGAACGACTACCACACCCGTCGCACGGATCAGCTCCTTCACCCAGATTTCGTCGTCACCCTCGATCTCAAGCTTCGGGTAGGCATAGAAGGCACCGCCCGGTTTTACGCACGAAATTCCGGGGATCTCGTTCATACGTTTGAATGTCAGGTCACGGCGGCGGTGCAGTTTGTCCATGACTTCCGGGAGGTGAGCCTGGTCTCCGTCGAGGGCGGGCATGATGGCATATTGCAGTGGATGGTTCGCACACAGACGCGCGCGCAGCAGCTTGTTCACCGCCTCGATGAAGGGACGCAGCATGGTTTCCTGACCGCTGACAATCCCCCAGCCGATGCGCCAACCAGGGCTGAGGTAGTTTTTGGCGATGCCGTTGAAGGTGACGACCGGAGCGTCCGGGTCGAGCGAGGCGATGCTGACATGTTCGCCGCCGTCGAACAATAGCTTGTCGTAAATCTCGTCAGACAGGATGACCAGATTGTGCTCTTTCGCGATCTTGATAAGGCCGATCAGCGTCTCACGGGAAGCGTTTGACCCGGTCGGATTATTCGGGTTGATGATGACAATTGCGCGAGTCTTATCATTGATCTTGGAGCGGATATCTTCAAGATCCGGCTGCCAGTCATTGGCTTCGTTGAGGTAATAGGGATTCTCGTCCGCCTCAATTTTCGCCATGACCGCGGTGTATAAGGGGTAACCGGGTGAGGGGAGGAGGACATTTTCGCCACGGTTGACCAGGCTGGTCAGCACCAGTTCGATAGCTTCCGAGCCGCCGGTGGTGATGAAGATGTCGCGAATGTTTCGTATGCCTTTACCGGCGGCATATCGTTCGATGGATTCCAACGCTGGCGTGATGCCTGAACTGGGGCTGTAACCGCAATGGTTCGCGTTCATGGCTTTGATCGCGGCCTCTATCATCGGCCGCGGTGTCTCGAAATCGTACTGGTTTGGATCGCCGATGTTGAGATAGAGCATCTCTTTGCCGGTCTTGCGGGTTTCATCGGCCACGACGACAATATCTCGGACGGCGTACTTGATGTGTTCGGTACGCCGGGCTGGCTGAATAACTCGTGTATCCACCATCGGACGATCTCCAGTTCAGGTCGAGTTCACTTGGCCCGTGAAGATAAGAACAAGTGTCGTGGCGAAACAGATTCGGTCTCCAGTGCAGGTCTTGCTCTTGTGAAAAAACGCTCGTAAACTCGGTATCCAAGAGCAACTACAACCCGTACTACTGTCAGGAGAAACGGAGCATGGCGACCATCTCGGAACAGATCGCTGCCTGGGCGGCGGACACCAAATACGAAGACCTTGATCCCGCAGCTGTTGAGATGGCGAAGACCATCCTCTACGATTCCATCGGCTGCGCGTTGGGCGGATATAAAACGCACGATGTCGGCATCATGCGTGGCTATCTGGAGGAGAAAGGTGGCGCGGAAGAGACGACCGTCATCGGCTCGGGCGTGAAGCTGCCTGCTGTTGAGACGGCCCTGTTGAACGCGTTGATGGTTCGCGCCCTCGACTACAACGACATCTACTGGAAGCAGGACCCCAGCCACCCGTCGGATATTATCCCCGGCCCGTTGGCGTTGGGCGAACGCATGGGAAAATCCGGCAAGGAACTGTTGCTGGCTATCGCTATCGGTCACGAAGTCGAGATGCGGCTGTGTGAAGCTGGTTTTCCGGGCATCCGTGAACGCAAATGGCATCATGCGACATTGACCGCGTTCGCGTCGCCGGTAGCATGTGGACGGATGATGGGCTTGAACGCTACCCAGATCGCGCACGCGACCGGGATCAGCGGCAGCCGTCACGGAACATTCGGCGCGATCACCGCCGGTCATTTGACCATGATGAAGAACGCCGCCGATCCGATGGCGACTCAGTCCGGTGCGTTGGCAGCGGAACTGGCCGCACGTGGATTCGAGGGTCCAGCCCATGTCATCGACGGCAAAGAAGGCCTGTTTGATGCCTATGGCGACGACTGGAAGGGCGAGATTCTGACGGACAATCTGCCCAAGGCTGGTTCCCCATGGCGCATTGTGCAGTGCGGTCTCAAGTCATTCCCCACCGAGGCACTCACGCATGCGCCGTTGACGGCTGTCATCGAGCTCATCACTGAGCATGACCTGCAGCCAGATCAGATCGAAAGCATCCACTTGAAGACCATTTCCCGAGCGGCTGACATCCTGTCCGATCCGACCAAGTACAATCCGCAGACCCGTGAGTCCGCTGACCACAGTCTTCCGTACTGTATCGCGGTGGCGGTGGTTGATCGTAAGATCACCCCGGCCAGCTTTGACGAGAGCAAGATTTATGATCCGACCGTGCGCGCCCAGCTCAAGAAGTTGACGGTGTCCGGTGAACCAGCTTACGAAGCGCTCTTCCCGGCCAAGCAGCCCAACGAGATCACGATTCGTACAACGGATGGCGTCAATCATGTCAAGTATGTCGAATATCCGATGGGTCACCCGGAGTATCCGATCAGCGACGCTGCCTTGGATGCCAAATTTGGCGCGTTGGCGGAAGGCGTGTTGAGCGAAGGACGTCAGGCACAAGTCAAAGCGATGGTTGATGATCTGGAGAACGTGGGTAATATCGCCGATCTGATGAAGCTGCTCGTTAGCGACGTGTAGCCCGGGTTCGTGAACCCGGGGTGACGTGAATCTCCACACCCGTCATCCTGAGCTTCGCGAAGGATCTCGAGTTTATCGAGCGCGTTGCCTGGGCAACGCGCTTTTCTCAGGAGCGAACCGGGAGATTGCGTGTGGGATAGTGGGTCCGTTGGTACTACTTTCGGACTTCAGGTGAGATAGTCTTTTGCCCTGATATATCTGGGATCATCCGCGCTTGACGAGTTCTATTGTACGAGTCTGTTTCGTGTCGTGCCCCAGACATTCATGTCTGGGTTAATCCGCGCTTGACGAGCAAGCACGGGCCTAAACCATATTTTGCCGCAGGCAGTAGCCCGCAGTCCGCAGCCAGGTATACTCATGAAAATTCTTCTTACAAACGATGATGGTTACCAATCCCTCGGCATACGTGCATTATATGACGCACTGATTGATTTACCTGACACAGAGGTGGTCGTCGCCGCGCCGGAAACTGAACAGTCGGCTGTGGCCCTCGGCATCACCTTGCACGATCCCTTGCGCGCCAGGCCACTCGATCATGTCGGGATGAAGGGGTGGAGCATCAACGGCACCCCCGCCGATTGTGTAAAACTCGCGATCAGTGAGTTGCTCAAGGATGATCCGCCGGACATGGTGTTCAGCGGGATCAACCGTGGCAGCAATGTCGGCTTGAATGCGAACTATTCCGGCACTGTCGCTGGCGCCATCGAAGGGGCGATGAATGAACTTCCGGCGATAGCGGTTTCGGTAGCATCATATGATTTTGGCGATTTTTCGGGCGCGACGAGGGCGGCGAAATTCGTCCTAGAGCGTATAGGGGATCACCAGCCGGATGGCTACGAAGTCCTTAATGTGAACGTGCCTCCGATCCCTGCAGACCAGCTCAAGGGAGTGCGGGTCACCCCGGTTTCTCAGGTTATGTATCGCGAGGTGGTGGACAGTCGTCTTGATTCATACGGGCGCCCGTACTATTGGCTGGGTGGGAAGATGACTCAGATTGAGAGTACCAATGGCGGCGATTTTGAGTCGACCAATGATGGGTATGTCGCGGTGACGCCGTTGAAAATAGACTGGACTAGCCTGAAGAGTTTGAAAAGTATGCGTGCGAACAGTTGGGAAGTGGACTGGATGCGGAACAAGGACAATGGCCGTGGCTGATTACGATAGCGTTCTGGTTATAGACTTCGGGTCGCAATACACTCAGCTCATCGCACGTCGCATACGTGAACGCGGCGTATATGCCGAGATCCTACCCTGCACCGCCAAGCTGGACGACGTCAAGGCACACAATCCGGTAGCGTTGATCCTCTCCGGTGGGCCGGCTAGTCTGTACGATGATGACGCTCCCACCGCCAACCCGGGCTTGCTCGAAATGGGCATTCCAGTTCTTGGTATCTGCTACGGTTTGCATTGGATCGCACGTGAAGCCGGTGGGTTGGTGGTGGCGACGGACTCCGCTGAATATGGACGGCGGGTGGTCAACGTGCTGGATGATCACGGCCCGTTGCTGGAAGGCGTGCCAACTCAGACCACCACCTGGATGAGTCACAGCGACCAGGTTGAACGTTTTCCGGACGGATTTCACCTCATCGGAAAATCGGCTACC
>CAJVXH010000213.1 GCA_913009835.1 uncultured bacterium
TTTCTCTTCTTCTTTTTTTTTTTTAATGATACGGCGACCACCGAGATCTACACTCTTTCCCTACACGACGCTCTTCCGATCTAGAGTGCCGCAGGTTCTGAACACGGTCGTTGTATTTCGAAAGTACTCTTTTTCGAGAGGACAGTATCATGGACAAGAAGAAAGTGACCCGACGCGCTGTCATAGGCACAGCAATCGGTACCCTGGCAGTTTCGCCGTTTATCATTCGTGCTTTAAGAGAAAGGTACGATGTCGAGTTGCCTGAGAGTGAGTGGGAGGAAGTTCCGTTGCCACCAGGTATGGTAGTAGGCGAAAACCCTGATTACGGGAATGAATGGAAACGTGATTTGAGGACGGTCAATATTCCTGTTAAGGCAATTAGTGGTCCTTCAACGTACACACTCAACTACAAGCCAGAAGTCGGCTCCAATAATCGACTCGTTCTTTTCAACGCCGCTTACAGTGAACAGGGCATGCATCCAACCAAATTCCCAGAACTTCCAACTTTTTATGTCTTTGTGGATGGTCTGATTACTGCCGTGCCACCTATAGTAGACGATAAGCCAACTCTGTCTATTAGCGAAGCCATGATCGCTACGAAATCTCGGATGGTTAATGGCGGAGAATCAAGCGGCAGCTGTATAGTCGTCATGGACAATGCCACTTTCGACTATTATCAAATTGAACAAGGTAGCCCGCGGAAAGTGTCTAAAGCAAAAGTAAGTCCCGCTTGCAGTGTGGTTGGGTCTCAACTTGCATTTGACTATCCAAAAGGCAAACCTTTAAGCCGTGGGGCAAAATGGACTCTTACCAATACAGCCTTGAAAAATGGTTTGGTAATTTCCGACAAGATTGATCTAAACTGCGAAGTTGTAGGTTTTGCCGAGGTCGCCGGACGTCAAACGGTCAAGATGCAGGCAGAGAAGCGTTTAACTAGCCAAGCATACGCCGATGTCGTAGCGGCAACTGGAGGCACCGGACCTGAAGAGGCGGCGCTAAGGAGCAGTGTGGCTGAGGATTCAGAACAGAAGATAGCGAAAGTGCAACGACTTGTGAATGGTAAAGGGGAGTCAAGTCGTGCCGAACAGATCCTTCGGGAAGGAATTTCTAAGAAGATTCACCTTGTTAGCTATGTGGATCTGAAGACGGGAGTGCCGGCGCGGCGTGAATTGACTCAGGCACTTCATAATTCGAAGCATCCTGACCGAGATATGATGACTTATACGTTTAGCCAAGTTCTAGAAGGTTAGTCGTACCTTGTAAAACATTTGGTAAGAGTGAAGATGAAGATACCGCGTGTGCCCAATCAATGCCCTAATCATAGTGGAGGTGCAAACCATGTCGATGAGCAAAGACAAACGTAGTAACTTCGTCGAGGTCACGAATTTCTTTTCGGGAGGAGAGAATAGCCGCAGGAAAATGCTGGCTCGACCAGAAGGATACATCTACACCTGTTGGTGTGTGTGTTACTGCACCCTGGGCTGTGACGATGAACCTTATGTGTATCATGCAAGTTCTGGCTATATCGTATCGCTGAATACAATCAATCCAGGCAGCACAGGGCTAGGCCGCTCCAAAGTTGGGCTTGACACGCCATGCCGATCAGTCGGGATTTGTTTACGGTGAGGTGGGAGAGAAGACCAGGCGCCGTTGCGATTGCAGCGTCGTCGGGAAGTATTGCTTGCACCACGCCTCCACATGCTTTACCTGTGTCGATTCCAATGCCGATTGAATGCGCGATAGGGGCCACTTCCCTGCGATCACCCCCAAGCTCAACACGAAGCCCGTCATGCCGCTTTGGGATTCTTGTCGCTCCAAATGCTTCCACTTGCCGAACAGGGACTCCAGCACCTCGGTGCTTCCCACAAGTCGCTCGCCGGGACGAGCCGAAGCGCTTTGGACGCGCACAAACTCGATCAACTCGGCCGCCAAGGCGTCGTCGCGTTCGCCCGCGGGTAGCGATTCCAGCCGTGTCGCTAGTTCGCCCGCGGCGGCGATCGAGAGGCCCTGCGTGCGAACGAACTCCACGCCGCAACGGACGGTGGCCTCGTAGCGCGACCACGTTCCGATCGACTCGCGGAACGTGCGCAACCAACCGTAGCGTGCCTCGGCACGCGCCGTCGCCACACCGCCGCCCTCGCCACGGTCGAGTAGCGCGAGCAGGCGTCGACTCCATTTCAGTAGTGACCTGAGATTCATGTACCGCGCCTTCGGACGCAGGCCCGGAGCCAGCAGATGCGCGTCGGCGGTTTGTTGGGTGCGAGACTTCGTTTGACCCAGCAACCTGACGAACTCGGACCAGCGTTCATCGGACTCCAGGCGTCGCTTCAGCAGGCTCGCGCCGCGGTGGGCCGCGTCATAAATCAACGCCACTCCCGGATGCCGCGCCGTGAAGAGTTCGCCTCCCTTCTTCACGTCGCCTCCGCGATCGCTCACGATCGACCGCGGAATTCCCGTGCGTTTTGCGACTTCCTCCAACTGCCCCGCGACGATCTCGCCCGTGGACGTTTTCACCGGCACGATCGCCAGGGTGCGCACGTCCTCGTGTCGCAAGGACCGCGCGGGAAGCGGCGATTCGCTCAACCGCAATCCCAACACCACACACACTTTCGTCTCGCCCAGTTGCACCGAGTGATCCACGAGCCAGACCCAGTCGTCGGCATGCTCGATCGACTCATGTAGCGTGAACAGGCCCAACCGCTGCAACCACGATCGGATCGACGATGCCCCGGGAAGCGAGTCGGTCGCACTGGGCGTCCTCAAGAGGATCGCCAACACGCGCGGCACGGTTCGCAGTGCGACACCTGCCTGCGTCACCAAACGCACGCACCCGTCGACAACTCCCAGCGGCGTGGAACCCCGTTTGGGGGGCGCGGCGGCGAGCGCGTCATTCGCTGCACCCACCAGCGTCAATTCGTTTTTTTTTGCGCCCCCTCAATTGCGGCGATCCGCGCGCGAGCCTGTTCCAGTTCGCTCTTCTGTCGCTCGACCATCGCCTCCGCCGCCACGGCTCGAGCCGCCTCCCACTCGTACTGCGCCTTCCAGCGATCTCGCGATGCGCCTCGTTCCGCGGCCAACCGCCGCGCTTGCTTCAGCTTCGCCCGGACGGCATGATGCCTCCCCTTCCACTTGTCGCGGCTGAGCCGAAAAGACCGCACCAGGACGCGGTTGGGACTGCGAAACCGTCGGGTTCCTGGGATCGTCTTGGACTCGGCTGCTCGTTCGTCGACAGTGCTCATCGCAATCTCCCTGCTCCTGCCCTAGAATTGGGTCCACTCCATCGGCCCATAGCGAAACAAATCCCGGTGGGCATGGCAAGAGCAATTTACGCCTGTCAAGCCCAACTTTGGAGCGGCCTAGCTCGTACCCCTCTTCTTCATAATTCGGACCAAAAACCCCGTCCCAACCATTGACCCCGACCCACGACCCGCAGTTGGCATGGTAGCTGGTCCACCCCATGTCGGTCTGCTGGCCCCGCTGCGGATCTGTGGGGCAGAGGAACATCGATGGCTTCGAACTGGCGACCTCGTAGTTCGGACTGTCGAACGGCCCTTTGTTGAAGTCCATCAGTTGCTGAACGTTACCTTGCTCAACATACCCGAGAAGTTGCGCCTGCGGTGAAAGGTAGCCACTGCCGCCAGAAAACGGCTGTGGTGAACCGGCGGGGAATGTCTTGTGCGTGTTCTCAAAGTTGTGCAGGGCGATCCCCAGTTGTTTGAGGTTGTTCGTGCACTGGAGATGCCGCGCTGTCTCCCGTGCTTGATGGATCGCAGGCAGGAGCAACCCGGCAAGAGCGGTCATCACGCCGATCGTGACCAGCAACTCCAGCACGGTGAACCCCGCCTGTGCGGGCCGCGCATGGGGCACTGACAACGGGGTGTTTCGACTACGTTCTGTCCCAAAACTCCGAAAGTATCCGTCTCGCTCCGCGAGACGAACCAGTGCCGGTCGCGTATGTCCGATGCGGAGCCTTCCCTTGATCGGCTCATCACGCGGAGCGTGATGGCTACTATGAGTTGTGGGACAGCGCTTAGGAACTGGGAATCAATTGATTCCCAGCTTTTTGTAGTCATCACGCTCCGCGTGATGTCACGATTGCTCGAAATCGGTCCTGCTTGTCGTGAGACTTCCCGACGTCCGCTCATCACGCGGAGCGTGATGGCTACTGTTGAGAGCAGAATTCGGGATGGAATTGATTCCCACTTTCTTAGGAGGAGGCACACCTGTTGAAGCCGAATAGAAATGTCAGGACTTGCCGGACAGGAATCGGCGGCGCCGGGGGTGATCCGCTGGTGGACGGTCGGGACCTTTCCCGGTACGCTTCTTCTTGCCGAGACAGGAGGATCGGGGTCTGCACAGGGCAACCCTCTTTTTCAAACTGGGCAGGAATTCCCGTGAAGGCTCTCACCCAGTTTCAAAAAAAGGGTCGCCCTGACTGCGATTCGCCGCGGCTTGGAACAATGGTGGAATTGTGAGATACTCCACTGAGTGTGTATGCTGTCTCTGTGTCAAATAGGTCTCGCGCGGCAATCCATGAACGTGCAGATTGTGGCGTTCGCGTGTGATTCGAGT
>CAJVXH010000214.1 GCA_913009835.1 uncultured bacterium
CCGTGGTAATTGGGTTGTGCCCCGGACATTTATGTCTGGGATAATCCGCACTTGACGAGTTTTCTAGCACGGGTTTGTTTGATACCGGACTCCACGACTGAAGTCCGTGGTAATTGGGTTGTGCCCCGGACATTTATGTCTGGGATAATCCGCACTTGACGAGTTTTCTAGCACGGGTTTGTTTGATACCGGACTCCACGACTGAAGTCCGTGGTAATTGGGTTGTGCCCCAGACATTTATGTCTGGGATAATCCGCACTTGACGAGTTTTCTAGCACGGGTTTGTTTGATACCGGACTCCACGACTGAAGTCCGTGGTAATTGGGTTGTGCCCACGACATTTATGTCGTGGATGATCAACTATTGAAACGAGTTTGCCCCGACTTGCTTATCAAGTCGGGATTATCCACAGGTTTGATAGATATGATGCCCGCGCAGGACGGTCTCGGCGCGGCTGACATATCGCGGGACTACTGCTTGAACATAGATCCACGCACATTAGTCGTTGGCGAGCCCGTCTCTTGCCGTGTCGCGCTTGACAGTCAGGTGGTCTCATTTGAGACGACGGTCAAGCATGTGGATACGGAGGGATTGTTCATTGAGCGCCCGGCAGGAATTGGTGAACGGCTGACTCATGGAACAGAGTTACTCGTTCGGTATGTACGACCTGATTCCGCCTACCAGTTTCTGACAGAGATTCTGCCGGAGAACACTGGGGACGAGGGTGAAGAGGATGAATCTGATCGGGTGCCATTGGACATTCGTCACCTGCCGATTCATCTGCCATTCCCGGGACGTATCACCCGATACCAGCGTCGAGTTTATGATCGGTCGGAGGTGGAAGGGATAGTTAAATATCGGAGTTCGGGCGATGACATCCGCACCAACCGAGGTTACATTCTCGATCTCTCGGCCGGCGGAGTTCGTTTCGCCACACGCCAGATTAGTTTCCTCGAAGAGGGAAAGAGTCCGGTAGGAAAAAAGATTACTATTACACTGCTACTGTCGAAAGGGGTCGAGTTTAACGAGATCGCCTCAGAAATTCGACGGATAAGCCTTGACGATGATAACGTAAAAGATGACTACTTGATCGTTCAAGTTGCTTTTACGGATTTGGACGTCAGGGAACGGGACAAATTGGATCAATGGGTCAAGCGTTTTCGTCGTAAGAGATAGCTTGACCATTAAAATCTCCGGGTACGGTATTCATGGATCACTCTGAAGTTATTGAGCTGCTGAAACAGCGCGGAGCTCTGCTCGAAGGCCATTTCAAACTAGCTAGCGGTCTTCACTCCAACCGTTATGTGGAAAAGTTCCGGCTGTTGGAAGATCCGGAAACTACTTCCAAAATCATCGCAGAGATGGCGGAAAAGGTTCGCGCCTATGAACCGGACGTTATAGTCGGGCCGGTCACGGGTGGGATTATTCTATCCTACGAAATGGCGCGTCAGCTTGGAACTCTGGCATATTTCACTGAAAAGACGGCGGATGGTGGTATGGAGCTCCGCCGCGGCTTCGATGTCAAGGGCAAGCGTGTTCTCCTGATAGAGGATATCGTCACCACCGGCGGCAGCATCATCAAGGCGGCCGAGGCTGTGCGAGCAGCTGGCGGTGAGGTAGTGGCGTTTGCTATCCTGGTTGACCGCAGCTCCGGAAGGTTTAAGCCGGACGCTCCTTTTGAAGCCTTGATTACGTTGGAGATAGAGAGCTTCCAACCTGACAATCTGCCGGATTGGCTGGCCAAAATTCCGATCAGGGAGCCTGGGAGCAAGCATGCAGGCAATTGATAACGGCATCGCTGTATGCCCGCTTGGATCAGGATCAAAGGGGAACGCCTACTGGATTGAGACTGCCAGCACTGCGATCCTGGTTGACGCCGGCTTCAGCTTCAAACAGCTGTGCAAACGGATCAGTGATATCGGCCGTGATATTGCCGATGTCAGGCATATATTCCTCACGCATGAACACGCAGATCATGTGCAATCTCTCAGCGTAATGTTGAAGTGCTATCATCCCACTATCTGGGCTTCGGGGGGCACTCTCAAAGCTCTCAGGCAGGCCTTGCCCGAGCAAGTTTCAGTTCGTCGCTTAAACGGTAGCATCGAAGATTGTGAAGGCATTGCTGTACAGGCAATCCCCATCGCCCACGACGCTGCTGAACCTCTCGCTTATCGTTTTGCCTTCTCCGGTGGATCTGTCGCTGTTGTGACTGATCTTGGGGAGTGGACGCCAGATCTGCTAGACTTGCTGGCCGGACCGGACATCCTGGTTTGTGAGGCGAACCATGATCCGGAGATGCTCGAGGATGGACCGTATCCCTGGCATATAAAGAAACGTATCAAGTCTGAAGTAGGTCATCTCAGCAACAAACAGGGTGCTGAATTGGCGGCAGCAATGGTAAAAAAGGGAACTCGTTCAGTAATTCTGGCGCATCTCAGTACTACGAATAATGATGCCAACCTCGCCCTTGATGTTTTTGGTGAAGAGTTGAACGGACCAGGTTCTAATGTCGAGATTCAGGCTGCATCACAAGATCAGCCGGGTCCCTGGATGCGATCTGTGCCGACGGTAAAACGTGAACGCAGTGGTCCCTCTATCGCGAGCCTCCTACGAAAGTCAAGGTAGATTCCGGTGATAATTGATCGTACAATCGGTCGTGATCCATTCGATCAGAAACAAAACATTCACTGATAAAGTATCGGAGGAACGGATCAATGTCGTTCCGTAAAACGATTTCAACGATGATTAGCGGTGCGCTGCTGGTAGCATTCATGCTCGCCGTACCGACAGGTTGCGGAGGTCAGGTGAATGACGAAGTAGCAGTCATGGAAACGAGTCTTGGTGAAGTGGTGCTGGGTTTTTATCCGGATGTAGCACCGAACCATGTGGCAAATTTCAAGCGTTTGGCTACTGAGGATGTTTATGACAACGTTCTCTTTCACCGTGTGATTCCCGGTTTTATGGTGCAGACTGGTGATCCGGGAACAGCGGATCCGGATACCCCGCGCAATATGTACGGCATGGGCGGCACAGATCGTAACGAACCGCTGATGGCCGAGTTCAGCGATACAAAGCATGTGCGTGGCACTCTGGCAATGGCTCGATCTAAGGACCCGAACTCCGCTGACAGCCAATTCTACATTGCCCTTAACGCTGTTCCTCACCTCGATGGCAGCTACACGGTTTTCGGTCAAGTTTTGCGCGGTATGGAGGTGATTGATTCAATTGCCGCCGTCAAAACTGACATGGGTGATTGCCCCCTTGAACCCATCCGAATCATTGACGTCAAGATCATGACCAAAGCTGAAGCTGGTATCGAGTGAGACTCGATTCCCAACACAAGTGTTTTTCCAATAGCCGGGTTGCAGACAAACATGCGGCCTGGTCTCTTTCGTCTATCAGTTCTGGTTTGATAAGCAGGCCCGTGCTTGCTTGCAAGCGCGGATCTGATCCCTTAAATCACACTGGTGGTCTGCCTGTGTCTACCCCGACTTGCTCGCAAGTCGGGATGAAGAAGAGTTTTGGGATGACCAACAGGCCCGTGCTTGCTTGCAAGCGCGGCTTCGCCTCCGTCCTGCTCCTCCTGCTTTTAGTGTGCATTCCACCCAGTATGGCCCGAGATATTCCTGTCGCTTCCTGGGATGTGAGTATTCCCTACGGTGAGTGGACCCGTGGCGATGTATTCACCGATACTTTGCGCTTTATCGGGGATGACGGTGAACAGCTAGTTGCACTGGAAGCTGACCCGACTTGTGACTGCCTGACGGCTGATGTGCTCATCGACGGTCAGGTCGTGATCCGGTTTGAGGTGCTCTCTGATGAACTGGACGGTCCCACCGAAAAATTGATGTATGTCTTCACCGAATCATCCGTTTTGGATCTTCTGCGTGTGCGGCTATCGCTGGATGTTTTGCCTGATGCTGGGCAGTCAGAGAGTGAAGATGGTCAGAGCGATTCCGATTTGTCCGGCTACTTATCAGACGGTTATACATCTTCTGTGGATGGCACAATCCCTGCTGAGACTATCAGCTCGAATGCCGCAGCAGACCTCATCTTTTTCCACTCAACAGGCTGCCGTACCTGTACCCGTATTGTCCAGTTCACCTTGCCGGGTCTGGAAGAACGCTGGGGTGCGCAATTACGGGTACATGAGGTTAATCTGGATGACCGTGTCGGTTATTCACGTTTGCTTGCTGTCCGTCAACATTATGGTGTCGAGCCAGGGCAGGCCGGTTCATTTATGATCGCGGTGGGTGACACCGTCTTGCAGACCACGACGGACCTGTATGATAGACTCAATGGCGCGATTGAGTCAGCTCTGGTTTCTGGCTCAGCTACCTATCTGGCATTGGATATTGAACCTGAGACCGGGCAGGAGAATACTCGAAATGTGTTGCGATCTTTCAGCTTCTAGATCGGAAGAGCACACGTCTGAACTCCAGTCACACTGATATATCTCGTATGCCGTCTTCTGCTTGAAAAAAAAAAAAAAAAAACAAATTAATATTAAAATAACTACTCTAGACAGAACACCATCATCATAATACATTA
>CAJVXH010000215.1 GCA_913009835.1 uncultured bacterium
TCGTTTATTTGTTTGTTTTGTTTTTTTTCTTTTTTTTTGAATGATACGGCGACCACCGAGATCTACACTCTTTTCCTACACGACGCTCTTCCGATCTATCCTGGATATATCAGGCTGATCAATCTGGAAGTATAGAGATTCTGTGTCACGACCGGTGAGATTTATATCCCATTCAGCAGCAATCATTCTGGAGCCATAGTGACGCAGGGACCATTGGTGAGCAGCTTCCACCTGACAATAGGCGGTTATCGTCTGCTGAAACGGGGCAAACAGTCCAAATAAAAGGAAGAGGATCGCGAACGCTGACACCAGCAAACGTCGCTTTAAGAGGGCGGTCATGCAAATAGCTCCATATCCCTAAGCGTTATTGGAATTCGCTCTGAATTAACTTTTATCCAACAGTAGTGGTCTAGTAACAGCCAGATGACATTGCGTGTAAAATAGCGAAATCTCTGGCTCGAATGCAAATCCAGTATAGTATTGCGCGCCTAGGGGATCAGACCCATGTCAGAACCATCCTCCGCCATACCAACTCCGACTGAGTTCGGAGCCAGCAAATAACCCTCAAGCCAAGTGACTTCGCCGGTCACATTGCCTGTCTCGTTATCGTAAAGAGTGTCGTTCACCATCGAGTAGGTGATTGACATTACATCATCGCGCGGTCCTTCCAGAAGAGGGTCATAGTTCCAGACGTTATGTAGCAGATTCTCAACTGAGATAGTGTTCGTAATGGTCATGTTGCCATTATCATCCATAGAGGTGTATTCGTCTCCAAAGCGCAAACCGATGTTGTTGCCCACGAGAACACAGTGATCGACTATAACCTCCGGGGTTCCATATCCGGCTTCGATACCTTGATTACAACCGAGAATTAAGGTGTTCAGCACGTATGCCCGGTTAGTATTTGAAGCCGCAACGCCTTCATGAGCGAAGTCTTCGATCAGACAATTGGAGATTCGCAGCAACGCGCCGTTATGGTCGATGGCATCGTCTTTCCCGGTTACAAAAACACAATCCGTTATTTCGCTATATGAAGACTCATCAAACGCACCATTCAGGTAGATGGCATCATTGTCATCATCCACAAAAACGCCATCGTCCGTCGGCATGTCGAGAAACCCGGTGTTTGATATCATTACTACAGAGCGATGATGTTCACCGCCGGTGTCATTTCGCATAACCAATGACGAATCCATCGTCACCTGCGCCTCACGGCTGCCAATTGCTTTACCCTCGTTATCCAGGAAAAAGCAATGGTTCAACAGGGCAATGGCTTCATCAACCCGGAGAACGGGTTGACTGTTCGAGTGTCCGAATGATCGACTCTCATCCCCACCACCATGGGTGAAGAAGGTCCATTCAAACTGGGCATATCCCGAGGCAATATTTATTTCTCCCCAGTCCATTCCCGGATTCACTGCGGTAAACAATACGGGCGCTTCCCGTGTTCCCGATACGAGAATTTCTCCCTCTACATCCAGCCGAACATCAGCGTGGAGCAGCACAACAGTCCCCTCAGTAACACGCAGTATCGAGCCGGATGGCACGGTGATATTGTCGGTCACCACGATTACAGTGTCTGCATTCCAGTTGAGATCAGATCCTGCGAGTGTTCCAGCAATCGATCTTTCCGGCAACTCAAGGAATTCAACGTCGCCTTCGGCAAGGATTGATCCATTGGCAACACTCAGATGAGTTACACCCTGACCGAACTGGGACAGTCTGCCAGATCCGAAACCGCGCTTCAATTGCACTTGTTTAAATTGAAGAGTTGTAGTGATGTTTGCCGTTTCCCACCCGAGCAAACGAGGGGAAGTATTCACTTCACGCAACACATATGGGAGCTCGGTTCCTATCGGGAGACGGCTTGGGTAATACAACTCGAAGGCTGAAATCGGTTCGTTGTCCTCGTCATCAGAGCCGTTCGGCGATAGCTCACACCCATTCAACATGGCAATGGCGATTGTGACGCAGGAGATCAGAGTAATTGCGCGAAGGAATCGTGCCTTGAACCTGTCGAGATTGTAGTTGAGCCTTCCAACCATATAAGCACTACTCCTGACTTTGTTGCGTTACCTTGGGTGAAAGCATTACTTAGTATTCAGACGCCCATACTGAAGCTGGGTATAACGTATCTCACAAATTAACCGGTGGCAACCCATGAAAGCACAGACTCTACATTACTCCTGGAAATTAATCCCGTTAACAATGATAATAACGCTTGCTCTCCTGTTATCAGCCTGCGATGAAGGTGGTTCCGGAGTCGATCCCGTAGAAACCAGCAGTGTAATTATCAATGAACTCATGGCGCGGAACGTCAGCACCATCACCGACGAACTCGGTGACTATGACGACTGGGTAGAACTGTACAACGCGAGCGCGGCAGCTATTGATGTGGGCGGATATACGGTGACAGACGATCTGGACGATCCAGTCAAAGCGACCATCGCAATCAATAGCCCGGAAGAAACTACCATCCCAGCCGGAGGATACCTATTGCTATGGATCGACAACGATCCTCAGCAAGGACCAACTCATATTGGATTCAATATCAGTGGCGATGGAGAAGAGTTCGGAATATACAACGAAAGCGGAGATCTGGTTGATGCGATCACTTTCGGCCCTCAGAACGACGACATTTCCTATGGAAGATTGCCCGATGCATCCGACCAATGGGTGTTTCTCCTCCCCTCACCGAACATGGTGAATGTCGATCAGGCTCCCAATTTGCCACCCACGATCCGCAAAACTCAACATTCACCCGCAATACCATTTGAAGATGATATCGTTGAGGTTACCACCGAAGTTACAGACGAATTTGGCATCGCCAGTGTCCAGCTGCACTACCAGGTCGATGGCGGTGACATCGTAGATATTGACATGACGGATGAAGGATTTACCGCATATCGCGCCACTATCCCGGCAGCGCCTGCCAGCTCGCTCACAGAATATTACATCACTGCTACTGATACCGATGGTGAGATGGCCACCGATCCACGCTTCATCGAGACTCACAAGTACAACTACACTGTTCTGGATGTGCCGGACTTTGGACCGCTCTATATCAATGAACTCATGGCTGCGAATTCTGAAGTGATAGTTGATGAATACGATGATTTCGATGATTGGATCGAAATATATAATGCGGGAGCGGAAGCTGTTGATCTGGGCGGTATGTACATCACCGACGATCTCGATGAGCCCACTCTATACCAGATTCCATTCGGACACTCAGATGAGACAACCGTCCCAGCTGGTGGATTCCTCCTACTCTGGGCTGATAAAGAGCTGCATGAAGGCGCTCATCACGTAAATTTCAAGCTGTCCAGTAATGGTGAATCGGTTGGATTATATGCCAGTGATTTAAGTGGCAATGTCTTGCTGGATGCTGTCAACTTCCCTGCATTGGTATCCAATCAGGCTTATGGACGCACGGTAGACGGTGGAGCCACCCTGCAAACGTTGGATCATCCGACTCCGGGAACGAGTAACGATCAGTGAATTATCACAACACCATCCCTGTGATCGCCTGCCTGGTCTGCGTAATAGGTTTGGCTAGTTGTACCACTCCCACTGAACCGGACCCACCAGCCCCTGAGTGGACCCTGGATGAGAAATACGCTCTGGACTTTCCAGAGCCGTCCGGGCTGGCTTATGACAGTGAAAATCACGTGCTGTGGACGATCAGTGACAGCACTGGCCAGATATATAAACTGTCGCTGACCGGTGAAACTTTGGCTATTCTGCCTTACCGGGGCGAGGATCCGGAAGGGATCACCCTGAATGAAGAAACCTCAATCCTGTATGTAGTCGAGGAGGGAACTGGCGAAATTGTGTCTGTTGACATGTCAGGCAATGAGATTGATCGTTTTCTCCTCTCATCCGTTGGAGCTACTACCAACAGGGGCTTGGAAGGAATCGCATTCAATCGATCCACTCAAACTCTGCTGGCGATCCGTGAGAGGAATCCATCCACCTGGGTTGTGGTTGATCTCGATGGTGTTGAGCAAACGAGAAGAAACGATATCGATTTCGCTGAGGATTATTCGGGAGTGGCATACAGTATAGACGACGGGCAGCTCTGGGTTGTCAGCGATGAATCCAAAATGATCTACCGAGTGAGCGAATGGGGCGATGTTCTCGAATCCTTTGACAGTAATATTAAAAAAGCTGAGGGTATCGTAGTGTTAAAAGACACCCTATACGTTGTCTCGGATTCCAAGGCGGAACTGTATCGCTTCATCAAACGTTAACCACCTATAATCTCCTAACTCTTGACTAGTCAATCCCCTCTAAACAGGTTCAGTGAGATCCAATTAGTCCGCTCTTCATATCTCAGCAGAGCAATTAGGAGCGCTTAACAAGAAGCCCTACATTGTCATTGATAATCAGTGGATGCGGACATTGTAACAATATCAAAGAGGTTCCAGATCGGAAACTTGCCAGATTTCTAC
>CAJVXH010000216.1 GCA_913009835.1 uncultured bacterium
GGAGCTGTAGGCTCGCGCGCCTGTATGAATAGAAACCCAGAACGCGTACCGGTTCCGCCGCAGACACCACGACGAAGGTTTTGGCGCCTCCGGATTCATGGTTCTGCCAAGCGTCGTGGTAGAGATATTGGATGTAGATGGCTACCAAGAACTGCGCATAGTTGGCGGATATCCGTATCGAGGCAGGAGGATGGGAGGAGCCGCTTTTCCTCCTTGGTGGCCCGCAACTCGATCCTGTCCTTGCGGGCTGCGATGGTTGCTATCACAACTTCTCCGGAGGCTTGAAGCGCGTACGGGTTGTATACGTACAGGATGGTGCGGCCAAGGTCGACATAGCGCAACAGCAGGTGCTATGGCCTGATAAATGATCAGCCGAATATCGCGACTGACGCGAACAGACCAGAAGTTCGGATCGCGAGCGCCGTTCAGTTTATGGAATTTCATCCCCAGACTGGCCGGGTTCAACTGCAGATCGAATGCCGTCGGCTTGACACCCTTCTGCTCGTCTCCGGTCAGATTGGCGAGACTATCGGCGAAGGTATCTGCGATGCAAAATTCCATTTCCTTATTCTTTCGTACCAAGCTCTTTGTCATTTCTTCTCGGCCAGCCAGTCGTCCGGAATAAGCTTCAAACCATTGCGCCAACGCTCCACAATCGCCCCTTGATACCACTCTTCGTTGATGTCGGCATGTTCGGTTACGACCACTTGAAACCCCGGTGATAATTTCTCCACAATATCGAAGACAAATCGGAACATACGTGAAACTGCGAGCCGATCATCTTCTCCCACATTATTCATCGAACCATCCGCATCCTTCTCCGGAGGGAAATAGACCTGCGAGGGTTGATCGAGAAAAAGAAAGCGCGGGACGGGTCGTTTACGTTCCGTGAACCACTCGTGCAGCGCGAGGTGCCCAATCAGGTGATAACCTACCCAATTTTCACCACTGCCCATTCGTTCCATTGGAAGAGGCCCGTCCGAGGTATCTGCAACGATAGTTAGCTTCTTGATATCCAGCCTGAGAGGATACCTAGAGTGCTCCAATTCAAGCTCACGTGCCCACTCGGTCATCCGCTGTCCAAGGATTGATATAATGGAATCTAAACGTTCTCTGACCTGCTCGTCGCTGAGCGCCTCTTCCAGAGTGGCACACTGATCCTTTAGTTGCTGGGATCGTTTTTCAATCGCCTTGGTATCCGGGAGATCTGGAAGACTCTCCAAATAGAGACTTATTCGCCCAAAAACGAGCGCCCGTTTTGCATCATCATCCTTCACTTGTTGCAGTCGATCGTTCGATCTCCGCACTGCCTCCATTTCTGCTCGATTCTTTGCCAGAGTCGACTGAATGTGTTGCAGTTTTGACTCGAGATCACTGATCGCCCTTTCTACTTGAGGAGCGGCTCGGACTACGGATGCAAGTCGAGATGATACGTCAGTCAGTGCCTCCTTTATTTGAGCTGTCCCTGGGATGATCGAAGAATCCGTTAGTTCTTGTGCGCACAGGGGGCAGGAATGCCCTGGGTTCGAACCATCAAAGATACCGATCGATGTTAGGCGCGCCCGCTGTTCATCCGCTTCTCTTGAGAAACCCATCTCATCACGCTTAAACGCACGAGCAGCCGAGATTTCATCGCGTAAACGACGTTGTTCTTCGAGCAAGCGACTACGTTCGTCAGTGAGACGCGAATACTCTTGGCCATCCGGAAATTTAACGTCGATAGATGCCATCGGTATTTCCCCGATATCACGAAGAGCAGCAACCGTTTCTTCCCAGGTATCTGCAACGGAAGATGAAAGCCCAGCATCTCGTGCCTGAGCAAGCAGAGTTGCAGCCTTACTGATGCCATCTCCCTGGATAGCTTTTAATTCAATAAGTTGCCTTTCGCAGGCTCGAAGCCGTTCACGTAATCGTCGCAGATCTTCCCGCTTTCGAACGTAGTCGTCGTCAACAGCTCCGAGAAAATATGGCAGCGTGTCCTTGAGCGCCTGTGCGAAGAAGTGATCCGCCGCACCATGAAAAAGTTGTTGCCGTCTTATTATCTCGTCTTGTGGCTGGAAGCACAGAGCAATCGCGTGACGCACGTTAGCCGACAACGCTCTCCGTGTCTGACCCGCAGGTGGTTCATGAATGTTATCGCGGATCCCGCTCCAACTCGTGAGAAGTGCGCTGAGTCCCTTTGTATTCGTGGTCTGACGAAGTGAAGTCGTATCCGGTATCTCGACCTCGTCCCCGACCTCGACGAAGCAATCTTCGCTTGAAACAGCTCGTGAAACGGGACAACGTCTGGCAACGAAAGCCTGCCCACTCTCAAGTTGAAGCCTGATACCGAACCACGACACGGATCTTCGAATAGGCCCCTCTGGCACTCTGCACTCGCTGGAACCAAAACAATAATCGACAATGTCTACGAGGGCGGACTTACCGGTTTTCGAGGCCCCCGTGATAATATTCAATGCACCGATCTTCAACGAAAGTAGACGTTTCTGGCCATGGTGGTTGAAGACTACAATGTCCATGATCTGCATCGTCATGGGGATACCCCAATTAAACTTAGAACTGTTGCGGCACTGCCAGATTCGGCAAACCACTTACCAACAAAACCTGCCCGCTTTGCGCAAACCCTAACCTCGTCACTCGACCTCCCAAGTACGCGGGTTACAGCCTTCTTCCAACCCATATCTGCGTGCAGCATTCCCCCATCGAGCCGGATGAGGCCATGTGTACCGCCAAAGGTTAGTGCCTCTTTAGTAAATGAAACCAACAGGCGCGCACGACTCACTACTCTGCCTCGCGCCAATGGGTATTCATCAAGCCAGACAGCCAATGATGTGCGCGTCGAACGAGGCAATACTTCCCGCGTCGCTCGATGAAGCACAAAAGGCAATACCAAGAATGACTCCTCAAACGAGAGAGACTCTCCAGGTCCGTCCGAATATCCAGCAGCTGCATGCCAAAGCAAATTAGCACAGAAGCCCGGATTCAAAAGGTCTCGCTCCTCGCGTGACCGCTGTTCCCAAAGTGTCATCCGCTGCCCTCCTTTGCACTAAGGAGAGATGCAAGCCGATCTCGAAACTCCGGATGCCATCCGATACGTACGTCGTCAGCCAACATGTGTAGGGAACCACGACTTACAAACGGTTCCGTTACGTTTGATCGAATCGGGATTGTCGTACGCTCCGCCCAGGTCAGCACCGAACGAGCTGCCTGCTCCTTGGCGTCATTTGTCGCTGCATCGCCAAGATCGTCGCACATTGCTTCGAAGATCAGTTCCCATTCCTCTGCAAGACGCTTCTCATACTTGTTGAGATCCAGACCAACGACCAGATCGTCCCGAATCCACCGAGAGCGCTGTTCAAACGCCCTGTAATAGTCGCGAATGGCTGCTGCGATTCGACGCTTTCCCACCTTGATGATTTCCAACTGTCTCACAAAAGTGGAATCTTCGTGGGCCACCTTAGTCGCATCGTCCAGCGTGAACTCAAGAAGGTCTTCATCAATTGGTAGTGCGTTCTGTTTAAATTGTTCACTCAAGTCAGACATCTGCGCCTCAAGTTCAATTGACCCCACTCGATCATGACCTACGTCGGCCAATTGACGAATCACGCGACGCAGCCACCAGCCCTCGAGTCTCTCGAGAAATGCTACGTGATGTTCCCTTCTGGCTGCCCAATAAATCTCCCGTCTTAAGTGACTATCGAGATCTTCGATCATTGGCGCCGCATCAATTATTACTACCCTTTCGAGAACCCCAGTGCGCTTGGCCGGCGTTACCTTGAGATATGCCTCATAGCCACTCTTGTTGGCCATATTCGTGGATGAAGCTGCTGTAGAATCCAGCAGATGCTGCGCCGCTTCAATATCGCGATCCGTCGCACGCAGTTTCGAGACCGCCGTACTCTCTTGTGCAATCGCTGTCGTCACGAGATACAAATTTGCATTCTCCGGTATCCGCCCAGATGCATATCCCTCAAACCATATCCGAAACGTCTTCCAAAGGTCGGGGCTAGCAGCGGTTAGAGAGGCGGTTCCCTTACGATGGTGCTTCATTTGAAGCAAGTCTTTCGCGTCACCCCCAAGCGTTTCAAAGGTGACGTCGTCGAGTGTTTCGACTGTCACAAGGAAGTCAGGTTCTGATTTTAGCCGACGCAGAGCCCAGAACAACGCCGACCGAACCTGATAGAGGTAGCCCAGTGTTGCGTCAACTGCTGAAAATTGACTCGTTCTACCAGCACCTGTCATGCTGCCGACCCCATCTGGATACTTCTCATATCAAAACATTCTCTACGAATGTAGCCAGAACGATATCCCATTAATCCACCTTGAACACCTTCATCACCTCATCCCCCAGATGATTGATGACCTTGACGGCGATCCGCCCGGATTTCGGTTTCGGGAAGGGGCGGGAGATGTCGCTGTGCAAGGTTGCCCAAGCGTCTTCGTTGATCTCCG
>CAJVXH010000217.1 GCA_913009835.1 uncultured bacterium
GAGATCCTGTTCGAGCACTGGTGATTCATCCTGACGATCCAGCATGGTTCCTTCGCAGATCAAGTAATCAACGTTCTTCGGTGGATGCTTGATCAGGTTCTCAAATACCACCTTTTTCCTGCCGGTAGCTCTGAAATCGCCGGTGTAGAATAATCGTTTTCCTTCTGCTTCAATCAGGAATGCCATCGCATCCGGACCTGAATGATCCATCAGGTAGGGCGTCACCCGGAAAGGTCCTATTTGAATCTCTTCCCAGGCTTTGATCGTTCGCGCGTTTTCAGGAGCCGCAGCCTTTGGCGGGAAGATCGAACTGATCTTCATCAACGCTTCGGTTCCTGTTGACATGTAGACATGTATTGATGGACTCAGAAAACGGAGGAACCCAGAATGGTCAGCATGCGCATGCGAGAGTAAGACGGCGGTATCTTTCGATCCACTATCATCATAAATGCCTGGAATAGAGGGCAGCAGGCCATCTTCGATGAGTTGATGAACATCTCGATCCCTAGGCATGAAGAAATCGCCACCGTCTTCTGAAACCAACGGCATTCCGAAGTCCAGCAGAAGACGGAATCCGTCCGATTTCAACTCAATACAGGTGCCGCCTATTTCATGTGTGCCACGATGGATAGTGAGGTTCACCATTATCCTCTTATTATTTCTCTAGGTGCTTCGCTGTTTCGTGTGGGTGATGTGATTTTGTGATGGATCAGTTGTACCTTTGGGCCATCGTTTTCTTTTCCGGAGGCAGGTCCAATGGTATCATCCCCACTTGAAGATTTATTTGCCCGCGCGCTGGGTCTGGAAGTTCCGTGGCAACTGGCTCGCGTTACTTTTTCAGAAGAAGATCGCGAGCTTCATCTCTACCTCGATTTCAAGCGTGGCGGTAATTTCAGCTGTCCCGATTGCAACAATTCCGAGCTGACGGCGTACGACACGCAGGACAAGAAGTGGCGCCATCTGGATTTCTTTCAACACCAGGCGTTCCTGCACGCCCGGGTGCCGAGGGTGAAATGCCCATCCTGCGGGGTGCGGCAGGTGGCGGTTCCCTGGGCACGGTCCGGCAGCGGATTCACCCTGCTCTTCGAAGCCTTGATTCTGACCTTGGTTCAAGACCTTCCGGTCAAGGCGCTGGCCCGTCTGATCGGCGAGCACGACACCCGAATCTGGCGGGTGTTGCGTCATTATATTGACGAAGCACGCAGTCGGGAAGACTATCAGGACGTTCATCGGATCGGGATCGACGAGACGGCTCGCAAACGTGGTCATCAATACGTGTCGTTGTTTGTCGACCTGGACCGATCTCGTGTCCTTTTCACCACTTCCGGCAAGGATCAGAGCACGGTGTCAGCCTTCGCCAACGATTTTGTGGCCCATGGCGGCGATCCGGAGGCGGTCACCGATGTCTGCTGCGACATGTCGCCCGCCTTCATCGCGGGGGTCGAAAACGATCTGCCGGAGGCCAAAATCACCTTCGACCGTTTTCATGTGATGAAGATCGTCGGGGATGCTGTGGACAAGGTGCGTCGCGCGGAACAGAAGGATATCAAAGAGCTTAAGGGTAGCCGCTATCTCTGGCTGCGCAACCCGGAAACCTTGAAGACCGGCCAGCAGGAAAAGCTAGCGAGCCTGACGCAATACAACCTGAAAACCGTGCGCGCCTGGCACATCCGGCTGAACCTGCGCGACTTCTGGAACCTGCCGCCGGAAGAGGCCGAAGAACATCTGAAACGCTGGTTCTTCTGGGCTACCCACAGCCGCCTTGAACCCATTATTGATGCGGCCTACACCATCAAACGACACTGGGATGGCATCCTGCGTTTCGCCAGATCACGCATCACCAACGGCATTCTCGAAGGCATCAACAGCAAGGTCCAGATCGCACGCAACAGAGCACGGGGCTATCGATCCGTCGACTACTTCAAAACCATCATCTACCTCGTCGCTGGAAAACTCAACCTCAGCTTACCCACATGAAATAGCGAGGAACCTGATTTATCAATACAACCTGTTCCTATAGCCTCCCCTTACTGCATCAGCATCAACTTCTGAGTCTGTACATCACCACCCGCTCGAACCTGCAGGAAGTACACTCCGCTGGCCATACCGGTTGCATCGAAGCTGAAGGTGTGGCTGCCCGGTGAGAACGAACCGTTTGCCAACGTTGCAACAACCTGACCCTGCAGATTATAGACGCTCACCTGCATCGAGGTGCTCTCGTTCAAAACGATGCTAACAGTCGTTGAAGGGTTGAACGGATTCGGGTAGGCTTCGCTTACTGCAAATCTGTCAGGAAGTCCAACAACGGGCGTTCTCAATCCAGCATCTGCCTGATCAAAGCTGCCGGAAGAGAGAATGATGTGTTTTGGCTGACCGAAGTTCTCAACACCATCTGGACCATTGAGCAGCTTAACGATCTTGAAGCAATCAGTGTCGTAACAAATCGGGAATAATGGGTATCCGTTCGTAAGTACACTTTGAACGAAATACGTTCCCCAGGGAGCCATCGGTGGAATAGTCACGGAAAACGAGAAGGGTCCGATCGTTGTGAATGCTGGTATTGTTGGATACGCGGGTCCAGCCAGAGGTGGTGGATACAAATTGCCGTTGGGAAGAAAGGCACGAACCCAGGCTGTCGTTGTAAAAGTACTCGCGGCAATGTTCCTCAGTTCAACTGAGAAGGTGACAGTTCCGCCGGTAGGTGGAAGCGTGATTGTCCCAATTGGAGGTACAAACGGAATGAACTTGGTCAGCTCAACATCGGTAATCAGTACGTCAATGTAGTTCTCCATCAATTCAAGGTCGGGTCCCCATGGCAAAATCCAATCCACATCGGTGTTTGTTGCAAGTAAACCTGCAAAGGGATTGGCGGGTTCGTCATAAAGGTAACCTACTGGCAAATTTGATATGAACAGGTTTGGAACTACTCCCATTAAGATATTAGTTGTGCCTTCGCATGCATTATACATATCCAACCGCGGGGGACGAGCGTTCTGAAGTGCGGCAACCGGGCCAGTTAACTTTGCTTCATTAAGCCCGATAACCATTGATACCCAACTGAAACCGGCAGTGTTTGTAAAGTTGGTGACGAATTCGAAGGCAATATTACCTGGAAGCGCACCTTCGTCTTCAGATTGGATATAGACACCAACTCCAGCCATCATCGCCTCAAACATCGTTTCCATCTGAAAAAGCGAATACGGGAAATATGGGTCTGATACGATCAACACGTCAACAGTTGGAATCCAACTGCGATCGTCAAGGTATCCAATAGGTTCAATCGTCGTCGAATGACCCATTCCAGTTGCGACGGTCAACCACATCGCGTCCAGACCCAGAATAAACGGGCTCTCAATAACCTTCACAACCGCCGCATGGCTGGACGAGATGTTCATCCCAACCAACGATGCCATCATGACAATAATAACGATCATTCTTTTCATGACAGTTCTCCTTCGCTTTCGCAATTTCCCAATTATAACGAAAGTTAGGAGCGTGCAACTCAATAATCAAGCGACTTAGGTCACTCTTCTGTTATCCAAATAATTTGTTAAGGCGTTTATTATCAATAATATGCGACAAGGATAGGTCTCTATTGTTGGATGCGGGAGCCAGAAAAGCCGGGCTGCCAAAACCGGCAGCCCGTATTTGTTGAATCAATAGTGAAGCTCAGGTAGCTACTGCATCAGAATCAGCTTACGAGTCTGGACTTCTGAACCTGCAGTGGCGCGGAGGAAATAGACACCGCTGGCCAAGCCTTGCGCTACCCAACTGAAACTGTGCTGACCGGCTTGGAAATGACCGTTCGCCAGGGTGGCGATTTCACGACCCTGAACGTCGTAGACGACAACCGTCAATTGCGATGACACACCGAGGTTCAACGAGATTGAGGTGCTCGGATTGAACGGATTAGGATAAGCTTCGCTAACCGTAAAGGTCTCCGGCATGTCAACATTATCTTCGACCGGGGAGTCAGCTGCAATCTCAAATGCGCCCGATGATTCCCACTCAGGCGTCATCTCGTCATCCACACCATCAGGTCCGATCAGCAGCTTCTGGAACGGGAAATTGTCACTGTCATACACCGTTGTGAAGCCTGAAAAGACATCAGCCAGAACGCCTTGAACATAGTATGTGCCCGGCGGTGCGAAGGCTGGGATGGTTTGTGTGAACGAGTAAAGAGGAGTGAGGGTTGGGGCGAACCAGGTAAACGTCGTCGGACCAGCAAAGATCGGAAGAGCGTCGTGTAGGGAAAGAGTGTAGATCTCGGTGGTCGCCGTATCATTAAAAAAAAAAACAACAATAGATAAAAAAAAATAAAAAAAAAAACACACACATATACCCTCACACCACGGCACCCACCTATTATCTCCCGTTCTACTCATTAACAACTACTCGTCGCCCCCCGTGCTCAGCAC
>CAJVXH010000218.1 GCA_913009835.1 uncultured bacterium
CACCCCGGTTTCAACGAAACTAGGCTACATGGCAACCACACCCCGGTTTCAACGAAACTAGGCTACATGGCAACCACACCCCGGTTTCAACGAAACTAGGCTACATGGCAACCACACCCCGGTTTCACGAAACCGGGCTACATGATCCTCACCTATTTCAACAACACAACTCTTTGAGCTGCGGTGCCGCCATCTCCAGTGGTCGCACGGACGAAGAACACTCCCGACGATAACCCACTGGCATCGAGCGGAATGGAAAACGTACCAGCGTTAACCGGTCCATTGTAAAGTGAGAGAGTGCGTTGGCCCAGTGTGTTGAACAGGTCAACGGTCAGGTGTGTTTGTCGGGGAAGAGTGATTTGAACCGATCCCGAACTGTTGAAGGGATTGGGATAGGTCGCTATCTGGAAATCGTTTGGGAGGTTACCAGCCAGCGAAACGGCGCCATTTGTTCCGATCGTATAGGCGTGGAAGCCATACCGGTCGGACAGCAGCATTCTATCGTCCACGATGGCTATGCCTTGCGTGTTGCCGTCAATGGGGACAGTGTCCAGCAGGACGAAGTCGGTGGGGTCGGACACATCCGCCAGGTAAACGGTTGATTCGGTAGCGACATACAGTGAATCGCCTTGCAGGATGAGGTCAACTGCCTTATCCGGCAAGGGTATCTGGGATACCAATATTGGTACCGTCGGCTGTTCGATGTTCAGGCAGTAGAGATTCCACATGCTATCACAGAACCAGGCGATATCGTCTTGTACAATGACATCCAGCGCGAGGATGCCGGTGTTGTATTCTGTAATGAGTTCGGGTTGAGCAGGGTTATCAATATTGACTATCCCGATCCCGTTCAGGTAGGCGACATATGCGAAGTTGTCCTGAATTGCAATTGCCTCGGTGCGCATACCAAGCTCGTAAAAACTCACTTGTTGCGGATTCTCTGGATTGGCGACATCCCATATCTCCATCCATCCCGGGGGCATCGGCGATGCATCCCAGGCCGTGACCGCGAGGAGATTGTCCGACTTGGCCAGTCCGGTGTAACGGTGCATGTACGTATTATTCTGAACGACCATATCGAGCGAGGCCGGATCAGAAGCGTCAATAATCGCAAACGATAATCCGCCCCCATTGACGTAGAGGTATTCATCTTCGTAAAGAATCTGGCGACCTGCGAATGGCAACTGACTAAAGGTGATGTTGTCTACCACTTCTGGCAGTTCTGGATTGCTGATATCAACGGAATAGATTCCGTCATGTTCGCAGGCGACAAAGGCGTAATCTCCAATCCCGGTGACATGGGATGTATAATCCGGAGTGTCATACTCGCCGATCACTTCCGGATTGCTGGGGTCTGAATTGTCCAGCACCCAGAGGTTGTTGTAGGTATACCAATCCTGACGGTCGGGCATGATGGTGAAAACGTGTCCATCTCCCGCAGCCACTCGTGTCTGCCAGGTGCCGACATCTGGCGGATAAGGCATTCCTTCACCAAACATGCTGATCTGAGTGGGGTCGGCGGGATCAGTTATGTCATAGGTGACAAGTCCCGTCTGACCGGCGGCATAAAACAGCAGATCGCCATCAATTAACATCCCCACATGCGGTGGGAAATCGGCACCAAAGGGAGTGCGCTGGGCGATGATGTGAATGTTTTCGGTGTCGGAAGCGTCAATGACCGCCACTCCGCCAGAGTTCATGAAGGTCGAACGGGTTCCGGCGTAGAACATGTTCCCGTCTGCGACTACCTCGTAGAAGTTCCGCTGGTCCAAGGATAAGTATGAGAGTTCCACCGGTAGTTCTGGAGTGGAAACGTCGTAAAAGCTGATACGGCTGCCGGTTGGTATGGCCACGATCTCGTTATCGCTGACGGCTCCAGCGTAGTTGTTGCCAAAGGGTATCACCCCATCGGAGATGATTTGCAGGTCCCCGGGGATTGAGTAGTCAATGATTGTGAGGCCGACGGTCTGTCCGAAAACGTAGAGCAAGTCGCCGTGGAACACCACATCGTTAATGATATTGCCAGTCGGCATTTCGCCGACACGTTCCATGTTTTCCGGGTCGCTTATGTCGTAGAGAACCATTCCGTAGCCGTGTATCGCAACGCTGAGTATATCACCCTCTGCAGCCAGCCTGTAGACGGTATCACCGGGAAAATCGTCTGTGGCAACGACCTGTGGGCTGGAAAGATCGGTCAGATCGAGCACTTTCAGGTTGCCGGAGTATGATTGGCGTCCGTCGGCGAGATATAGATATCCGTCATGGTAGAGAACGTCGTAGAAATCGCCGGGGAAGACGGCTGATCCGAGCAACCCGATGTCGGAAATGGAATGTGCGGGTGGTTTAACCGCGATGGAAGGTGATGCGAATAAAATGCTCAATATAAACAGTGTGATCGTCAGCAGAAACAGTATGGTTGTTCGTTGCATGTGTTCCCATCCCATGGTTTGTTATAATCCCCCCACCCAACATACAAATAAGCGAAGAAAGAGTACTTCAGGGCAACACCATCCGAATCGTAGTTCCTTCGCCGGGTTTGCTGGCGAGGACGCACAACTTTCCACGGTGGATCTCTTGTACAATCCGCCGTCCGAGGCTCAACCCCAACCCCCAGCCACGTTTCTTCGTGGTATAGCCGGGACGGAAGATCGCCTCCGCCTCTTTTTTCGGTATTCCAACACCTTCGTCAATGATGTCAACATATGCTCCGTTGTCAACACGTCCGCTGACGATATGAATATTCCCCTCACCTTTCATCGCCTGTGCGGCGTTACGGATCACATTTTCCAGCACCCAGCTGATCAACTCCTCCTGCATCGCCACATCGCCGCTGCCACGGTCCTCATATGTTATCGACACCTGGGATCCGACCCGTATCTGCATGTAATCGATGGAGGATTTCACTACCGAAGCCAGGTTGCCCAGATTCAGCTGTTCGACTGTGCCGATCTTCGAGAAACGGACTGTGATCTTCTCCAGACGGCGCACATCTTCCCGCATAGCCTCGATAACTTCCGGACGTCCTGATGATCCCAACACCTCCAGCCAGCCCATCAGTGATGAGATGGGCGTTCCGAGCTGATGGGCGGTCTCGCGGGCCATTCCAACCCAGACTGACCGTTCTTCAGCCTTGCGGATTGTGCGGAATCCGATGTATCCGAGGAAGATGTAGAGCGCTACTGCAAGCGCAGTTGTGATGGACACGAAACGCAATGTCTTCACCAGCGCCGGGTCGCCGTAATGGAAATAATCTACCTGGCCGGGGAATACTTCTACTGCTATTGGTTCGTTGCCCTGACGTTTTACGGCTTCTATGAAATCATACAACTCGTCGAAAGCAGCAGCGGAGGTATCCTCAGGATCCACGGTGAGATTTCGCCATGATTTCGGGACACCATGCGCATCTGTCACCACAATTGGAAAGTCGATGGCCTGCACCGCTTCGTAGGCGAGTTCAGCGTTGTCGTTGAGTAGCAGCAGACGGTAGCTGTCAACAGTTCGTTGCAGGTTGGCGACAGCGGATTCACGCACCTGTCGTACCAGCATGCCAGTTGCGATGAACAGGCTGGCTGTCAAAATGACTGCCCCCACGAACAGTAGGCCTTTGTACATCCCGGCACGTCGCAAACGTCCGGTGACGGCCGCCGCCCCGGCCTGGTTCTTGGCTGCAGGTGTGCGAGTATCAAAAGGGTCTGAGTGATGAGTCATGCTGTTAAGGTACTATTTATCCTCACGAAAAGCACCCGGAAACGGGTCACCAAAACACGTACATCTATACCGCAAAATATTGAGGTGTGCATTTGATTATAGAATTCAGCTTCTATCGGTATGAACTCAAACCACTGGCTTGGGCTTCACACTGACGGACTGAAGTCCGTCAGTGTGTTGACAAACCATGTATTGGCCACAGGGTGTCATTTTGAAGCCGTCGTCTTTATGACGGCTGAAAAAGATCGAACTTATAAACCGTTGGAAAAGCGCGATCTTCCTCACTGCGGTACGCGTCGTTCGGAATGACACACCTCGCCAATCTTCACTGGGAAATCCAGTCACTGACTTTGTCAGCAGTCTGACGGACTATAGTCCGTGGCACCCGGTTATCCAGATAACTCAGCTATGATATATGCCCCTGTGAATCCGCATGTGTTGGCGATTCACATGGATTCTCTACCAGTTGGACACTCGATGATGGACAATGACAAACGTTCCGAAGTGTAGGAATAACCCTGTGAAGATCGGAAGAGCGTCGTGTAGGGAAAGAGTGTAGATCTCGGTGGTCGCCGTATCATTAAAAAAAAAATGAATAAAAAAAAAAAAAGAAAAAACGATAAATAATAAAA
>CAJVXH010000219.1 GCA_913009835.1 uncultured bacterium
CTGATAATACTATCTGATGCACATCGACTAACTTCCTCTCTGTCTTCATTATCTACACTCTTTCCTCACCGCCGCTCTTCCGATCTTTTTCTATATCTTTTTTTTTTTTTTTTTAATGATACGGCGACCACCGAGATCTACACTCTTTCCCTACACGACGCTCTTCCGATCTCACTATTCCAACCACCGTTTCTATCTCACCATTGAGAATCATGATGGTGATCGAAGAGACCATACCTTCAAACTCTTTCAGGAAATCAACCCGCGAAGTCAGGTATTGTGCTCCGCCGGCTCCAGCTACACCAACACCGAGAGCAATCAGTATCGAATCAAGTGAAAACCATTTGGCTGAATCTGCTTCACCAACAGCTGCTGTCACACTTCGGCCTACCAGACCGCGAGGAAGGGGAGTAGTCTCCATCGAGATCAGAGCCTGCCCTATGAGGCTATCACGCTCCGCCTCTTTCCAAAATATGGGATCTTCTGAAAGCAACTTGGATATACGGTGCGCCTGCACCGGACTCAACCCACCAGCACGATATGCAGGCATCAGGTCGAGAAACTCGCTATACTCCAACGGATCTTTCTCATCCATTGTAACCACCCTCCGAGGGATAACCACCGTCTTCCAGGACCTGCCGTAGTTCAGCTCGTGCGCGATGCAAATACACTTTCACCGTGTTAACCGGCCTTCCTGTGACTTCGGCGACTTCCTCTACACTAAACTCACGCCAATAATACAGCATTATCATCATCTTCCACTCAGGACGCAGATGATCCAACGCCTTAGAAACTGCATCCGTTGCGGCTACCTT
The DNA here is from genome assembly GCA_913009835.1 of uncultured bacterium. Taxonomy (GTDB): domain Bacteria; phylum Electryoneota; class Electryoneia; order Electryoneales; family Electryoneaceae; genus BMS3BBIN04. Next base: position 816 of record CAJVXH010000219.1, read on the forward strand.
GTTTTCAAGCCTGTGACCAGAGGTGCTCTCGTCATTCACCTCAAACCCGCTGACTTCGACCTTCTCATCCAGGCTGGTCATCAAGCGCATGTTCGCTGAATCAAGAGAATCCAGACAAACTCGATACGCTATCCTATACAACCATGTCGAAAGCTTGCTAGCTCCCTGGAAACCTGATAAACCTTTCCAGAATCGGATCACGGTTTCCTGAAACAAATCCTTGGCCAGTTCAGAGTTGCCGGTCATCCGGTTTATCACTGTCCACATTATAGGAGCATGTCGATCCACCAGGCAGGTAAACGCTTCCTGATTTCCCGACCGAGCTCTGCGAATTAGAAGATCTTCGTCCAGCGCAACCTCCACCCTGCTGCTTTTCGGTGTGCGAGACTTCACTGTCCTCGTCGCCGCGGCAGGATTAAAGTACGAAACAACCGCGCTGGTTCGACTCTCCGACATCCGTAGACCCTCTTTACCCGGGCCAGCCTGTCAAGCACTGACTTTCAACATTCAACCATGGGACGACAGGATATTCCTCACGGTTACACCATGACTCCAGCTCACAATTCGTAATGTCTCCTTTCCCCTTCACTTATGAGTAACCGGATAGAGGAGAACGTCGTCCTATGGGTGAAACGAACAACAAACAATCCGTATTCAGGAGGATAATATGTGGCATAACTATGGGATAATCGCCTTGATGATCCCTATCATAGGGATGATTATTCCTGCACTCATAATCGTATTTGCACTGGAGCGGGCATATCGGATCCGTAAACTGGAACACGAAGCCAAACTCGCTGCCATTGAAAAGGGATATGATGTCCCGGTCAAACCCACCAAACGTCCCAGTTCACATTACCCATTTGCTTGGCCGCTAGTGATGCTCTGTTTCGGTTCTGCGCTTATTCTGATTTACGTTCTCAACGGAGCAATGGACCCTGAAGCATTAGGCTTTGGTCTCATTATCTTTTTTGTCGGGGCAGGTCTGTTTGCATCACGTTTCATCGGTGTGAAAAAGCAAGAAGAAGAAGAAGAACCTTTATCTCAAACTCCAGCAGCCTGGAGTGCACCTGAGCCTGTTTCCGTTCCAACAACCCCCAGCGAATCATCAGACACGGGACATTCGACGGGAGCGTAACTGAATCTTGAAAATGTTGTCCGGTCAGTGAGAGACCGTCATGATAGAAAACGCGGACAGTGCAATTGCACTGTCCGCGTTTTCTATTCAATAGGGTCTGTCAATTACCCGGCTGGGCCTACCCGTTGTTCTGTGGGTTAGCTGACGAAATGCCCGTGTGGCGAGTCTTGATGTAGTAGATCACCATTCCGGCCGTTGACAGGAAGCCAATAGCAGTCAGGTATGACCACACCATCCACGGATTGTATGTATTCCAGAGTACGTTTGTCGCTTCGATAAGCGTAGGATTCCCGGGCAAATTGGCTGCCAGAGTTGGAATCAACTTAGTCGGTTCAATCGCGTGGACAATGTCCGCGCTCATGCCCAACTGATCAACCATGTATTCCCGGGCAAAGTTGGCGCGGCTGCCGAAATTTTCATACAGAGGGCCTGAAACAGCATTTCCCAGCGACCATCCGATCGCAAAGGGGATATTCGAATACCCCATGTACAAAGCCTTCTTGTCTGGCGGTGCCGTTAATCCGATGTATTCACTGAACTTCGGACTGCAAGCCATCTCGCCAATCGCGAAAACAAAGATGAACAACGCTACCAACCAGCCCACATTGAAGAAACCGGCTCCGAAGAATCCGACCAAGCTGATGATCATACCGCCAATCAAAGCCACCATCGGGTGGAATTTGCCGGTCAACCAGGCTATGGGTATCATAAGCAAAATGATAGCTGCAGCGTCGATATTGATGATCATCTCAGGTTTGACCATCCCGCTTTCAAGCACCCAATTTGGATTTATCTTGAAGAGGAAGTCAGCCATCAAAGTACTGTCAACCCATTCATCAATAAAGTTCGGGAGCAAGTCCCAAAGCTGCATGAACATGAACCAGAATCCCGAGAAGATCAGCAGGAAGATGAGAAAATTCTTGTCTTTGAGCGTGGTGAGAGTCTCGATGAAGGTCTCGCCAGCTGTCTTTCTCTCCTTATTCGGATCGACATCCGGTTCCCTGTATAAGAAAATGGTCGGAATGAAATTGAACAATGTTACACCAGCCGCACAGTAAAACACAATTGCCCAGTTGGTTTCACCACGCAGGTTCGCTGCCAACATCGGAGCCAGGAAACCGCCAACATTAACCATCCAGTAGAAAAAGCCCCAGGCGACAGAACTGTTCTCTTCGGTGGTCATTTTCGCGATTGTTCCCTGAACGGGTGGCTTGAAGATCGCCGTGCCCAGCCCAATCAGACAGGCAGCACCTAATGTCATCCAGAAACCGGACGCAATGGCAAAGAGCAGATAGCCGGCGATGTTGATGGTGTAGGCGATGTACAGACTCTTCTTATATCCATACTGATCGGTAAACCCGCCGGAAATCATCGGAATCAAGGTTTGTACCAGTGCCCAAATTGAGAAAATCACTCCCTTTTGAGTGAATGATAGACCCAATCCACTTTCGGCTACAGCGTAAACCATATACAATGGGAGAATTGCGCGAATACCGAAAAACGCCAGACGTTCGTTCGCCTCCAACCAATTGACTACCCAAAAGCTCCTGTCAAGACTCTTGAGTTGAGTCATCACACCCTGTTTCTTTGCTGCCAAATTATCCTCCCTCACCCACTCCAGCCACAATAATGCGACCTTACGGGATCTACATGGTTTACGCCAGGTTCGTTGTCTAGCCCCTCTGTAAGCCCGGCGATTCCCTCAATTTGAGTTGCGCCCAATGTAGGGCACCATTGAGCATTACCTCAAACCCGAGCGCTCAACAATGCGAACTCGAGGACAACGAAAAAATGGCGCATCGTATCGATACGCCATGATAAGCACTCTGATGATACTCGAGCTCTATACCTCTGCCTCCTTCACCATCTTCGATTCAGTACCAGTCATCCAGCTGATGAATTCCGCAATCCGATCCTTCATCTCCAGACGTGATACCACCTGGTCAAGGAAACCGGTCTCCATCAGAAACTCACTGCGCTGGAATCCAGCCGGAAGATCCTGTCCGATAGTCTGCTTGATCACACGTGGACCAGCAAATCCGATCAACGCTCCCGGTTCGGCGAGGTTCACATCACCGAGCAGCACAGTGCCTTCGATGTAGTTCACAATGCCTTCAACCACCGTACCAGCAGGCGTACGATAGGTAAAGCTCAGGTCGCGGGCATCCACCCCGGCGTCGTAGGCCCGGCCCAGATCAACGCTCGTGCAGATCGGAAGAGCGTCGTGTAGGGAAAGAGTGTAGATCTCGGTGGTCGCCGTATCATTAAAAAAAAAAAAAAAACAAAGATGAAAACGAACGGTACACATTCACTCGCATAACTAGCATCATAACCTACACAAAATGTGTAATGACACCC
>CAJVXH010000220.1 GCA_913009835.1 uncultured bacterium
CTGATTTTTCATTTTGTTATTTTTTTTTTTTTTCAAGCAGAAGACGGCATACGAGATATATCAGTGTGACTGGAGTTCAGACGTGTGCTCTTCCGATCTAAAAGCGTACCAGCTCCGGCCAGTTCCATCCGTCCTGGTTTCTGTCGGTCTGCGCCGGTGAAAGCCCCTTTTTCATGGCCGAAGAGTTCACTTTCCAGCAGTGTAGGTGCCAATGCACTGCAATTGACTGGGATAAACGGCTCGTCAGGGGAGGAGTGGCGGTGAATAGCCCGGGCCACAAGCTCTTTGCCAGTTCCAGACTCTCCAGTTATGAGCACATTTGTTTTTCCACGACTAACCAAACCAATCTGCTTGTGAAGCTCGACAATCGCTCTGCTCTGCCCAATGATGCGATCATTGGTATCGATTGCGTTCAGGTCTGCCACCAAAGCCAGGTTTCGCTTGCTGGATTTATGCTCCAGCGCTTTGTTAACGGCTAGTTCGAGTTCGTCTATGTCGAGGGGTTTGTGGATGTAATCGAATGCGCCTGCCTGCATTGCAGAGATGGCTTTCTCAAGATTCTGATGACCTGTAATCATGATCACGATTCCGCCGTACCCCTCTGTAGTTGCTTCCTCGAGCAACTCCTGTCCGGTACCATCTGGTAACATTAAGTCGAGTAGGATGATGTCTGGCGCGTGTTGTTTCCACGCCTTCCGTCCTTCGTCAACGGTGGCTGAAGTATGTACAACATGATCGTGTGCTTCGAACGCCAGCATCAATGTTCGGCTTGCACTACGATCATCGTCTATAACCAACAGGGTTGCCATCAATCAATTTCTCCCATGAGGGTAACAGTCACTTCAGTTCCTTCACCTTCGGTACTATCAATTTCAATATCACCATTCATCACTTCGACAAACTTTTTCACATTGGACATTCCCAGTCCAGTTCCACCATCATGAGTCGTGAAAAACGGATCGAAGATTCGTTCCAAAGCGGACTCTTTGATGCCGTGTCCGGAGTCGTTTAGAACGAAGCCAACGCAACTTTTCGTTTCGCTGAATGTGGTCAAGGTGATTTTTCCACCTGGATCAGTGGCATCAATCGCATTGCGAATCAGATTTTCAAGCGTGCGACGCAGTAATTCATGATCAGCGAGTACGACAGGTGAGGGTTCAACATTAACGATCATTAGATCATGATTCCCCTGTTGAACAATATCAGCGAGGTCAGTACATACAGCCAGTACGAACTCATTCAAGGCAATGGGTACAATGGTTGGTTCAACAGGCTTACCGTAGTCGAGGAGTTCCTTGAGCATGGCTTCGAGTCGCCCCGCTTCCTGACTTGCAAGTGAAAGGTGCTCTGTAGCTGTCCCGTCGGCGGTAAGGTTTCGCTGCAAAAGTCGAAGATTCATCTTGATTGAGGAGAGAGGATTACGCATCTCATGGACGATTGATGTGACAAGTCCTCCAATTGCAGCCATTTTCTCCTGCTGGATTAGCTTTCGTTGAGCATGTGCGAGCATCTCTCTGCCTGTTTGCAAGGCACGGGTCATTCGATTGAAGGATATTGTGAGAAGATGGAGTTCATCCAGCTGACGTGGCGGGGTAACAAATGCCTCATAGTTTCCTGCTGCGACCTCCTCGCTTGCCTTGGTTAACCTTACGATTGGCTGTGCCCAACTCCTGGCAAGTACAAGGGTAATTACGAGTAACGCGAGAAGTGACAGGATCAGGATAAGCGCAGTTCGCTCGTAAATACTTCGCACGTGGGCGAGTGCTTCTCGCACATCCAACTCACCAACCAGAATCCAGTCATATTCAAGCATATTTACATAAGCACCGACCACGGGTTCACCCAGGAAACTCGTGTATTGCATTGATCCACTCAAGTCTTTAATTGCGGCACGTGCTGGTGGGATATCCATTATGTGGCTCAACGGATCGGGGTGTGAATGGAATCTCGAAGGTGTGAGCATTCGCATATCACGGTCGAGCAGAAATAACTCACCACGCAGTCCCATTCCTGAGGTGTCAGTAAGAATCGGATCTATCACCTCTCTGCTATCGAGGCGGAGAACAAGTGTGACAGAATCCTGAGAGCTTGGGAAAGTGATAGGGATTGCTATGTCAAAGACTGGCACGCCCGCCGTGTTCAGGCTTATCGGTCCCAAAACGGTTTGGCTTGATCGTTTAGCTTTCTTAACTACGTCCGAGTCGGGCTGCCAATCCAAAGGATGATTTCCAGATACGTAATACCCTTGTTCATCAAGCAGTGCAGCCTCAAGCACGCCTGGGAGACTATACAGCACTTTGTAGTGAACCGAATCGATTTCCGCATGAGTCATAGACAGAGCTACAACGAGTTGACGTGCCGTGTTGAAATAGGCGTTGAGCCAATCATTGAGGTGGGACTTGCGCTGTTCAACAAGCGATAGAACCCGTCGTTCTGATTCTGCCAGCACTCCCTGCTTGGCGATCCTGGCACCGACGATAGCCACAATCAAACCTGTGACAATAACGAGGATGGCCCCAGCAAAGAAGAGCCGTGTCCCGATGCGATGTTTGACGGGCCGCTGAACAGCCTTCAGTTCAGAATCCGCTAACATTATTTCTGGATCATGAGTCTTCATCTTTAAAATCGTTTTCTCTTATCTGATAGAATGCAACACTCTTAGCCCTCTCCACCCAATCGTGCGCTACAGGTGGAGGGGATTGAAGTCAAATGTCAGGATGCAGTTACTACCTCGACATTTTCTTCAGAGCTTGGATCCTGTTCTACCGTGCGTCGCTTGACGAGGTAATACACAGCTGGAAGAATGAGCAGAGTAAGTATTGTCGATGAAACCAACCCGCCCACCATCGGTGCAGCGATGCGTTTCATCACTTCTGAACCGGTGCCATGTCCGATCATGATCGGAAGCAGGCCGATCATCGTTGTGGCAACTGTCATAAGTTTCGGACGCACACGATCCACAGCGCCTTCCATCACGGCTTCACGCAGCTCAGAGACGTAGTTCATCCGTCCTTCAGCTTTGAAACGGTTGTAGGCTTCGTCGAGGTAGACGAGCATCACCACGCCCGTCTCTGCCGCAAGTCCAAGCAAAGCGATGTACCCCACGGCTACCGCAACGGACATGTTGAATCCGAGGATATACATCAGCCATACACCGCCGATCATCGCGAATGGCAGTGATAGCATCACGATCAGCACTTCGGTTACGTTGCCGAAGTGCACGTACAGCAGAAAGAATATCACCAGCAGGGTAAGCGGAATGATTAAACGCAGCCGTTCAGCTGCACGTTCCATGTATTCAAATTGCCCAGACCAAACGAGTGAGTATCCGGCTGGCAGGGTGATTTCTGCATCAATGGCGTCCTGCAAACGTTTGACGAAACCGCCGATATCCGAGTCACGAGTGTCAACGTAGACCCAGACCGTTTTTCGAGCGTTCTCGGTCTTGATCATAGGGGGGCCGTCTACAATGGATATCTCTGCAAGCTGGCCCAATGGCACTTGTGCACCCGAAGGCGTTGGCACGCGTATACGAGCAATGTCGCTAACACTATCTCTGCGTTCGCGTGGGTAACGCACATTCACTGGGTAACGGGCCTGCCCTTCAACAGTCCAGGTAACATTCATGCCCCCCATAGCGGTCATGATCACCTCTTGAACATCACCAACTGTCAGGCCGTAGCGTGCAATCTGATCACGGTTGATGTCGAGATCGATGTAGCGACCACCGGTGATACGTTCAGCGTAAACTGAGGTTACGCCTTCCATACCTGAGAGAACCCCTTCAACTTCCTCACCTACTCGGGCAAGACTGTCGAGGTCACTGCCCATGATTTTTATACCGACCGGTGTTTTGATGCCTGTTGACAGCATGTCAATGCGCGTTTTGATCGGCATTGTCCACGCATTGGTCAAGCCTGGGATTTGGATCGCAGCATCCAGCTCTTGAATCAAGCTGTCCATGGTCACGCCCTCCCGCCATTTGCTCCTGTCCTTCTCGAGAATAATCGTCGTCTCAAGCATGGAGAGCGGGGCTGGATCAGTTGCCGTGAGCGCACGACCAGCTTTTCCCAGTACGTGTTGAACATCCGGGAAAGCGTCGAGTATGCGTGCTGTCTGTTGATGTAGTTCGCGAACC
>CAJVXH010000221.1 GCA_913009835.1 uncultured bacterium
CGTGTGCTCTTCCGATCTCATCATCTCGCTGTTCGTCATTTTGGCGAGGAACGGTTTCACCAGAAATGGCGCTTCATTCATCCCCACGAAAATGTTTGCCGCTGCAGACAACGATTCGGCACCGCTGGTTTTCATGGTGCGGGACATCACCCAGGCGAAAATTTTTACCACACGTTGCATCACGCCCAGATGATAGAGTATTGCCATCAGCGAGGCGAAGAAGATGACGGTGGGGAGAACGTGAAAGGCGAAGATGGTGCCCAGTCCGACCATGTCGCCGGATGCCGGATTAAAGACTTCAAACCCTTTGCTGAGGGTAGTGCCGGAGATGTTTTGGGCGATGTCGGCGCCGCTGAGATAGAGGTTGCCGAAAATGAAGTAGGCGCCCTGATCGGTGAAGCTGAGGATGTTCGCAATGAACGAGCGTGCCCATTCGAATACAACAGCGCCCGGACCGGTGCGCAGGATCAGCAAGGCGAATACGACTTGCAGCCCGACTCCCACCCCGACCGTCCGCCAGTTGATCGCCCGACGGTTGGTTGACAGGAGCCAAGCGATCCCCATCATTACAAACACTCCGAACACGCCGATCAGTCGTTCCACTAGTACTCCCGATCAGGCCATAGGCAATAGGAACTGATAGGCTTTAGGAAAAGATAAAACCCATCGCTAGTATGTTTCTCTTGTCGCTTCATATAGCCTATCCGTCCCTGGATGTCCGCACAGGGTCTCCCGGCGCGGCTGACATACCTCGGATGATCCGCGTTTGCAAGCATCCGGTTATCCAGATAGCTCAGCTATGAGATATGCCCCTGTGACCCGCCGTCTTTTTGGCGGTTCGCAGGGATTATCAAACGACAATCCTGAGTTCTGAGAAATCAGACAGGCACTTTGTAACTTGCGGATCAACCCTGTTATTGCCTGCGGCGGTAACAGGGGCATATTCATCGTCGGATAATCCACGACATAAATGTCGTGGGCATGATGCAACCCCAGCTGAGTCATCTGGATAGCCGGATGCACTCCAAACACAGGCCTGTTATTTACAATAACTCACGGACTGAAGTCCGTGGCAAGTGCATTTCCTGTCTGTTCCTATGGCCTGCTTTTCCTATAGCCTGTTACCAGCTCTATTCGCTGTCGAACAAACCTGCCTGACCAGTCCGTTCACCACTCTCATCCGGCGGAACGTAGCAGCTCCGGCAACGCGCTTCATACTGTTCCTGCCCACCAATCTGGACGAGATCGGTTCCAGCGCCGATGCGCTGGGTGCGATGAGCTGGTGCGCCGCAACGGTGGCATACTGCCATCAATTTAGTCACCACCTCGGCCTCGCACATTAGTTGAGGAATCGGTTCGAATGGTTCTGCACGAAAATCAGTATCAAGCCCGGTGATGATAACCCGTCTGCCGCGATTCGCCAAGCGTCGCACTACATTCACCAGCTCCCCGGCGATGAACTGGGCTTCATCTATCCCGATCACTTGAAAATCACCGACCAGTTCCTCTACCTCACGAGCGGTTGCGACCTGCAAGGCTTCGATCTTATGCTCGCTGTGGCTGACGACGAGCTTGGATTCGTAGCGTTCGTCAATCTTCGACTTGAAGACGATCACCGACTGCTGGGCGATGACCGCTCGTCGCAGGCGACGGATCAGTTCTTCAGTTTTGCCCGAAAACATGCAGCCACAGATAACTTCGATCCAGCCTGTTCCTTTGGGGACGACGTTCAGCATTGTCTGATTCTCAGTGTCTAAACATTGTGGTTGATGAGAGCGCGGACATGGTTGGCGAGCATTTCGATGGCAACCTCGTTTCGGCCACCGCGAGGAATAATAATGTCAGCGTAACGTTTGCTGGTGGCAACAAACTGGAGATGCATGGGCCGGACGGATTCCTCGTACTGGAGCAAAATGCTCTGGGCGCTGCGGCCACGTTCGACCTCGTCACGGCGAATCCGTCTGGCCAGGCGGATGTCAGCATCCTCATCCACAAATACTTTATAATTCATCCGCGAACGCAACTCGCTGTTATCGAGCACAAGAATACCTTCCAGGATAATTACCGGCCGTGGTTCGCGGAGGGTGGTTTCCTGCTCACGTATATGCTCAGAATAATTGTAAATCGGCTCGTAGATAGACTTGCCAGCGAGAAGCTGATCTATCGCTGCGACCAGCTCATCAATCGCGAAGGCATCAGGATGATCGAAATTGACATTGGCTCGTTCATCAACATCCAGATCCCGCAAATCCCGGTAGTAGCTGTCCTGATTGATGCGGAGAACGTACTCCGCCCCAACCTCATCCGTTAATCTATCGGCGACAAGGCTTTTGCCGCTACAGGTACCGCCTGCTATTCCGACAAGTGCGATTGGTTTCATCCCGCATTCCCTAAATAGAGATATTGTCAGGAGAAGGAAGAAGCTCTCTAATCTGGTAACTGGCCCACTCACTGATGCCCGGGTTGAACAAGATGATCTGTAAGTTTGGAGCGTGCTCGATCAATGCTTCCAACGAGGCTCCACAGGGACGAGGAAGACCATCTCCCACTGTCCCAACAACAGCGATGCGTCGGAAGCTCCGCGCGCCAGATGCCAGGGCTGAATATAGAGCGACACGTTCCGCGGTGATTCCATGACCTGGATAACGAGATTCAATGTCGCATCCAATCCAGACCTTGCCATCGTCATCCTCGAGGGCGGCACCGACGGCGTGATGGGTCAGCGGAGTGACGGCGTTCCGTCGAGCTCTTCGTGCGGGACGGATCAACTCAACGATACTATCGTCCATCGAATCCGCAGATCTATTCCTCTCCTTCATGCGTTCCTCTCAAGGGCTTTGGGTTATGGGCAATGGGCTATGGTAACAGATAACACCCTGTTACACCTTGTCTTTTATAGCCTATAGCCCACAGCCCATAGCCTTCTTCATTCCTCAGTGAGTAATCTTCAGAGTATCACCACTCATTATTGAGATCAACTCTAGAATCTTCGGATCGTCGGGAACAGTAGCGTCAAGTTTGATGCCCGACTTGCGAATGTCCCAGCCAGTCTCCTTCAACGGTATGACCTGCACCAGATCAAGATATTTACCCTGCATTCCCGCGGTTGTCATCGGGGTCTGGCCAATGAGGATGCGTGCGCTGCGAATCGGGTGCATGTTGCTGGAGAGAACAATGTCGGGGCGCGTGCCAGTTTCCGCCTCCAGATAACCCAGCCAGTCAGCAGCGACAGAACGATCAGCATCGCACAGGATGAGCACACAATCCGCATCCTTCACCTTGTTATAGGCCTTCAACAGAGCCGGACCTGGGTCAATGAAAGTTAAATTAGTCTCTTCAGGCATGTAGTTGCTGGGTCCGGCGCGACACACACCGATCACTGCCACCTCCAACTCGCCGCCATCCTTAAATTTCACACTAATCTTCTTCGATGCCGGGAAGACTCGTTTATTAGTTCCAGCCTCCACCAGATTCGCTGAGAGGAAGGGCAATTCGTGTTCTTCCTTCAATTCCAGCAAGGTCTCACGCCCGAGACGAGCGTCACGCATGGTTACATTTACAGCCTGTACTCCCAATTCTGCCAGAAGAGCTGCAGTAATCTTCGACTTGGCGACACCATCTTCCATATCCAGTGACACCCATTTCCCGGCATCAAGGATCAGCATTCCATCTCGCTCGGCGATTTCCTTCTGCAACGCTGTCGAACGTCGGGCAAATCCGCCAAGTGGATTGCCGGGACATTTACACGGTCCAAGCTGTCCCATTATGTATCCGCTGAATGCTACTGTGAACTCACGCGGTTCGCCAGAACCACTCCCCCCACCGCATCCGGCAATGAGAAGAGTGATGATTGAGAGGGTAATGACCAGTGAAAAAACTCTAGTATTTAGCATGAAGTAAGATCCGATGCTTAGGATTAAAAGTGACTGGATGTAAGCAAACAAGGGCAGGCTATAGGCTGTAGGAAACACAGGCTATAGAAACTGCTCATGCCCACGACATTTATGTCGTGGGACATCCGCGCTTGACACTCCAAGCACGGGCCTGTTCTCAGGATGACGCTGAATAATATGCGCCGGGAAACCCTGCATGTTATCATCGGGAGTTCATCCCAGACATAAA
>CAJVXH010000222.1 GCA_913009835.1 uncultured bacterium
CTCTGGGACGCAAGAGTAATCTGGATGCACCCAGATGGCAGACGATTTTCATGATGGATGATGTGCATGTTCTAATCGGAACTTATGATGTGTGCCAGGGTGGGGGGGCTGATTATCTTTACCGGGACTGTTGGGGCATACGGAGTTTTCAGATTGACTCGATCCCATTCAAGAATGTACTTTCCTCACCGTTCATACGGCGAAAGAGTATGATCACTAAATATGCCGACGTAGCTCAGTTGGTAGAGCAACGGACTGAAAATCCGTGTGTCCCCTGTTCGAATCAGGGCGTCGGCACAAGTGGTATCAGAGGGTCAGGCCTAAGGCTTGACCCTTTTCTCGTTTCTGTGCTGCTATCATGTGTTTAATAGCGGTTGTGACTGAATCCACATGCGAGCGGAAAAACAAATCAAGTATCAGCTATCTGTTAACATTTTCTTTATCTTCTCTTCACATTCCGGCCGAATATTGGAGCTGCACCAATGGTTCTCCAGAGGGGTACGGGTATCAAGATGAAGCGTGAGAAAATAGTTGTGGTAGAGGACGAGGCCGATATCCGAGAGATTATCGAACACAATCTCTCTCGGGAGGGGTACCAGGTACACACCTCATCGGATGGCGAGAATGGCTTGCAGTTGGTTAAGAGGGAATCGCCGGATCTCGTACTCCTGGATTTGATGTTACCCGGGCTTGACGGTCTCGATGTCTGTCGGGAACTCAAGTCTGATCCCTCGACACGCTCCATTCCGATCATAATGGTCACTGCCAAAGGTGAAGAGAGCGATATTGTCCTGGGGCTCGGCATTGGTGCTGATGACTATGTCGCGAAGCCGTTCAGTCCCCAGGAGTTGATAGCGCGGATCAAGGCGATCTTGCGACGGAGCTCTTTGAAGGATGAAGGTGATGGTCAGGAGCCAATCGCGTGTGGCGAGGTGGTGATTGACATCGGCCGTCACGAAGTGCTAGTCGATGGTGAGTCGGTTGTTTTTACTGCGACCGAGCTGAAACTGCTTCACTTTATAGCCTCACATCCCGGGAGAGTGTTTACCCGGGATCATCTGTTAACCAGGGTTATTGGGGTGGACGCTGTTGTCGTTGACCGGAATATTGATGTACACATCAGGTCTGTACGGAAAAAGCTAGGGGAACACCGGGATCTGGTCGAGACAATCCGGGGTGTCGGATACCGTTTTCAGGATGATCAGGAGTTATGGTGATGCTGCGTTCTCGTTTTCTATGGAAGTTGTACGCCGGATATTCGGCGTTGATTCTCACCTCCAGCGCAATCGTTGGCATCATGATCAGCCAGCGGGTTGAGGGCGATGCGTTAGCTGAGATTCAGCAGTCACTACACGCTCGCGCGGTTCTTCTGGAAGAGGTGGCGTCACAACTATCAGAGGTTCCTGACTCTTCATTTCAGCAGCGTATAAGTATTCTGGGCACGGAGATCGCCACTCGGTTAACGGTAATTGGAGCTGATGGAACAGTTATCGCCGATTCGGATGAATATCCTTCCGAAATGGATAATCACGCGGATCGACCTGAGATTCTAGCGGCTCGTTCTCATGGAATAGGAACCGCGACTCGTTACAGCAACACCCTGAAAACGAGGATGATGTACCTCTCTTTGCCGGTCGTAGAACAAGGACAGATCGTTGCCTACATACGGACTGCTCTTCCACTATCCACAATTGACGGACGCCTCAACCACCTCCGCTATACAATCGTTCTGGGCGCGGGATTATCGGCGATAATCGCACTTCTCCTGGGACTTCTTCTTACAAATCACTATGTCAGACCGCTGGCATCCATGACTTCAATTGCCGAGTCCATGTCCCACGGTGATTATGACAAGCGATTGGTGGAATCGCGGGTGGATGAGATAGGCAAGCTCGCTCAAGCCCTCAACAGAATGGCCGAGAGCTGTAGTAACCGCACGGACACGATCAAGGCGGACCGGAACAAATTGTCCACCATTTTGTCGGGGATGACGGAAGGCGTTGTAGCTGTCGGCTTGGACGAGCACGTCCTGCACCTGAATGAGGCAGCCGGAAAACTTCTAGGTGTTTCGCCGCTGGAAAGCCTGGATAAACCGATTTGGCAGGTTACTCGTGTTCCGGAAATTACTGAAATACTAACCGATTCCTTGCGTGACGGAACGAGCGCCCAGAGGAAACTGTTGATAACGACCAAATTAACAGACCAATCCCTTGAGATGGACGCTTCACCGTTGCACGACGGTCAAGGCAATCTTGTAGGGGCAGTAGTTGTGCTGCACGATGTATCCGAGCTGAATCGACTTGAAATGGTCAGGCGGGAATTTGTGGCGAATGCTTCCCATGAACTGAAGACCCCAATCACAGCTATTCGTGGACTGGTGGAGACATTGATTGACGATGAGGAGCTGGAGCCTGCCAAGCGTGATCGCTTTCTGGGTAAGATCAAGGATCAATCCATTCGCCTGGGCTCAATCGTTACGGATCTCTTGACCATATCGCGTCTTGAATCAGAGAGTAATGAAACGGAAGAAATGTCGTTCGATCTTTGCGAGGTCGTTCAATCCACTTCGAGCGTGTTCATTTCTACAGGTGAGGAACAGGACATCACGGTTAAAGTTCAAGTCCCGAACTCTCCAATAGAGCTATCAGGGGACGAGGAAGCGCTGCGCCAGATTGTTAGTAACCTGCTTGACAACGCAGTGAAATACTCTTCCACGGGGGGAGAAGTTTGCGTTCGCCTTCATCGTCATGATGATCATGCAATCCTGGAAGTTGAAGACACTGGCATTGGCATTGAACCCAAGGATCAGGATCGGATATTTGAGCGATTCTATCGCGTTGACAAAGCCCGTTCGAGGGAACTCGGTGGGACGGGACTCGGCTTGGCTATCGTCAAGCATATCGCTCAGAGCCACGGTGGCAACGTAAGTTTGGACAGCATCCCGGGAACTGGAAGCACTTTCAAGGTAATCCTGCCCCTTGCTGGCAGGTCAGCATAGGGTAGCATTTCATAAGAGCACTCCAGAGATCCGTTGCATCTTTATACTTCCTTCACATCCCCACACCACTTTCCCCCTGTTAACGAAACGCCGATGATACCTCTTGCCAAATAGGCAATATCACTCGGCAGACTCAAATATCAGGGGAACATTCATGAGTAAGATTGTTATTGCGATGAGTTTTGGGATCGCGTTGTTGTTGGGAATGGCCAGCTCTGAAGCAATCGCTGAGACGAAACAGAGTGAGTCTGTATCCTGGGTGGAGCGTGTCGAGTTTAAGGGCGACATGCGTTATCGCCACGAGTCATTCTATGTTGAGGATACCCAGGACAGAAACCGGCACCGGGTTAGAATCAGAGTTGGTTTCAGTGCAAGGGTAAACGAAACTGTGAAAGTAGGGTTTCAGATGGCGAGCGGTTCAGATGATCC
The DNA here is from genome assembly GCA_913009835.1 of uncultured bacterium. Lineage (GTDB taxonomy): Bacteria > Electryoneota > Electryoneia > Electryoneales > Electryoneaceae > BMS3BBIN04. Next base: position 3,428 of record CAJVXH010000222.1, read on the forward strand.
GGTTTCCACAAACCAGTCACTTGACGGTGGTTTTTCCAGTAAAAACCTCATGATAGACATTGCCTACTTCGATTGGCGTCCTCACAACTTCTCCAGGGTAAAGATAATCGGTGGTAAGATGAAGAATCCTTTCTTCCGGGCGGGGAAATCTGAGCTCGTCTGGGATAGTGATCTGCGACCGGAGGGTGGGGTGATAACGTACTCGAAAACTCAGGGTGACTGGGCTCTATTTGCAAACCTCGGCGGCTTTTGGATTGAGGAGCGGAGTGGGGGAGCTGATACGGGACTGTTGGGCGCGCAGGCTGGTCTCAAACGCTCATTTGAATCAGGACACTTCCTGGTTGGTGGAAGCTATTACGATTACACCAACATCAAGGATCAGGCGCCGATATTTGACGCAACCGATCCCTTTGGAAACAGCATAGATGCAAACGGCAATTACAGATTCGACTATGACGTTTTCGAAACATTCGCTGAGGTTGGTTTCAAGGTCGCTGGTATGCCCATATCCTTGTATGGTGATTACGCGCAGAACCTGGCATCTAAAGCGGAAGAGAATCAGAGATCGGAAGAGCGTCGTGTAGGGAAAGAGTGTAGATCTCGGTGGTCGCCGTATCATTAAAAAAAAAAATATACAAACAAAATAAAAAAAAAAAAAAACAACACCCATAATCTATCCTATACAAGTCGCTAGC
>CAJVXH010000223.1 GCA_913009835.1 uncultured bacterium
CCATACCGTCCTGTCAACCCCAAACCAGGAACCGGACGGACTTTCATCGAATTATGTTTGGAGAACAGCAAATGAACGCATCAATCACCTTTTTTCCCGTCGACAACGGCGATATGACGCTCGTAGAGCTCGAAAGTGGCAGAACCATCCTTATCGACACCAATATCCGCACCGCAGCCGATGATCCTGACGATTCAACTCGCGACGTTGCCGAAGACCTGCGTGACCGACTAAAGCGGGACGACCAAGGCCGGCTTTACGTCGATGTCTTTCTATTGAGTCACCCCGATCAAGACCATTGTTCAGGCCTGGACAATCATTTTCACCTCGGCAAACCGGAAGACCATACCAGCGATAAGATTTTCATCCGTGAAATCTGGTCTTCACCGTTGATTTTCCGCCGCGCATCGAAAAATCACACCCTGTGCCCTGACGCGAAGAAATTCAACACAGAAGTCAAACGACGCGTTGACCGCTACCGGGAATCAGGCCTGTCTGTTACAGATGGCGACCGAATCCAGATCCTGGGACGGGATGAAAATGGAAAGACCGATGACCTTACAGGAATTCTGGTCGAAGTTGATGGCCTGCTCGATAAAGTTAACGGCCACGACGACACCGGCATGTCGGCGCGATTACTCGGCCCGCTGCCGAAAAGTGACGATGAATGCGAGGAGGATGCCCTCGCGAAAAACCGTTCCAGCATGATCCTCCAGTTTACGATCACTGCGGCTGGTGGTAGCTGCCAATTTTTAACTGGTGGTGATGCAGAGGTAGCGATCTGGGAACGTCTGTGGGAGAAACACAAGAACCGCACCAGCTGGCTGGAATATGACCTTCTACTCTCACCCCACCATTGCTCCTGGCATTCATTGTCCTACGATAGTTGGAGTGAACAAGGGGAAGATGCTGAGGTCAATTCAGACGCGCGCAATGCCCTGGCTCAAGCCCTCAGTGGCGCCCAGATCATCGCAAGCAGCAAACCTGTGAAGGACGACGATTCTGACCCTCCCTGCATCCGGGCAAAACATGAATATGAAGATATTCTGGAGACTGTAACAGGCGAATTCCGCTGCACTGGTGAATACCCCTCCGAGGGAAAACCAGCCCCCATGGAGTATGAAGTCGGTCGGAATGGCTTGGCGCTGAAAAGTGTTGCACTTGCGGCTCCAGCCATTATCTCCAGCAGCGCGGTTGGTGGCGAACCCCTGCCGCATGGCTAATCCAGGTCATTCTGAAAATACACCTCGCAGGGCAATCAGACATGCGCTGAACCAGATCAGCAAACACCCGCATGTAGATGCCATCGGGCCGATCGAAATCGGCCCCGATGGCATCTGCTTAACTTCTGTATCTATCAGGACGAACCTGCCCACCGCATGGCGAGCTGTCGGCAAGAGCCCGACCGGGATCCAGCTTGTTGAGCCTGTCGTCTTCCAGTTCCCAGCAGACTATCCGGCCAACCCGCCACGGATATATCTCCGCGCCGATTTTAACCGCTCCCTACCCCATATCCAGCCGGGTAACCCGGAGGATCCGGTTGAACCATGCTACCTTGATGGTGATCCGCGTGAATTGCTTCACAGACAGGGGATTGGTGACATCGTCAATCAACTGGTCTTCTGGCTGGAACGAGCAGCAAAAGATGAATTGATCGATCGCGAACAGGGCTGGGAACCTATCCGCCGTGACGTCATCGATGATTATGCGGTCGTTGAACACAGTTCCTTGCGACAACTTGTCCGGAAACACGCCGCGTTCAGGTTCCTTCCCATCGAGTACGTCAAGTTTATTGCATCCGTTGAGGCACAAAGACCGGACAAAGGGTATTTATTCTATGGCTCAGTGCTTCCCGAACCTGTGTCGGTTAACCGGAAGTCGCTGTGCGATTTGCGGGTATCGCAAACATCATCGAAAGGTTTTCAGTTTGGCAAGTCCATCGCAATTTTTGTCACACCCGGGAAACTGCCCTCCGGTGATCCTTTTATATGCGATCAGTATCTACCGGAAACAGTGACCAACCTATCGATGCTGGTACAGCAGGCCCATAAATACGGCTGCGGGAAAGAACTCGAAGATGCGCTCTCCCACCTGCAGCGGCAAACCGACGATATCCCGACTGTCACGCAAAGTATTCCCATCCTTGTCATCCTCTGCGCAAGACGGCCGACACATCTAATCGGTACCAGCAGCAACCTGGAACTTATACCCTACCTGCTCGAAACCCCGGCGCCGATGTTTACTGACGACCATGCCGCCATCCCAGTACATCCAGTAGCATTGCGGCATGCCGTCTCACCACAGCTCTTGCGGGACGTGTCGGGCATTAACGCACCTGATGATCGTATTCTGGTACAGCTCGGTTGCGGCAGTCTGGGATCCAAGATTGCCCTGCATATGGCTCGCGCCGGCCTAACCCCCTCGGTGGTTGCCGATAACCGGACTATGTCACCGCATAATGCCGCCCGCCATGCTCTGGTGCCCAGCAAAGAGCGCTTTAACATCCTGTGGATGGTACCGAAGGCAGAAGCGCTGGCAGATGCCATCAACGGCCTGGGACAATCTGCAGAAGCCGCGAATGTCGATGCTGTTTCTCTCGGCGCTGATGAGAAGCGATTGTGGAAAGTCATACCTAAAAAGGCCTGGGCCGTGGTTAATGCCACCGCATCTCTTGCAGTGCGTGACACGCTGGGCGCACTCCCCACAGCGATCATGCCTGCGCGTGTCATTGAAACCTCACTATTCGCGGGAGGTTCCGTCGGCCTGATGACGATCGAAGGACCCGACAGAAATCCGAACACATCAGATATGGTTCTTGAAGCCTACGAGATGATTCGATCCGACAAATCGATCAGGGAACGTTTCTTCGGAATCCATGGGGATCTGGAACGCCGGGAAATTGGTCAGGGTTGTTCATCTACAACAATGGTAATACCCGATACCGATATTTCTCTCTTCGCCGCATCCATGGCTCGTAAGTTGTTGGAGGTGCGACAGCGGGAACTACCTGAATCCGGCCAGGATCTTATCGGCAGACTGGATCCCGATGGACTAGGGTTGTCATGGACCTCTGTTGACGTGGCGCCATATCACTGCATACAAGCGGAGAACGATTCTTCCTGGCAGATACGAATTTCACCAAGCGTTCATCAATTGATTTCTGAGGAATGCGGCCGATATCGGGATGTTGAAACGGGTGGCATCATAATGGGATCTGCCTCCGAAATCAGAAAGACGATAACCATCACCAACGTCCTGCCTGCCCCTGTTGATTCACAACGCTCTGCAGCATCATTCATCCTCGGTACGCAGGGTGTTAATCAGATGGTAGAAGATTACGCCAAACCGACAGGCTTCACCTTACACTGTGTCGGCACGTGGCACAGCCACCTGCAAGACTCTGGAGGATCCCCCCGCGATTATCAGACAGCCGCCCTGATTGCCGAAACGATCGCAATACCCCCGGTTTTGCTGATAAAAACACCTTCCGGTTATCGTGCAATCCTGGCGAAAGACGATTAACAAAAATCCGCGACCATAAAAGCTCCTTCCGGACTTCACGTCTGTAAGTGTCGACTAGCTATTCGGAACAAACCAAAGTCCAAGGCATTGCCAGATCAATATCTACTTGCGCGGAGTTTATTCAATTCCTCTTTCTGACAGCTATAAACATTTGCAGGTAAACCACGGTACTTGCAAGCTTGCCTATCCGGTTAGCCCACAACGGCCCCGGGGTGCGACCATTCGCCCCCGTAGAGCCCTTCGTAGGTTGGCGCCCCGACGCGAACGCGATCCCCAGCACGCTGTCAAACGCCGCCATCGGCCAGAACCGGCGGTTGAAGCGGAAGGTGAATTCGTTGAGGTATGCCTGGAGGTGCTTGGGGCTGACGCCATGATGTGTTCCGAGCAACCAA
>CAJVXH010000224.1 GCA_913009835.1 uncultured bacterium
CACACATCGGATCACCCGATTTGCGCGTCCGGGCCGACCTGCGTTATAATGGGTTCAGGACGGTGCCGGCTCGGCTATGAGCGTGCTGTTTATTTCCAGCGCCAAGCAAACCTCCAGTCGGCCGGCCACCAAAGGGCCGCTCGCGCGGCCATGCGTTCTATCGCTGAAAGGAGGACGACATGCTGGACGCACTTAAGAAAACCTTGGGCCTGGATGAAGAGGGCAAGAAGCGGCGCGAGGCCGCTCGCAAGAGAGTGCGCGAAGAAGAGCGCCGCGAGCGCGCCGAACGCGTGCGTCAGGATGCCGAAGCGCTGAAAAAAGTCGCCGGAAAATAACCGGCATTTCGGTAGTGTCTCAGTTTGAAATCTCACCCTCTTGACCCCTGTAGAATCTGCCGCGCAATTCCTATATGCTTAGCGGAAAGCATAAGGAGTTGGCATGACAGTTCTGGAACAAGTCAGGGATTTGATTGTGCGGCAGTCGCCAGCGCCGCTTTGCGATGACTGTATCGCTGATAAGCTGCAACTCTCTATACGCCAGCACGCCAATCACAAAACGCGCGAACTGGCCATCACGTCAGGTTTTGACCGGCGCAAGGATGTCTGTTCTGTGTGCGGCAGCACGAAAAAGGTCATCCGCCATGCCTAAAGGCCCCAAAGGCGAGAAACGCCCCGGCGATGTAATTGGAGCAGCCATCAAGGTTGCCCGTATAGCGACTGGCGAAGAATCCGAAGAACTGGACGACGAAGGCAAGTCCAAGGCTGCGGTTGAACTAGGCCGCAAGGGAGGTAAGGCGCGGGCTGAGAGTATGTCAGCGGAGCGCCGAGCGGAGATCGCACGCACGGCAGCAAAAAAGCGGTGGAAAAAAGAATAGTCAGCTAGACACAGGACGGTGAAATAGGTAGTAGAGTAGGCAAGGACCTAATCTGAGGGAAATTGCCGATGACCGATTTTGATGAGGCTTTAGCTTTCGCTTTTCCAGAAGGCACGTACTCCAAAACGATCCAGGGGATACGAGAGGGTATTGCGGCGGGTGATGATATCACTCAGGGCATCCCATCTCTCGCAAACCCCGTAGGGAAAGATATCCGTGGGTTGATTCGCCGTGCAGCAGTAATGAATCGACTGCATGAGCTTTGTGAAGCAGGAGACCTCCCATTTGTCGCAGAGTTTTTGCCGATGCCTATTGGCGGTTGGCATTGGCTAGAAATTCGTAGTGGTATCTTTCACGGCTACCTTGTGCGAACTGCCGACAGAGAGACGTTTCCGGAAGACACACCAAACCAGCAAGATAAGCGCCTTTCAAATCAGCCTGACTTTTTTGCGAGCTCCAAGGTTGTACCGATTTCAGGAGTGGCAAAAGCATGTGCGTGGCTGCGCTACGGCTCCAACAAAAACGGCGCGATTACTCATGCGTTGTGGGGTATGCCAAGCAGCACTGAGTCTGGCGTTTGGCTGGCCCAACGGGACATTATGCAGGCGGTCCGCGATACCGTTATCGACCCTGAAACTACCAAGCAGAAAGTATTTGATCCCAAAAAGAAAATGAAGATACGCGATCAAGTGCTTGATGCTCTGGACGGGCTTAAAAAGAGGCGCGATTCAGATTCCAGTGCAGATGACAATGGCTGAAAAAATTATTCCTGAGCGAATTCGTGAAGCGCGCGAATCAACCGGACTTACAGATGATCAATTTGCGGAGGCTATCGACGTTACGCGAGGTGCCGTTGGTCACTACGAAACCGGCCAAACATCACCACGTGGCGAGGTCCTAGCACGCATCATTTCCGTCACTGGGCTACCTCCATCGTTTTTCACTAAAGTGCGTGGTCGCAGTGTTACACGCTTTAGAATGCCCAATTGGCGAAGCCTCAAACGGATGCAGCGCCCCGCAAGGCTCCGCATTGGGAGGAGGCTTGAGTGGACCTACGACATTGTTTCGTTGCTAGAGGAGTTCATAGACCTACCTTCCATTTCGGTCCCGCAAATCGATTTTGATTTTGAAACAGGCGATGACGATGAGATTGAGCTTGTTGCGGATTCGCTTCGTCAGTTCTGGGAACTTGGTGACGAGCCTATACAGGATTTACCCGCTGTCCTGGAGTGCAATGGGTTTATCCTGATAAATGAGGAAGTCGGTTGCGATGATATGGATGCCGTCTCTCGGTGGCAGGGCGGTCGTCCATACATACTTTATGCGAACGATGTCGAAAGCTATCCGCGCCAGTTATTCAATTTGGCGCATGAGTTGGGGCATATCGTTCTGCATTCCTCTGTTGAAGTTAACAGTAAGAATCTTGACAAGATTGAGCGTCAGGCAAACCGGTTTGCTGGGGCGTTCCTGCTGCCTCGAAAGCGCTTCGCTTCAGAGGTCGCTAGCACCTCAATTGAATACTTCTTGATGATGAAAACGCGATGGCGCGTTGCGGTCGCTGCGATGGTCTATCGATGCAAGGACCTCGGAATTTTGAATCCCGCTCAAGTACAGTACATGTGGAAACAAATGAATGTGCGAGGCATTCGAAAAAAAGAACCTGGAGATAGAGATTTTCCGTTATCGCAGCCCACCGTGCTGGCGACGGGACTAAGAATGTTGGCTGAGAATGGGATCAAATCAAAAGCGGGGATTGTGGGCGATCTGACTTTAAATCCCGCTGACATTGAAAGGTTGAGTGGGCTTGAGAGCGAAGAATTGCAAACAAAGGTAATTCCTTTAAGACTACTAAATTGAACTTTATGCTTGAAGCTAAGCATAATAGTTCATATATTAGGGGCATGAACAAATTGCCCCTGCATAAGCGCGTTCAAATTCTTTCCATGCTGGTGGAGGGGTCTTCCATGCGGTCTATCTCCCGCGTGGTTGATGTGTCTATCAACACCGTCTCAAAGCTGCTTGTGGAGGCCGGGCAGGCTTGTGCAGCGTACCATGATGAGCATGTCCGCAACCTCAACAGTGAGCGCGTTCAGTGCGACGAAATCTGGAGCTTCTGCTACGCCAAGGCCCGCAACGTCCCGACTGCCAAGGCGGCTGTTGAAGGCGCTGGCGATGCATGGACATGGACCGCACTAGATGCCGACAGCAAAATGATTATCTCCTATCTGGTTGGCGGTCGTGACAGCGAAAGCGCATTAGAGTTCATGGACGATGTTGCATCACGCCTTGCCAATCGCGTCCAGATGACCACAGACGGCCACAAAACCTATCTGGAGGCGGTAGAAGGTGCGTTTGGGGCCGATGTGGATTACGCGCAGCTAGTGAAGATGTATGGCGCTACACCGGACAGCGCCAAGGGCCGTTACAGCCCGGCAGAATGCACCGGTATCAGGAAGCGCCGTGTTGTCGGCAACCCGGCCAAAGAGGATGTGAGCACGTCCTATGTGGAGCGCATGAACTTGACTATGCGCATGAGCATGAGACGGTTCACACGGCTGACCAATGCGTTTTCGAAGAAGGTCGATAATCACTGTCACGCGCTGTCACTGTATTTTGTGTTTTACAACTTTTGCCGCCAGCACAAGAGCCTTGGCGGTATCTCACCGGCAATGGCTGCTGGTGTCAGCGACACGTTGCACGATATGGAATGGATTGTTGGGCTGATTGATGCCCGCGCTCCGAAGTTAGGGCGGCGCGGTCCTTACAAGAAAACAGGCGAAGAGATTTCAAACTGAGACACTACCAAATTTGGGTATCCGTGGTATCGCCCGTCAACATATGGTAAGTGAGCGCGAAATTTTCATCTTTGCGCTGGCCTGGAATAATTGGCGCCCCGCAGATTTGATCCCCGTTAAGGCGGCACACATGGAAGGAGCGGTCACATGTCGATTGCAGATGCCCCGGAAGCCGGAATTCGCGAACCCGGCTTTTTCGAGCGTTCCATCGCAGAGAGTGACCCCGAAGTTTGG
>CAJVXH010000225.1 GCA_913009835.1 uncultured bacterium
CCTTGACGATAATCGTCGGGGTCATGCTCGACAGCGGCGTCTTACCCGGAGCGATGGCGTTCGCTTCTGAGCCGATCAGGCCGAAATAGTTCGGCTTACCGGGCTGAGCGGAGAAATCGTCCATCTCGTTGTTGAGGAATATCCCCGTATTGCCGAGAATCATCTTGCTGCCGAAATGGGTGTTGACGGTCGCGGTCAAGGCCACCATGTTGCCCCATTTGTCGATCACGCTCAAGTGCGTGGTGTGACTTTCCTTGAGTAGTGTCTCGGGCGGATTGGTCATGTAATTCTGCGGGATACCAGCCCCGTTCGGGTGACGGTCGTAGATGGTGCTGATCCGTCCGCGCAACGAATCAGCGTACGCTTTTGAAATCAAACCCTCGGTCGGAACATTGACGAAATCCGGATCGCCCAGATACACCGCACGGTCGGCAAACGCCAGATCCATCACTTCCGCCAGATGGTGATACCAGTTCACCGAACCGGCTCCGAACTGCTGCAAATTCCAACCCTCGAGCATGTTCAGCATCTGGACCAGGTGAATACCGCCCGAGCTCGGCGGGGGCATGGAATAGACGTCATAGCCGCGATATGTTCCGTGGATCGGCTCACGGATGGTCGGTTCGTAATTCGCCAGGTCTTCGGCAGTGATGAGGCCGCCATTCTCCGACATGAAACGGACGATCTCTTCCGCGATGCTGCCGTTGTAGAACACGTCCGCCCCATCTTTGGCGATCTTGCGCAACGATCTCGCCAGATCCTTCTGAATGTGACGTTCACCGACACGTACCGTCATCGAATCCTCGTCCAGCATCACCGCCGCGCTGGTCGGGAACATCTTGAAATAGGGGATGGCGCCCTCATAGATACCTTCCTCACGGGGGCTGATAACAAAGCCCTCGTCGGCATGCTGGATGGCGCGTTTCATAATCCGTTTACGCGAAGTGCTGCCGAACATCTCCAGCGCTGTTTCACGTGCGGCGGCTGATCCCGGCACACCACCGGCGAGGATGCCGATCTGCGACAAACCCGGGACAACGGTGCTGTCCGGGCCGATGTACATGTCTCGATACGCTGCTGCCGGAGCCACCTCGCGACCGTCTATGCAGATGACTTCGCCGGTATCGCCATCACGGACAACCCAGAACTCACCACCACCCAGACCTTCGCTGAATCCGCATACAACGTCGAGGGTGTAGATCGCGGCAAGGGCTGCATCTACCGCGTTTCCACCATCGTTCAGGATCTCCCAGGCGGCTTCAGTCGCTAACGGATGAGCCGTTGATACCATGCCATCCGTGCCCCATTCGGGAGGCGGAGCGGCAGACTGGCTGGTGAGAGGGACGAATAGGACTGTCAGTAGCAGAAGCGATAGCAATAATCTCAGGCAGCGCATGGTTTGTTCTCCGGGGAGTGTTCAGGGTTAATGCTGCGAAGGTAGGGAGATGTTATTCATATCAGCAAATGGAATGGCAGATGGATCTCTTCCATTTCTAATGAAATACACATTTGGTTCAGCTATAAAACATGCCCCTGTGACCCGCGTCTGTTGGCGGTTCGCAGGGATTATCAACTGCCGGACGCGGCCTTTAACAAGGGGACATCTTGCACCATTCAAAATCCGTTCACCATCGTGGTCTGATCGAATTACCGAGATGAGACTGGTCTCATGATCACCCTTAAATGGTGCAAGGTGTCCCCGGGAGAAAACAGACAGCGCGCTTCACTACTTGCGGATCAGCCCTGTTATCGCCTGCGGCGGTAACAGGGGCATGTTCATCGTACGGATATTCCATCCGCCGTTGCACGATCTCGAGAATATTGCTTATATTGCGCTATTCCGTGGCATATCGATCAGGAACATGAGTCAATTCAATAGGAGCAAGAGAAAAATGAGAACTCAGAGACATGAAAGGCATGTGAGATTCGTTCTTCTTGCGTCAATCGCATTGGTGATTTGTTGCTTCCTCGCAAATACCACTACCACACGAGCCGAGGAAAGACTTGTGATATATGAGGGTAGCGCAGTAGACCCTTCCCTCGGTGATCTCGATGCAGACGGTGATCTCGATATTGTAACTGGTAATCCACGAAGTTGGTTTGAAAACGATGGATCAGGTAATTTTGTCGAACACACCCTAGATGGTGTTTATGGTCCAACCGATATTATCGATATTGATGGGGATGGTGATCTTGATTTAATAGAGTGTTCTGCGGACTATTTGGATATGACTATTTATATGTGGGAGAACGATGGATCTGGATCGTTCACCTACAGAACATTTTCGTATACCGATACTAGACCTCAAGATGATGAATTTGTTGTTGCTGACTTTGACAATGATGGTGATGCGGATGTTTTTATTACTCATAACCAGAGCTACATATATGACGGATTCCCCATACCCCCTCTTTACTTCGAAAATACCGGAAACTGGAGTTTCATAGGTCATCATCTCAATTACAGTTCGCCATTCAGACCTCCCGCTTGTGTAGCGGATTTTGACAATGACAATTACTTGGATATTGCTGTTTGCAGGAACGGTAACTTGACTGGGGGCGACTCAGATTATGAGATCATCATTTTTGAAAACAATGGTTTTCCCTTTTTCACTGAACGAGGAATTGATGTAGATTCCCTACTAGGCGGTAGAGGCTTGGATACTGGTGATTTTGATTCAGATGGTCGAGTAGATATTGCCTACAGTGGTGGTCCACTCTGGGTTGGTCCCCAGCATACTTATTTACTCCAAAGCACAAATATCAATTGGAATTACAGTATGGATGTTGTATACGATTGGGGACTTGGCATTGTTCATTCCTGCGATTATAATCTGGATGGTTATCTGGATATTGTCATAGGATCAGATGGGTGGGATGATGAATGGGATATTATCATAATGTTGGGCGATGGAAACGGCGTTTTCCCCACGATCAAGGATGATTTTATCAACTATGATGGTTCACCATTCGCATTCGCATCGGGTGACATTGATGGGGATGGCGATCCCGACATCGTAGATATATTACAATACACACCTGAACCATCCCTCGGCTGGTGGGAAAACGAAACGATACAGCCGTATGTCACCATAACACTCGAGCCTCATACCATTCCCACAATTATTCCCTGGGATGGTGGCACATTGAGTTTCAATGCAACAGCCGAAAACGCATTACTCCAACCTCGCTCTTGCCTCGCCTCAGGACGAGTTGTTATGCCCGGTGGTGACATCCGGACACTGTGGTTCCGGGACGTCAACTTTATCCCCGGCGTGCCCAACGTAGTGGAGAACATCGAGCTGTATGTTCCCGCCAACGCACCCGCTGGCGACTACATCTATCGCATAGTCGTGGGATGGGAGAATGTACCAAACTCACCGATATACTATGGTTCTTTCGACTTCGTGAAGGAAGCTGCCCCTGTGGTGGACGGAGACATCCTTACAGACCAGTATTACAACTTGAATGCCTTCACCGGCCAGCCTTTCAATCCGGACGATCTAATCAGCCGACTTCCGGAAAACGCTTTCTTGGCCGGTCTAGTAGATCTGGGGAATGATCAAGGTGCCCCTGCGGGCTCTGCCAGCAGGGATGATCCGAGGTTGATTCATCCCGACTTGACTAGCAAGTCGGGGCAAACTGCTTCCCCGGCAGACAGTTCACGCGGCGATAATTCACACCCCGGTTTCAGCGAAACCGGGCTACACGTGGTCACATTACGTGCTTACCCCAACCCATTCAACGCCGTCAGCACAATCACGCTGAATTTACCACAACCCGGCGATGTAGCGGTCAGCGTCTACAACACTTTAGGGCAGGAAGTGGCGTTGTTGAACGACGCCACTCTTCCAGCTGGCACCCATTCATTCA
>CAJVXH010000226.1 GCA_913009835.1 uncultured bacterium
GCCGGTGCTCTTCCGATCTGCATTTTTTTTTTCAAGCAGAAGACGGCATACGAGATATATCAGTGTGACTGGAGTTCAGACGTGTGCTCTTCCGATCTGGGGCACGTCAAAGCGAGAGGAGGCAATAAAGAACCTCGTGCGGCTATCCAAACGTGCACGAGCCGGACGGGGAAAGCGGCAGTGGACGAGAGACGAGCTGCACGAGCGATGACGGACCGAATTTTCCTGGATACGAACGTCTTAGTCTATCTGTTCGACACCGATAGCCCCGCGAAACAACACACCGTTCGCGATCTCCTCTCTCGTCAAGCGCTGGATGGCAAGGTCATGCTGAGCACGCAAGTGTTACAGGAATTCTATGTCACTGTGACGCGGAAACTTGCGACACCTGTCGAGCCAGAGGTCGCGTATCGCGCGGTCCAGGATTTCACTGCGTTTTCCATCGTCAGATTGGACCCATCGCTGATCCTTGCGGCAATCGTCAGGAGCCGAACCGCTCAACTCTCTTTTTGGGATTCGCTCATTGTCGAGGCGGCCATCAAAGGAGGCACGAGATATCTCTATTCAGAAGACTTCCAGGACGGCCAAATCATCGACGGAGTGCGCATCACAAATCCCTTCTCCCACGCCAAGTCCTGACAGTTGGCGCTCGGTTGGGGGCGCAGAAACCCCACAGCGCATATCACGTACAAAGACCGAACATGTTTGACTTCCTTGTATAGTACGTCCTATTGTCATACTAAAAGTGAGACAATGAGGAGGTTTCTAATGCCTACTATGACAAAAGGGTCGGCCAAATCGAAAGTGACGGTCACGTTGAGCCAAGACATTGTTCACCAACTAGATATCCTCATTCCATCTTTGGAGGGTAAATCACGTAGTCAGTTGGTGGAAGCCGCAATTCGGGACTGGTTGAACAATCGTGCGCAGCGAGAGCTTGAACAGCAAACTGAACAATACTACCAGTCGCTCTCCAAGGCTGAACGCAACGAAGATAAACAATGGACCAGGATGGCTGCCCGCTCTGCGCACACGCTCTGGAAATAAGGTCGTTTCATGTCATTCCCTTGCCGTGGAGAAATCTACCTCGTCCGACTCCCTGCTCACCCATCAGATAAGAAAGCGAGACCAGCACTGATTGTTTCAATGGACGTGCGGAATCGCCTGGCGAATGACGTCATCGTCGTCCCTCTCTCCACAACACTCCGCCCTGCCCCCACCCATGTGGAATTGCCTGCCGGCGAAGGCGGACTGACAGAAACATCCATGGCAAAATGCGAACAGATCACCACCCTCGACAGGGAGTTCCTCGTCCGAGGACCCTTTGCGGGAACAGTCGCACCTGCACTCATGCACGGCATCGAAAAGGCTATCCAGAGGGCGATTGGAATACCGGCGGTGTGAAAGACGCAGTCGCGAGGAATGAATCTATAGAGTAACCGTCTACTCTTCCCCCTCGTGTACGGGGCGCGTTCCCGAACAGAGAATTATGTAGATTATCGCGCAGAGTTTATACGCGCTTCTTACCTCGGGTGTTTAGACGATGAGTCAATAAAATTATCGTAGACCTTCTCAATCAAGCACTGTATGAAGCCAAAGCCGCCGGTCGCAACCGCTGGGTCGTCGCGACGATCTGAAGACAGATTCAATGACCCAGTAGTTCATACGCGTTGTTGATTTGAGCCATCAACGTATTCGCAGTTTTTAGCTTTTCCGCATTTCCCACAAAATTATTCAGAGGGACATTGGGGCTGAAAATCTCAGGGCATTCTCGAAAGCCTCATTTTTCGGAAAGCATTAAGTCCGACAGCCTCCTAGTGTCATGTCACATTTAAAGTGTCGGATACAAACGCTTGAGCTTGATTCGGGCATCGGGCATGGTAAATTGCCAGTTGATGCTTGAATTTCGGTTGTTTCGTCGCCTCTGCCACGCCGCCACTTCGGCCTGCATTTCCTCCCGCGTGTCGATCCGTCGATCCAAACATTGCTTGATGAGCACGTTGAGTTCAATCTCAGCCATGTTGAGCCAACTGCCGTGCTTGGGCGTGTACACGAACTCGAACCGCTCCCACAACGCTTTGGCTGCCTGGGGCGCAAACGTCTCGTAGAGCGACCCTGGGCTGTGCGTATTCAGATTGTCCATCACGAGCGTGATCGTTCGGGCCTGGCGATAGTGCTCGGCAATGGTCTCCAGAAAGCGCGCCCACTCTGTCCGGGTTTTGCGTTCCGTGATCCGGACGGTTCGTGTGCCGGCCAGCGGTTCGACTGCCATGAACACGTTGCACACGCCGCAACGTTCGTATTCGTAGTCATAGCGGGCGGCCACTCCGCGCCCGGCCGGCAGCGGCCGCCGGGTTTCCCGGATCAGTTGCCGGGGCGATTCGTCCATACACACCACGGGGTGCTCGGGATCGTACGGCCGTTTGTACACCTCAAGCACGTGCTCCATCTGCGCCACAAAGTCGCCATTTTGGTCGGGTGGAATGACCCATTGGACCTTCTTCCACGGCTTCAACTCGTTTTTTTTAACACCCGGCGTACCGTCTCGTGGGACAGGGCCTCGACGTAGTGCAGCTCCACCATGCGGTCTGCCAGCAGGCGCAGGGACCAGCGAGCGTGCCCCGGGGGCGGCGTGCCGCAGCTCAGCGCGATCAGATGCGCCTCGAACTCTCCGTCGGTCTTGCGCGCGTACGTCCGCTCGGCCTTGCGTTTGTCCAGCGCGGCCTCCAGCCCCTGCTCGACGAAGCGCCGCTTCACCCGGTCGATCTTCTTCATGCTGACTGGCAACACGTCGGCGATGGCCTGGTTCGTCACATTGTGCTCCTGGAACCGCCCCATGTCGCACTTGAGCAAAATCAAGGCGTTGAGCATCTTCTGACTGCTATGTCGACCCCGAGTGGCGATCGCCTCCAGCATCTGCCTCTCTGGCTCGTCCAACGTCACGTTGTACTTGATCCGCGGCATGGCACTCCTCCCTGTAGGTTCGGAGAAGTCTACACCTTATATTGCGACACTTCAATATTGACATGACACTAGAGGACAAGTGCAAAGCAATAGCAGAAGTATGCGCACATCACGGTGTCGCGCGTCTTGAAGCGTTTGGCTCGGCGCTGCGGGATGTTTTCAACGTGGAGAAGAGCGATGTGGACCTGCTCGTCGAGTTCGGGCCTATGGAGCCATATGAGCGAGTCGATGCCTACTTCGGGATGCGCGAGGAACTGAAGAGGTTGTTGAATCAGGAGATCGATCTGGTCATGGTGGGAGCCGTCAAAAATCCATACATTTCCCGCGACATCGAACGCACGAAGCAGTTGCTCTATGCCGCGTGACGAGCGAGCCTACCTGGTCGCCTTCCTTCGACCGTTGCGTGTGCGGACGTAGTAGTAGGCTCGTGTCATTTCTTGCGTCCACCATTCTCCTGACATGAGGTGCAGCCCATACGGGGCAGTGTCTTTAGCTGGCGAGCTAGCTCTACGTTCGCTTGCCAGAAATACATCGAGAAAAAGTCGTTGCATATTGCAACAGACTCAAAGATGGAGGGTTATTGATGACCACCGCAGTAAGAGTTTCCGACAAGTTGGTGAGAGATGCTAAGCACTCGTCAGTGCCGTTGACAACAGATCTGTCACCGGCCAAATCGAACACTGGGCGAAGATCGAGGTGGGCAGCGAGGTTTCGCAGCTTTTCATGTGAGAACTTGATTTCTTCCTCCGAAAGTTTGCGGTCGGTAATGTCCCTCAAAATATGTATCACCCCGATGATCTGATTTCCATTGTCGAACCGGG
>CAJVXH010000227.1 GCA_913009835.1 uncultured bacterium
AAGCGAGCGTACAAGGTTCAGATTGCCCCGGATTCATTGAGCGACTGGATGCTGTTGCGGTGGGGGCTAGTTGCACCATCCGTCCCTGGCAGTCTGCGGATCGCTTTGTTCCGCTGGGATCGGATGGCGAATCAAAACGTGTCACGCGCAGATTACGCAGACCATCGCGCGAACGGCTTGGCCCGTTGTGGGTGATGGAAGTTGAGGATGGCCGGATCGCCTGGGTGCTCGGCGAACGGATTTCGGAGCCGTTCAAAGTTACCGAACGGACTCTCAACATTTTGAAATTCAGGTACGACCCCCCTACTGAGATTTCAGAGGGGTGAACAGGAAACAACATGGCGGAGAAGAAAACGCCTGAACGACCTCAGGCATCCAAGGATCCTAAGAAAGATTCGGATGAGAGTTTTGACTGGCAACGTGCCGGGCGAACACTCGCGTTCTGGATATTCTTGATCCTGGTAGTTATTGTAATTTCTCAATACCTCAATCCTTCCCAGGAACAAGCGAACCTGATTGATTATTCAGATCCTGACGGCAATGGCTATAAGCAGTACCTGGAGAATGATCATTTCACGGATGCTGTAATCACCGAACGTGAATTCGTGGGCACGCTTGATATGCCTGACGAAAATGGCAACACTCAGGTTCAGACGGTACTCCCATTCATATCTGATGAAGTTATCTCCCAGTGGGATGAGCACGGTTTGCAGATCGAATTCAAGGAAAGAGCGACGAATTGGGTTGGAATGTTGCTCACTTCGATTCTGCCGTGGGTGATTCTCATCGGTTTATGGCTCTTCTTTATGCGTCGGATGACACAGGGCGCAAACCGTGGGATCTTCACTTTCGGCAAATCGAAGGCGAAGTTGATGACCGAGGAGAAGTCCAAGGTCACCTTCAAAGATGTTGCTGGGGCGGATGAGGCTAAAGAAGAGCTACAAGAGATTATCCAGTTTCTTCAGGACCCGAAGAAGTTCCAGCGTCTCGGTGGACGTATCCCCAAGGGTGCGTTGTTGCTTGGACCTCCGGGGACTGGTAAGACTTTGATGGCCAGAGCTGTCGCTGGTGAGGCTGAAGTACCGTTTTTCTCGATGAGTGGTGCGGACTTCGTTGAGATGTTTGTCGGTGTTGGTGCCAGTCGTGTTCGTGATCTGTTTGAGCAGGGCAAGCGTCATGCGCCCTGCATCATTTTCATTGATGAGATTGATGCGGTAGGCCGTCAACGTGGCGCAGGTCTCGGCGGTGGACACGATGAACGCGAGCAGACCTTAAACCAGTTACTGGTCGAGATGGACGGTTTCGAGTCGAACGAAGGCGTGATTCTGATCGCCGCGACCAACCGTCCGGATGTCCTCGATCCAGCCTTATTGCGCCCGGGACGATTTGATCGTCAGATCGTTGTAGATCGTCCAGACGTTCGTGGTCGTGAGGGTATTTTCAAGGTTCACACGAAAAACATCCCGCTCGCTTCCAAAGTAGACCTGCAAATATTGGCGAAGGGCACGCCTGGCTTGTCTGGTGCGGACATCGCGAATCTTGTCAATGAGGCTGCGTTGCTGGCTGCACGTCGCAACGGTACCAAAGTCAGCATGATCGATTTTGAGGATGCCAAGGACAAGGTGATGATGGGGACCGAACGTCGGTCCATGTTGATCAGCGATGAGGAGAAGAAGCTGACAGCGTATCATGAGGCTGGTCATGTGCTGGTCGCGAAACTGATACCCGGCTCGGACCCTGTCCACAAGGTGACGATTATTCCACGTGGTCGTGCTCTTGGCGTAACTCATTACCTCCCGATTGATGAGAAGCACACTTGGAACAAGCAGTACATCGAGAACAAGATGGTTCATCTGATGGGTGGACGTGCTGCTGAGACCCTTGTTTTCGAGGATTATACGAACGGAGCAGCATCCGACATCAAGCAAGCGACGGCTATTGCCCGTCGCATGGTATGTGAGTGGGGAATGAGCGAGAAGATCGGACCGATGGCGCTTGGTGGTGATGATCAGGAAATTTTCCTCGGCCGCGATTTTGCGCAGACGAAGGGCTATTCGGAAGCTACTGCGTTGGAAGTGGATCGTGAGATCAAGCGGTTATTAATGACGGCGCAGAATACGGCAGTTGATCTGTTGAAGAACAACATGGACAAGCTGCACGAGCTGTCCAGTGCGTTACTCGAGCGTGAAATCCTCGATGGCGAAGAGATTGAATTGGTCTTCACAGGGAAGGATTTACCGAAAGCCCACAAGCGACAATCGACCGACGATCCTGAGGAGCAGGCACACCGTGACGCAGTTACCAACGGCAATGTCGGCGATGGCAATGATGAGGATCGGTTGCGCAAGGTGGATGAGGTCCTGAAGAAGATGAAGGATACTGAGGCGGGCGAGGATAAGGACGCTGAAAAGGGTTCTCCTCAGGACAAAGGCAAGGAAGACGGCGGCGCCACCTCCTGATTCTGATTATTTGAATTCTATTTATGAGCGATGGTGCATTTGCACCATCGCTCATCTCATTCAGGAAAAGTGTACAGGGGTTTACGCAGCGTTTTGTCAAACCTATATTCAGTCGAATTGCTGTCAGTTGGGATATGCAAGTCATGATGATGAAAGTCGGGGACATTTACTCCGTTAAGTGTCCCCAGAACCAACGCCTGAGGGGGACACTTTGAGGACAAAGTGTCCCTGATCGTGGATCATCCCTGCTGGCAGAGCCCGCAGGGGCACCGTTGTGTGTATCAAGTCTACCAGAGCGGTGGATAATCCGCATTTGCACTCCAAACACGGGCCTGTTTTTCAAGACTCAAGACTCAAGATTCCCCGGCACACGGAGGTACCGGGCTACTCAGGATCAGGATGCAGCCGTTTCGTCAACCTGTAGAATTTGGTGCTACGCCAAGTGTGATGGGAATTATCAACGTCACGCCTGACAGCTTCCATGACGGTGGTCGTCATTACTCTGTGGAATCGGCGATTGAGCATGGAGTCCGTCTGGTTGAAGAAGGTGCTGCAGTTCTCGATGTCGGCGGGGAATCAACGCGTCCCGGTTCGGAAGAAGTCAGTGCTGAGGATGAACTCAAAAGGGTGTTGCCGGCGGTGCTGGGGCTAAAGGAACGTGTCGACGTACCGATTTCGGTTGACACCTGGAAGTCGAAGGTCGCCGCTGAAGTGATCAATGCTGGTGCGGATTGGATAAATGATGTGAGCGCCGGTCATCGCGATCCAGACATGCTGAGGGTTGTTGCCGAGGCGAAGGTTCCATATGTTTCAATGCACATGCGCGGCACGCCTCAGTCGATGCAGTCTCTCACCGAGTACGAGGACCTCATCGGGGAAATCACGGCGTATTTTGGCGACCGTCTGGAGGCGTTTGAAAAGGTGGGCGGTAATCGGGAGATGATGATTCTGGATCCGGGGATCGGCTTTGCGAAGTTGCCGGAGGATAATTATCGGTTGCTCGCTAATCTGGAGCTGTTTCGGTCTCTGGGACAGCCGATGCTGATTGGTCCATCGCGCAAAAGCTTCCTTAAGGTAGTGGGAGTCAATAATACTGACGACCGTCTGCCTGGAACCTTGGCGGCGGTGGCAGTTTGTGCACAGGCAGGGGTCGAGGTTGTGCGCGTCCATGATAGATCGGAAGAGCACACGTCTGAACTCCAGTCACACTGATATATCTCGTATGCCGTCTTCTGCTTGAAAAAAAAAAAAAGATGAAATAGAATGAGGAGCCGATCCACCGTCAGACAGCTCTCTTCCTCTTGTGATTCTCGACT
>CAJVXH010000228.1 GCA_913009835.1 uncultured bacterium
AAGAAGACGGCATACGAGATATATCAGTGTGACTGGAGTTCAGACGTGTGCTCTTCCGATCTGCCATCAATTGGTAATCTACACCGGCGATGATCCAGTCCTGATCGGAGTTAGTTATCGCCATCCCGGCAAACGGGAAATTGAGTGGATCAAACACATATCCCAACTCATTGTTCTGCCAACGAAGATTTCCTTCAACACCCGGGCCCCAGGTTGCAAAGCAACCGTCGAACATCTGATTAAGAACTGGCTTGGCATTGAACTCCGCGCCGATATGGTTGTGCACTGTCGGACGCATGATCCCGGCCATCGTGCCAGTCCAATTGAAAGCCGTGGCATACATGTTCACTAAATTCTGCCAATGCGTATTGCCCGGCATGGTGGCGAATGATTCCGACTGGATGTAGACACCCTTGCCAGCGTACATGCAATCGAAAACGAAACTCATCCGGACTGGAGTTAAGGAGATGTACGCTGATGAAATAATCAAAACATCAGTGCCGGGAATGAATGCACCAGTATCAAGAGTGGATTGCGGTACAATCGTGGGTGTATGACCCATCGCAGTCGCGACTGTCGCCCACGCGATGTCCATGGTGTGAGCAGCGCTGTAGCTCTGACTCTCGACAATCGTGATGTTGAGAGCATAAGAGTTAGGTACTCCTAATAACAAAGCCCAAAAAAAAACGCAACAAAGCAAAACTGTCTTACGCATCGTGTCCTCCGAATTCACTTGAGACGGCCCCATGCCAATATTACAAACTAAAGGACAAACATTAGTTAGGCAAGCCTAATTTATGAAGATATAAATTTGCGAGGTTGACTAAATCCAATAAAAACAACGCTTGGCTCCGATATGGCCATGGAGCGAGAAGAGAGAGCGGACCGCGGGAAGCATCCGCTTGGATTCAATACCTTTTAGCCCGACATCAGAGTTAGAAAGAAGAGGATAGGATGGAACGCAAAGCCGAGAAACCACCGTACTTCATAAGTGATGACAAATCTCTGCTCGAAGTTGATGTGATTCATGGATACTTGACCCGAAGCTATTGGGCGAAAGGCATTCGGAGAGGGCGGATTGAGACCGTTATAGAAACCTCATTGTGTTGGGGACTGTATGAACAACATGAGGACAGATCTTTTCAACAAATCGGTTTCGCCCGCGTGTTGACTGATCTGAGTGCAATCGCCTACCTGATGGATGTCTTTGTGCTCGAAGAACACCAGGGAAAAGGTCTAGGAAAATGGTTGGTGGAAGAGGTGTTATCATGCTCGACATTGAAACCAGTGCGTCGCTGGATTCTCGCCACGGCTGATGCGCAATCCCTCTACGCCAGATACGGTTTCACCCCGTTGCCAGATCCTGAGCACTATATGCAGAAATATGATCCTGAAAAATACAATCGAGATTAGCCACCGTTGATGAAATAACTCGCTGAACCGCACGGAATGATCCGTGTTGAACATCATAGTCCAGTGATGCTATAACAAAGCCACGGACTTTGCAGCCCGTGGCAGTTTGTTCTATCCTTCACTTCCATCTACACACTTACTGTCTGTTTGGAAGATATTCCCTACTTGAGGAACATGATCTTTTGAATGCCTACCTGCTGCTCTCCAGCTGTCACGCGGGCGAAATAAGTTCCGCTTGCAAGATCATGTCCGTTGATGTGTGTACGGTGCAATCCCTGTGGTAGCTGACTGTAGGAATAGGTCTGTACGCGACGGCCAAGAACGTCATACAATTCCACCCTCATATCAGTTGTGTAAGGCAGATCCACCGACAATACAATTGCCGCGTTTGATGGATTCGGGAATGCTCCAAGCGTAAACTCTAGCTCTTCTTCGATATCGTCAGGACCAATTTGATACTCTTCCGGAATGATCTGCTCCGCTAATGACTGCGGAGTGACAGTAATCGATTGGGTCCAGAACAGTTGACGGTTTAGCCAGGCCGGGACGAACACCGTCCATTCCATGGGTTGGTCGTGAGTGAATGTGCCGCCGTTAATCTCAAGTCCGACTAAGTAGATCGGGTCGGTTTCTCCCTCCTGTCCCTCTTGCCAGTAGACGGCGGTTCTTCCATTGTTCGAAATTCTAATGTTGACAGGTGAGTTATCAACGAAATCGCAATTGTTGAACGACACGTTGGCTCCGGAATTAATCAATACGCCGCCCGTGCCCACCATAAAATCACAATCCTCTCTTAACGCCTTGCCATTGAGATGAATGTCGCAATTGTTAACCTGCATCGGACCAGGTGAAATCTCATAGAACAAGCCACTGCCGTAGTTTTCGATCATTCTGCAATTGTTCATGACAATGTTATCGCAGTAATTGTCGAACCAGATGCCGAAAGTATAGTTGTCACGTGAAACAACGTTATCCAGCTGAACGTTCGACACGCCGAAGAACTTCAATCCCGCCAACCTCCAGTTGCCAGCATCCACAACTGCGCCATGCCAGTTGTTTTCTGCGATGAGGACGTTTTCCATGACAATGTTAGTGGAAGTGGATGGCATGATCCCGCTGAAACCATTACGAAGGACCTCACTGTCCCGGACAGTAAATCCTTCCATCCCGGAGACCAGAATACCATCCTGCGCATTCTCTTCAACAAGACAGTTTTCAAGGGTCAAACTTGTGCTTCTACCTGACGATACACCAACACGGCCATACTTAAACTCAAGATTGCGGAGAGTTACATTGTTCATCTCGTTGAACTTTGCGCAACGTCCACGCACCGTCACCTCAACTTCATGATTATTCGGGGAACTCCCGTCCTCCAACCAAACGTACATGCGATCCGTATCTTGATTTACCAGGAAAGTGCCGGGGGCAGCTTCCTCAGCATCGAGAACCTGACGTAAATGTTGACCATCCACCCAAATACCCTCACGCCGTAACAGATAGGTAGCCCGGTACGAGTTCTTAGGATCCTTACCGTACAACCACTGATGAATGACAACATCGTCTGCATCGTACTCTGGTGTGCCGGTATAGAAATCGTTGTCCCAGTCGTTCATAAAGATGTTATCGCGAACATGAGTCCAGTCAATGCCAGGCTCGCTGCCGAGAATGATGGGACGATCAAACTCATCGCCCTCAATTATGAGATCGATCCCAAGATCCTTCCACCCGTACCGTTCAACAGATTCACGGTAGATGCCTGATGCGACATGCACATGAATCGTTGTTCCCTCTTGGATGTTGTTGCCTTCAGGGAGAGCTTCACAGATTGTTTGAAATGGACGATCCTGCGTACCATAACCAGGACTGGTGGCGCTACCATCGACATATATGTTAACGGTCGTCGCTGAAGCCAATGTGGTGAGGACGAACACCAGGGGTAAGGTTACACAAACATTTTTCAAAGCTCTAAACATGACATCCTCCACTATGTTTTGTCTTCAGGAGGTGCTCGACAGGTTCAACTGCGGCATCACAACTGAAAACCAAATATCCAAAGAACCGCTACGCCGTATTTAGTAAATCATCACTACACACAGTTTCCGAAATTCAGACTCTAAATGCAAGTGCAGGCTCTCCTATAATTATAATACTATAGCGTTATTGTAATCTTGCAGATCGGAAGAGCACACGTCTGAACTCCAGTCACACTGATATATCTCGTATGCCGTCTTCTGCTTGAAAAAAAAAAAAAAAAAATAATACGGCTTCTGCTTGAAACAAAAAAAACAAATATACACACCAATTAATGAACGTGAATCAGAAATGACTACTGTATGGTTTAGCATTCATTGAT
>CAJVXH010000229.1 GCA_913009835.1 uncultured bacterium
ATCACCACGGGAAGTTGCAGCTTTGGTGATCTCATGAAGTACGGACTGCAATGATTCAGCACGGCGCTGTTCAGATAAATCGCGATAAACCCAGTAAGTACCAATTGGTTTGTCATCCCTGCGAATCGGTACTCCCATTATGGATACATCAATTAGCGTACCGTCCTTTTTGCGGCGCACGGAGTCGATTTTCAACATCTTCTCTTCGCCGGCCTGCACCACCAGCGAATCACTCTCTGCCCTTAATTCTTCAGGAACAATCACATTGTTGTGCCGACCAACCAGCTCATCAGCCGAATATCCGAAAAGACGCTGAAACTCGCGGTTTACAGTGAGCAATATGTCATTCGGGTCTGTGAATACAATACCCTCTGCACTCTCCCTGATAAACGAACGAAAATTTGCCTCTGAATCGCGTAACGCTGATTCAGCGCGCAATCTCTCGATCAATACTGCTACCGGACCGGAAGCAAATTCCAGAAGATCAAGATCTGATTCGTGATATGCCACTGGATCGCGGTAGTGCTGAACTACAATTACACCAATAATTCCATGAGGTGTCTTCAATGGGACACCGAGATAAATCTTCGATGGGGAACCAATAAGATGAATCTCACCCATGCGAGTGAGCTGTTCTGCAAGCTCTGCATCAACCAGAAGAGATCGGCCTGTTCGCCGAATGTAGTCCGTCATACTACCTTCGAGACGCGCAGAACTAGGGTTCTCATCCTCTTCATCAGCAAAAAAGGGGAAATGATAGGTTTCTTCTGACTCGTCATAGAGGGCGACATAAAAATTCGTCGTATCCAGAAATCCGGACAGACGATCTCGTACCAAACCTATGAAGGCACTTATATCGTCTGCCATACTAGCTGCTTCGTTGATATCGAGAAGCAACGCTCGCACCTTCCTGCTGCGAGATTCCTCAGTGACATCAACAATTGTTAGCCACAACAATGAACGGCGAAAAAGTGTCAGGTCCATCGCAAATGCTGTTACATCCCTGAATTCACCACTCGAAATTCTATGATGCAGTGAGTATTGCGCCGTCCTGGTTCCACCTGGTAGACTAGAAATCTCACTCAAACTGGAAAGCGGTTGAGTGCTGATACTCGTGATGTTTAGGGTGACAAAATCCTGGTAGGTGTATCCGTAAAAATCGCAGGCTGTCTGGTTGACGTCAACAATGGTACCGGTTTCTGATGATACCAGGAGTTGAATTGCTGGATGAGTATGAAATGCAGATAAGAATATATCTTCTGAGCGACGAGTAACGACTTGATCCGAGTCAATGGATGGGATGGCGCGAAGACGCTCCATGAACGAATGGAGATCTCTGGTAACGACCTTCTCTTCCGACATTATAGCTTCCACCCACCGCTCCCGGCAATCAACGTAGCATCAAACGGTAATTTGCCTGAAATAATACAGCCATTACGCAGAAACAGGACGAAATGGCAAACCATCCTGGCGATGAAAACCTAAATATGGCAACATTCTCAGCGCTTTACAAGTCATATCTCTAAAAATACGTCGTTTCCACGTACGTCCCGTATACCGACTCCATCGTCCTGACCATCTCACCCATAGTCACATCAGCATGAGCACATTCGATGAGACATGGCATGACATTTTCGTCCGCCAGGCAAGTCTTGCGGAGTGCTTCCAACGTCTCTTCCACCTTCAGATTGTCCCGTTTCTCCCGGAGATCTTTGAGACGCTGCACCTGCTCAAGCTCCACATGCTCCCCAATCTTCAGAATCGGGATATCCACCTTTTCATCTTCATGAACGAATGCATTGACGCCAACGATCAAACGTTCCTTATTGTCAAGTTCCCGCTGATGTGTGTACGCTGCGCGAGCGATTTCCTTCTGGAAGAATCCGTTCTCGATACCTGCGACCACCCCACCCATATCTTCAATACGCTTAATATAATTCTGGGCTTCTCTCTCCAGAGTGTCCGTCATCCACTCCACATAATAGCTGCCACCCAGCGGGTCCATTACGTTGGCCACACCGGTTTCATAGGCGATAATCTGTTGGGTTCGCAACGCTATCGTCACCGCCTTCTCCGATGGTAATGCGAGCGTCTCGTCCATCGAATTGGTGTGCAGACTCTGTGTACCGCCCAGCACTCCAGCCAATGCCTGGGTCGTTGTTCGGACGATGTTATTCTCCGGCTGCTGAGCGGTCAGACTGCAACCTGCTGTCTGAGTATGGAATCGAAGCAGCCAGGAACGCTCGTTCTCCGCATTGTAACGGTTCCGCATCCGATCAGAATATATCCGACGAGCCGCACGGAACTTGCCGATCTCTTCAAAGAAATCAACGTGGCTATTAAAGAAATGGGAGATTCGAGGCGCGAATGTGTCAATGTCCAGCCCGCGCTTCAGGGTCTCCTCGATGTAGCAGAAACCATCCATCAACGTGAAGGCCAGCTCCTGCACCGCAGTCGAACCTGCCTCCCGAATGTGATAGCCGCTCACACTCACAGAATTCCACAGCGGCATCTCTTTTGTCGCAAATTCAATCGTGTCAACGACCAGTTTGACGCTGGGCTTCGGCGGGAATATGAATTCCTTTTGCGCTATAAACTCTTTCAGGATGTCATTTTGAAGCGTGCCGGCAAGTTTGTCACGTGAAATACCCTTACGTTCAGCTGTCGCGATAAAAAACGCCCAGATGATAGCTGCAGGACCATTGATCGTCATGGAAGTCGTGACCTTGTCCATTTCGATGCCATCGAACAGGATATCCATATCTTCACGGCAGGAAATCGCTACACCGCAGATTCCAACTTCACCTACGCTGATCGGTTCATCGGCGTCATGACCCATCAGAGTTGGCAAATCGAAGGCTACCGACAAACCTGTAGTACCCTGTTCCAGCAAATACTTGTAACGTTGATTGGTTTCCTTCGGAGTGCCGAAACCAGCAAACTGACGCATGGTCCACAACTTGCCGCGATAAAGAGTGGGGTGAACGCCCCGGGTGTACGGGTATGTCCCCGGCCAACCGAGTTTCTCCTGTGGATCCCAGCCGGATTCCTCGAAATACTCAGGACCTACGATGTGAGGTACTTCCTCGGAGGAAACTGTAGTGAAACTGATATTGTCCTTGCGGAATTTTCCACGCGGCTTATATACTTCCTCTTCCCAGCGTTTGCGGTCTTCAGCAAACCTATTATCAATGTTCTTGATATTGTCAGAATCGTTCTTTTCAGATGCCTTTTTGCTCACGGCATATTTCCTCGTAAAAGTCGTCAATCAGCCGTTTGGACAATATGTAAGGGCTTTCACCATCCGCCAGCCCTGCTTCAGCCAGGTCCTCCCGGGACTGAGTCCAGAGAATCTTTCCCAGCTCATCTTCCATTAGACGGCGAGTCTTAGCTGCTGTACGGTTGCGACGACGCAGTTCCAGCCGCCCCGTCTCAACCAGATGCTCACGATGCTTGCCAATCATTTCAGCTAACTCCACGACCCCCTCATTCCGCTGAGCCGAGGTCATCAGCACCGGGGCACGCCAGCCATCAACCATCTCCTTTATGCCAATAATACTGACAAGCTCGCGATATGCTACATCTGCCCCATCACGATCGCTCTTGTTCAGCACGAAGATGTCTGCTATTTCCATCAATCCAGCCTTCATCGCCTGAATTGAGTCTCCAGATTGAGGCACAATCACGACCAGAGTTGTGTCTGTCGAGTTCGCCACTTCCAGCTCGGATTGACCGACTCCAACCGTCTCAACCAGGATCTTGCT
>CAJVXH010000230.1 GCA_913009835.1 uncultured bacterium
AGGCGCTGCTTTGCTTTATTAAAATTTTTGTTTTTTTTTAATGATACGGCGACCACCGAGATCTACACTCTTTCCCTACACGACGCTCTTCCGATCTCGTTTTCGACAGAAATGGCGAGCTGGTTAATCTAAATCGATCTGCAGAATATTTGCTGGGATGGGCATTGGCAGAGAAGGTCGGGAGCACCGGATCATTTCTATTCACCGACGAATCAGACTTCATCCAGTTCAATGGCAAGCTGACGCAGGGCTCTTCTCATCAAAGGGTTGTTGGTCATCAGGAGATCGTAAAGCGTGATAGTGTTCCTTTCCCAGCCGAATACGCTTTAACCCCGCTATCGAATGCTGAAGGCATGATAACGGGAACGCTGTGTCAGATTCTGGATCTAACGGATCAGATCCTTCAGGAACGAGTTGCAGTAGCGGTAGCGAATATAACTGAAGTCGCAATCACTTTGGACAGTGTTGAGGAACTCTGCGCTCACATTCATCAGCAGATAGGTAAGTTGCTTGATGCGCGCAACTTCTTCGTTGCCTTGTACAACCCCGAACGTGATACTTACACCTTCCCTTATATGATCGATCTGTATGATGTTAAGAGCTTTCCGAAGACCGAGGAATTCAAGGTTCCGAGATCGTTGACGGATTACGTCCGTCGTACCGGAAAGCCGCAGATGATTGATATTCCAAGTTGGGAGCAGCTGGCCAGGCAGGGTGAAGTTGAGTTGGTTGGTGCGCAATCCTATCTCTGGATGGGTGTGCCTCTGAAGACGCGTCAAGGGGTTATTGGTGTAGTTGTAATTCAGACCTACGACCCGGAAGTCATCTACACCGATGAACATTTCAACCTGATGATCCGTGTTTCAGAACAGATTGGCCATGCGGTAGAGCGCAAACGTAGCGAACAGACTCTCCGTGCCAGCGAGCATCGCAACAGAACTTTGCTAGGCACCATGCCCGACCTGATGTTGGTTATAGACAAGAATGGTCGATACCTCGACTATCATTGCCCCGAATCATATGAACTTCGCACGCCCCCAGAGAAAATCGTCGGTAATCTCGTTTCAGACGTTCTTCAACCTGATACAACGATACTATTCTTGGAGCGCATCAAGAAGACTGTTGACACTGGAGAGATTCAGGTCTTTGAGTACAGCATGAACCTTGGTCAGGAGAATGAGGGATATTTTGAAGCGCGGATGTTGCTGTTGAATGACTCAGAAGTAATGGTGTTGATACGTGAAATCACTATCCAGAAGAAGACGGAGAAGGAGAGTAAAGCGTTGGAGAGTCAGATGCAGCACGCTCAGAAGTTGGAGAGCCTCGGCGTGCTCGCAGGTGGGATCGCCCATGACTTCAACAATCTACTGGTGGGAATCCTCGGTAATGCGAATCTGGCAATTACCAGAATGGATGAGGATCATTCAGAACGTGGGTTGATCGATAACATTCAAACAGCGGCCCAGCGAGCGTCCGAGTTAACCAGGCAGATGTTGGCATATTCAGGCAAGGGTAGTTTTATAATCGAGCCGATGGACCTCTCAAAAGCTATTGAGGAGATGTATAACCTGCTCAAGGTATCCATCTCGCGTCACTGTGAGCTGGATTGCGATTATTCAGACGATGTCCCCATGGTCAATGGTGATGCCACCCAGATCCGTCAGGTAGTGATGAACCTGATCACCAATGCTTCTGACGCTATCGGCGACAATGTGGGAACGATAACAATTCGTACCGGGCGTATGGAGTTGACGAAGGGATCCCTGGGTGCCGTTTACCTCGATAAAGATCTTGAGGAAGGTTTATACTCTTATGTGGAGGTATCGGACACGGGTTGTGGGATGGACAAGGAAACCATAGACAAGATGTTCGATCCATTCTTCACTACCAAGTTCACCGGTCGTGGTCTTGGATTGGCGGCAGTGTTGGGTATTCTTCGCAGCCATAAGGGTATGTTCAAGGTGTACAGTGAACTGGGCAAGGGCACGACAATCCGTGCGTTGCTCCCTGCCAGCGATCAACAGGTCATTCCTGATGATTCCAAAACTGATCAAATCGAATTGAATACCAACGCATCAGGAACGGTTCTGGTGGTGGATGATGATGAGACAGTCCGCCAGGTGGCGGAGATGATGCTGCAAGGGTTTGGATATACGGTCCGGACAGCGGTTGATGGGATGGATGCCTGCGAATTGTATACCCGGGAAGGTGAATCCATCGACCTGGTCATCCTCGATATGAGTATGCCGCGAATGGATGGTGAGGAAACCTTTAACGAGTTGAAGAAGATAGACGCTGATGTGAGAGTTATGCTGTCCAGTGGCTACAACGAGCAGGAAACCATGTCAGATTTCGATGGTGACGGGCTCTGTGGTTTCATTCAGAAGCCGTACCAGATGAGCGAATTGATCCTGCAAGTGCAGGAAAGTCTGTCGAAATCTGTTAAGTGAGTTATGAGTATGAAGTGGGGATCAGTACTCAGGCCAAAACCTGCCACATGGCGGGTTTCGCATTTGGTACTTAGCCGCAGACTGCTGGCTACGGACTCTTTGTATTGCAGTCACCTGTCACCTGTCACCTGGTCATGACAATGCGATCAAAGTGATGCCGGGATTATTATGGTTGTAGTCACTATCGGATGTGAGTTCCGGGTATCGTTTCAGGAAGAATCGGCCATCCTCACTCTCTAAATGGAATTCCTCACCGATCATCACATGCTCGACCTCGCCGGCTTTTTCCATTTTGCGCAATGAATGCCGCAGCTTTTGCCTCAGCACTCCGCCCTTGCCTGAAGAACCATAACCGTGGATGAGTTTAATCACCCGGATTTTCGCTTGCCTGGCGGATTGGATTTCTTTGCGCATACGTTCCCGCGCTTCGGTTGCGGTGGGGAGATTTTCCTTGATGTTGATAGTTCTCAGCAACGGCTTATTTTTGGATTTCGCCGGACGTTTGCCTAGTGGTTCGTTGCAAAATTCGCATGTTGAGCGGGAAGGGTTGGTAGGATTTCCGCAGACGGGGCAATTCATCACACGCCAAACTGACGCAGGTGGTGCTCAAAATGCCGCCCCAGAACTTTTGACCAGCGCAGCATGTTCATCGGTCCAAATTGTGGGCTGGCAATAATACGGTTCGGGTTCTCCTGTGTTTCACGGACGAATTTCTGCATCATCTCAAGCAGTCTGCGTCGCTCAGGTTCACCTTCAATCGTTTCCGGGAAAAAGTATCCAGGTGATTTGATTTTCCCGTGCGGCCAGGGTATCGGCGTAAAGACTATCCTCCCGATAATGCGTGTCAGCCATATGCTGTGATCCGGCTCCGGGTAATCTCCCAGGGCCAACTCCAGCGATCTTCGCAGGTGAGCGAACATCTGTCCCGCATCCATTCCACCCCATAGTGGGCGACGATTCAACGGAATCGATTCAACCCTTCTGAGGTAACGTTCGATGTGATCTTCATTGAGTTTTTGATACCGCACAAACATACTGGGAACCTTCAACAATAATCGCAATGAAAGGTGCAAATGTACGGCTTTGAAAGCCCTGAGCAAACTCGGGAATGGGCTCCGGTCTTGGGGCTCAGACCTTGGGGTTCAGGTCTTGGGGCTCAGGCCCGTGTTTGGAGTGCATCCGGTTATCCAGATAACTCAGCTATGATATATGCCCCTGTGACCCGCCGTCTTTTTGGCGGTTCGCAGGGATCATTTAACGACTGTCCTGAGTCCTGATAAATCAAACAGGCACCTTGTAAC
>CAJVXH010000231.1 GCA_913009835.1 uncultured bacterium
GGAGGGAGGAAGAAGAGGGGGGGGGGGAAGGAGGAGAGGTGTCGGGGATACCAAAATCCCGGCCGGATTGCAGCCCTGCCGCGGCTCGTTTCTGGAACGTGCGGACGATAGCGTTGATTGCCTTGACCAGCAATCCGCTGTACTTGTCCATCTTTGCGCCGTTTTCCGTCTCCTGATCGAACAGGTCGCACAGCGCCTGCTTTGGCGCGGCCTTACCCACGCTGAGCTTCCGGAACATGGAGAGGGCATTCTTTGCCTGGGTAAAGGTGAAACGGACGGTGCCGTCATCGCGAATATAGAGCAGGTAATACCGCCCCAAAGGATTAACATTGGAGGATCGTTTCTCCCGCGGCGGGTTCTTGTGCCGCAAGCAGAAAATCACGCCGGGCTTTACGATCTTCCGCCAGTTCCCGTCAAACAGCTCGCCGCCCTTCATCTTGTCAAGTGTCGGTGTCACCGCATAGAGCCCCAGCGGGGCTTCCTCCAGCAGCTTGCGGTTGTTGGCCAGGAAATTCATGAGCTCAACCCGGAAATCATCGAGTGTGAATTCACTGAGTGATACGTTGTCGTCCATCTCCTCCAGATCGATCACCTCGTCTCTGAGCCGGATGAGCTGCTTCTCACGATAGGTCAGTTCTTCAGCGGCCAGGGTTTTGAGTTGATCGGGATCGAGAAGATTATCGGCGCCGCTGGCAGCCAGGTCCACCATGGCCATGCGTGCTTCGACGCGGCCCTTGAGATTGATGTACTTGTTCAGGTCATCAGTGGGCCAGAAGTTGACAAGCTGAATCTGTTTGTTGATGCTGCCCAGGCGGTCGATTCGGCCGAAGCGCTGGATGATCCGCACCGGATTCCAGTGGATGTCGTAGTTTACAACGTAGTCGCAGTCCTGCAGGTTCTGGCCCTCTGAAATGCAGTCGGTAGCGATGAGGATGTCGATCTCACCCTCCTGCGGCATGTTCGGCATCTTCTCACGGAGCTTGGAGCGGGGCGAGAAGTTGGTCAGGATGGAGATGAAGTCGGTCTGGCGGGTATAGCCGGCCTGTTTGAAGGTGGTGCGGTTGTCGCCTGTGCCGGTAACCAGTGCGCAGTGCAGGCCCAGCTCCTCAGACACCCAGTCCTTCAGGTTTGCATAGAGGTATTGTGCTGTGTCGGAAAAGGCGGTAAAAACCAGCGCTTTCTTATTGTCGTTATTAAGTGGGTGGTTGATCTTGTCCTGGATCAGATGTTTCAACTCCTGTAGCTTGGCGTCACGGTCCGCAGTGACGGCCGCGGCTTTCTCGTGGATGGCAATCAACTGTGTGCGATCCTTCTTGAGGTCTTCTTTCCATTCCTTGCGTTTCAGGTGCTCCAACCGGATCGGGAGTTTTTTGCCTACCATCAGCCTTTCCAGCAAATCCGCTTCCTCTTCCTCGCCCTGCTCCTTGAAGAGATCGGGGCTCATGTACTCATCGATATTGCCTTCAAAATGATCGATCTTCTCCAACAGGTTGTCGATCTTCCTGATAGTTCGATCGATCGACACCTCGAAGCTGTGGACGGAACTTT
This sequence comes from uncultured bacterium, assembly GCA_913009835.1. Taxonomy (GTDB): domain Bacteria; phylum Electryoneota; class Electryoneia; order Electryoneales; family Electryoneaceae; genus BMS3BBIN04. The sequence continues at coordinate 1,549 of CAJVXH010000231.1, forward strand.
CGAGCCGCTTCAGGTAGTTCACGCGCATCATCCCAATCAGATATGACTCGCGGTTTTTCTGGTTGTTGAAAAGAGCCAGCTGCGTGCCGTCTTTGATATAGCGATTCACATGGGTGTCCTGCAGGTAGGCGGACGGATTGAAGATACTCAGCTTGTATTCAGAAATAGCCGCGTGCAGGTCATCGTAGGACGGAAAGTATCCTTTGATATCCGTAGTTGGATTCAGGGCTTTTGGTTTAAGCCTTTTGGGAAAATCGCCCATGGTCGTGGTTCCATAGTAGCTGATGATGTGTCGACGGGACCGTGCGATCGTGAGTTCGTCAAGCAGCTTGAAGAATGTGGAATCCAGGGCGTCGAGTAGTCGTCTGACCTTGCGTTCCGGGTTCTTCTTGGGATCCGCCCACTGCGTGAAGTTGGTCTGCGCATTCTTCATCGCCTGGGCAATGCTGTAGATGCCAAGCGATTTGTGAAAAGCCGTGTCTTGATCCTGCGTGATCAGCAGAAACTGGTTTCGCAAATCCTTGAGGCTGTTGTTCACCGGGGTTGCCGAGAGCAACAGCACCTTGGTATCCACGCCCGTCTGAAGAACCCGTTCCATCAGAAACTCGTAACGCGTAGTCTTGCGAGTGCCGTCATCCTGGGTCTTGCCCCGGGCGTTATTGCGGAAGTTGTGAGACTCATCAATGACCACGAGATCATAATTGCCCCAATTGTGGGTTTCATAGACATCCCGCCCCAAATCGGTGTGAGCCAGCACAGTGAATGCAAACCGATCTCCGAGGAGGGTGTTGCGTGTATCGTTTTCGCGGTAGACCTTCCAGTTATCTTCCAGCTTTTTGGGGCAGAGAACGAGCACGCGACCGTTGAGAAGTTCAAAGTACTTTATGACCGCCAACGCTTCGAACGTTTTTCCCAGGCCGACACTGTCTGCGATGATGCAGCCGTGATGCTTCAAAATCTTGTTGATCGCACCCTTTACGCCGTCCTTTTGGAAATCATAAAGCATGTTCCACACGCCGGATTCGAAGAAGCCGGTTTTCTCGTCAAGGAGCCCGCCACGTTCTGTCTCCGACAGGTAATCCTCAAAAATGTGGAAGAGCGTCTTGAAGTAAACGAACTCCGGCGAATGGTTCTGATATAGCAGAGAAAGGTAGTTCAGGACTTTGGCCTTGACGTCTTCAACGAGATTTGTGTCATTCCAGACCTCGTCGAACCAGTTCTTCAGGTCTTTTCGATCCCTGGTGCTGTCAACTTCCAGGTTGAGCTCGATATTATTGCCCGAAGCGCCCAGACCAAGGCCGTGCACCGTAAAGTTGGAGCTTCCGATGATGGCTTCGTGAACGCCGTTGTTATCCATGTGGTACATCTTGCCGTGAAGGAATCCCGGTTTCCTGATCGATCTGATTTCTGCGTTCGCTTTTTTCAGCCAGTCAGCGCATTCCCTCGCCACGCGTTTCTGCTGAAGCTTGTTCTCAAGCGCAAGAGCGTCGTTCTCAATCCTGAAGGCCTTTTTCTCTGTTTTGTCAGGGTCAAGTGATTGGATGAATTGTGGTTCTCCGAACAGGAACCGGAGATGATTGATCTGGTCGAGTTGGTCCTTGAGGGCGTCATATGCGTAAATGGTGAAATAAGCGGAGACGAAGGAGAGGTCCGAGCCTCGGAGGATCTTCTCTTTGAGAAATTCACCTATCGATCCTCTATGGTGGTTGTCCCGGATGCCGGATGCTCTAGGGCTGAAAGATGTCATGTGCGAGTTCTCCCCCGATTCTGGTGCTGTTATTTTCGGCCTTTTCACAACCACCGTCAATAGATGCGGAACAATCTCGCGTTATTCATATCCTTTCCCCCCCTTTTTGCCAAAGGCTTCGGCGGACGAGCAGGTTTTGAGGAAAAGATCCTGGCCATAACATTTTCGGGCGCCGGCTGAATTCCGGCATTAACCTGCAGCCCATATGTTTGATGTTCCAATCATCCCTACCACCTCCATCAGGACACGACTCATCGGTCACGGGAAAAGACTAAACAAATAATTGAGCGCAAATGGAAAACGGGGTTGGAATGATTTTGTCGTCGGATGAAAAGGAAAAGATCGGAAGAGCACACGTCTGAACTCCAGTCACACTGATATATCTCGTATGCCG
>CAJVXH010000232.1 GCA_913009835.1 uncultured bacterium
TCTTTAAGCGTCATAATTTCGCTAACATTTTTTGTTGATATAATCATAACGCATTGCTACTATAAGAATTGTGATTATTGCGAGCGTGGCTCTATGTGACGCTTATAGCACTGTGGAAATCGGTGTTTAAAAAAAATGGGGTCAGATGCCCAAAATCGTTCAAGAAGACAATGAACTCGACGTATATATTGGCGGTAAGTCAATAGACGTCCTCGATGCTAGTGAGGATTACGTTCTCGCTGAATGCCAACTTGCTGATCTTTGCGGGGAATGCGCCGTTGAATGGCCGAAGGAGCTTATTCTCAAGATTCACAGTGAAGACGGATTCGGAACCTACTTCTTTCATGAACTTGATATCGTCGCAACTGATGATTCCGTCGCGCTCGACTTTATCTGCCACACGCCGAACAAGTACTGGGAAGGTCACTACGGTCTTGCAGCGTTTATCCATGCTTTGAGCAATCAGGTCGCCTTTTCCGATAACCTTGATGTCACGCACATTGAACTTGAAGATGATTGGAAGGGAATCACGATCCGTCGGGTCTTATGCGCTGGCGATCCGCTCGTCCCTGCCGTAGAAAGTGCTGCCCAAAGTTTGAATGGAATAATCCGGCAGACGGAAATCGCTCTCGGCGGCATGGTATGGAAACCGACACACCTCGAAAACGAAAATCTGTTTTGTCGAGACATTTTGCTTCCACTACTCCGACGAATGGGTTTTCTCTTTGTTCGCTACACGCACGGCCGCCGCGAATACGGTAAAGACTTCACGTTTTCAGAACAAACACTATTCGGCGGATTGCGTCATTATGGCCTTCAAGCGAAAGCCGGTGATGTTAGTGGCGGCGTGAATTCACAGATCGATGAACTCGTAGGCCAAATCGACGATGCATTCTCAATGCCGTTCTATGAATTAGGGACAACTGACCGCCGCTTCATATCAACGTTCGTAATTGCAATTAGCGGACGATTCACGGAGAACGCTCGCGAAAAAATTGTTGAGAAGATACCTTGTAGTCTTCTTGGGTCAGTGTGGTTTCTTGATCGGACGCGTATCGACGAATTAATTGATCGCTATTGGCACCCCCACAACGGGGCATAAAGTTGCTACAGCCGACATGCTCCTGCGGTGATTGGTGGATGTGCGCTGAAGATGGAAACGTGGTATAGTGGTCCAAGCTGTATTAGGATCGCCCGCCTGCGGCTGAGCTCAATAGTTAGGCGCCCATGAGAAAACGTAAAACTGGTACAAGTTCCCTCTGGCTGAAAATGAAAACAATTCATGTGCAACAACGCGTGCGGCCTACACGGTACGCCTTCATCGTGAATGAGGGCAGCCTCGCAGCATCCCTCCAAGCCGCGTCGCTGAATACTGCACTCTGGGGTGGTCTCTTTAACCCGATTGTTCCACTCACCCCTGTCGAAAGCCGTATCGGTCTCCTAAAGGCATTCGATGCAGATTTTCTTGTCAACCTTACGGGCACCGACCTCCCCAGCGAAGTTGCCGCACGTTACGAATGCCGTATTGTTTCGCGAACCGACCTTGTTCGGACCGATGACCACACGAGGCAGCGAGAGCTTGGCCTAGGTTTTAACATTCTACCCATTCTCCGCCACGTTCACGAGAAGGAGGTCCGGGTCTCTACCGAGCCCACCCGCGCGGCAATAGTCGCGCCGCAAGCAATGGTAGGATGGCCGGAGTATTCAGCCTTCGCCTATGGCTCATTCCGCTGGCTTCCTGAGATGGATGTAAATTTCGAGGATATGTTCAAAAGAGCGCTTCGCGCCAGTAGCATCAATCTTCTAGAATTGACAACGCCACCCGACTACGACACTCTCCTCCTACCATTGGAATTCACTGCCTATGGGTTGCGGGTGCTCGGAGGAACAGCCAGCTTTTCGACCCACATTATCTTCATTGGAGACCATCGAAACCTGGCTGACCTCGTAGAGTTTTGGAACATACGGGCCACGGGACGGACTGTGGTCTTTGTCCCAGCTGTAGCCTATCGAGCTTTTAAGTCCTTGATATGCCTTATCATTGACGAGGGTTGCTATCCGATAAACCAGCAGGTCGAGAACCATGCGGATCTCCAGAAAGGGCCGAGCTTGAGCAAGGAAACATTCGATGAGGTGTGTGACTGGATAACGTCTCTTGACCTCGGTCAGTTGTCCCGCCGCAGCTGGGGCCCCCGATTTGGTTTGGAACTCGAACGGTACATAGGCGACATCCACATCGCCGAGCTTGAGGCCTCGGGGGGCGAAGAGCTCTCCATTCTCGACGATGGGCAGATGACGCCGGTAAAGCTCGTTCCGCCGCCCTATCTTACCGACGAGAATGTGCGCAAAGGGAAGCTTACCTGGTCCATCGATGTAAAGATGAGTGGCGGATTCCGCGACCCCGAATACATGTTCTCGTTCCCAAATGAGCCTGCCGTTGAAGCTGTTGTGCGACGTGGCATAATCGGGGGACCGGATGATGTACGACTTAGTCGCTACGGTATTGTCCTCCAGCAGGACTGGGCCAATTCAATTCTCTACCTAACGCCCGTCCCGACGAAGGACGTGTTTCACGCACTATTTCTGCAGGCTGGGATCAAGTCGCAGCCGAGCCATCCGGGTCAGTACGCTGAGCAGATCCTGAAGAAGATGGGCTCTCTCCATGTTGACTGCCGAGTGTTTAAGCTTCGTGGGGTGCGTGAGATCCTTGATCGACTAGGAGACGGCTCAACGCTCACTAAAGGTAACATGCACAATGTTGTGATGTCAACGACCCTGGACGATCATGGACAAAACTGGCGACCTGAGTTCTACAACAACCTCATCCTGCGGTTCGGTCAGCGGCGTCCCCTCTATTTCGGGATCATCTTTGATGTTTTACTTGAGAAGCGCATCCTCCGGCCTGGATTTGTCTTCCGATGCCCGACATGTTTTAAGGATGACTGGTATCATGTGAGCGAGTTTGCCGAGGAATATACCTGCCGCTTCTGCTTCACGCCACAGCGCGTGAATTTCGGGTCTAAACACGAGTGGCAGTACAAAGCTGACGGTCTTTTCCGAATTCCTGATTCGGCGCAAGGGAGTGTGGCCGTGATCCTCTCCCTCTGGCGATTAGAGCACCAGACCCACGGGCACGGGCGATATGTGACTTCGCTAAATCTTGTAGTGTCTGACACGGGACACCGTTCCGAGATCGACTATGCCTACATCGTTATGGGGACCTTCGATACATCTTATGAGTTAGTCCTGGGCCAGGCGACGCGTTTTGGTGACTTTACTGATAAAGACATGCAAAAAATGGCCGAACTGGCCGACCGCTTTCCACGGAAGCCGTACTTGGCATTTTCAACGCTAAAGGAGCACTACTCCGAAGCGGACAAGATACGCCTCGGCAATCTCGCCGGACAAGGTTATCGGGTTATTGCGCTCACCCGCGAGGAGCTTGATCCGTACGACCTCTTCGACCGCTTTGACCAAGCGCCGCACAAGTATGCGGTGGGGCTAAGTAAGCTATCGGAAAACACACTTTGCCTAAACGTCAGGCAGTAGTGTTCTATGAACCAAGGCAAATTCAAGGGACACCATACATGGGGAATTGTGGATTCGCCACAGCAATAGATTATCCCCTAGGAACTTACGCAATATTGTCCCATATTTTTTGGTCTTAGGGTGTC
>CAJVXH010000233.1 GCA_913009835.1 uncultured bacterium
AACTTGCGGATCACCCCTGCTATCGCCTGCGGCGGTAACAGGGGCATATTCATCGTCGGATAATCCACGACATAAATGTCGTGGGCATGATGCAACCCCAGCTGAAGCAACTGGATAACCGGATGCATGCAAGTCGGGGCAAACGCCTGCATAGACACCCGGGTAACTCATAGCTGGTTTCCTTTTACTCATTACTGTTTTATCTTTTCCTCACAAGCGCACAGCGCACAGGCTCATGAACTCATAACTGGTTTCCTCACCATGCCCGCATCTTTCGTATACGTCTCGACCTCTCCTCATGTTGACCTGTGTGTGCGGTCCCATCAGGGTGTATTCGATTTTCCGACAATCCTGTTCATCCATGGTCTGGGTGATTCCTCGCTGGTCTGGAAATCGTTCTTCAGCGATGAACGGCTCAGCGACTTCACCCTCCTCGCTCCTGACCTGCCTGGCTATGGACGTACTCGGATGAGCAAGGGCACTGGCGGTGGAATCAAGGAGCATGTGAAACACCTTCTGGCTTTGATCGAAGAGACTGTCGGCGGACCATTGCTGGTAGTAGGGCATTCGCTCGGCGGATTGATCGCGACCTATCTCGTTCGCGCGCTTGAGCAGATGGAAACCAAACCGTCCGCGGAGAAGACGCACTCACCTGTAAAACTCAGCGGCCTGATAAATGTTGAGGGTAATCTGACCGGCGCCGATGCCTTCATCTCCTCACGTTCGGTCAGATCGGATGAGCGCGGGTATTTCGACGATTGGTACCAGGCTTTTGTCCGTACCAGTTACGAGGGTATGTGGGCGGAGGCGAATCCTCATCTGAAACACTATCCCGATTCGCTTCGTATGGCTGACCCGGAAGCTTTTCTGCGTGATTGCCATGATATGGTAGACCTGAAGAATCACACTGATGATGACAGCGGTGAGAACGAAGCCGGTGGAGAATATCTGAAGATCATTGCGCCGAAACTCTACGTCTACGGTACTGAGTCGATCCCTCAAATCACCATGGATTTCCTTGATCGCAACAAACTCGCGACACATGTCTTCGAGAGTGCCGGCCATTGGGCTATGTTGGATGATCCGGAAACATTTACGGGATTATTGCTGGAGCGATTGAGATGAGCGTAGATCCAACACCGTGGAAACCTGATACGACTGATCGAGATACTCTGTATGAGATCGATGAAGCTCAAGCTGAGGTTGAACTATTCAGGAAGTATCCCGGTGTTGATGGCTTCGCATTCTTCATTATGAGGGTTTGACGTTAGAAATTACTTACCACGGACTTCAGTCCGTCAGTGTGTTGACAAACCCCTGTATTGGTCACAGGGTGTCATTTTGAAGCCGTCGTCAGTTCGACGGCTGAAAAAGATCGAACTTATAAACTGTTGGAAAAGTCCGATCTTCCTCACTGCGCTACGCTTCGTTCGGAATGACACACGTCGTATTCCAACGCTGGAAAAGCATTCGTTGACTTTGTCAGCAGTCTGACGGACTTCAGTCCGTGATTTTGAGTTAGTCACTTCTGTTGCTCGTGGCTCATAGCTCATAACTCACAGCTGGTTTTTCTTCTCCTCAAAGCTCACAGGCTCATAACTCATACCTGCCGTTCTAAACCTGATAATGCTTGAAGAAATCTTCCAGCTCAGGGAGGCCGCCCTGGTGCACGAGGTATCCATCGAACGGTTCACGTTCGGTAATCTCACCGTTGACCGGAGTAGTCATCATCCGTTTGATCTCTTTGGGATCACTGGTCTGCCCCATCACCCATCCCAGTTTCACATACGCCACTTCCGGCAGCATGTTCGCCAGAGGGGTGACCCCGATCTCCATGATGTCCCGTCCTGTATCATAGACATACATCTGCACATAACCCCAGAGTGTCTGCACCGTCATGAATATCTGCACGCCCTTTTCCACCGCCCGTCTCAGGGCAGGATACAGTGGTTTGTTGACATGGCCGAGTCCGGTACCGGCGATAATGATGCCCTTGTAGCCCGCATCAACCATAGCGTCCACGATATCCGGCTGCATGTTCGGGTAATACCAGAGCAGGGTGATTTTTTCCTCGAATGCGGTGTTCAGGATGGGAGTGCGTGTCATATCACGGTGGATGTACTCGTCTTCTTTTTTGATAGGAACGAAACCGTCCTCGCTGACACGTGCTATAGGAACATCAGAGAGGGTGCGAAATGTGCTGCGGTATGATGAGTGCATCTTGCGCACCCGAGTCCCCCGATGCAGCAGGCCGTAATTGTCCGAGGTCGGGCCGTACATGCAGACCATGACTTCGGCGAAATCTCCTTCGGCAGCTGTTTTGACGGCACGGAGCAGGTTGAACGCCGCGTCCGATGATGGACGGTCCGAGCTGCGTTGTGATCCTACCACCACTACCGGGCAGGGTAGATTCTGCACCATGAATGTCAACGCGGCAGCGGTGTAGTGCATGGTGTCGGTACCGTGACCTATGACCACCCCGGCGACATTTGAATTCTCTATCTCATCAACGACTGCTTCGGCGACTTTACGCCAGTGCATGGGACCGATATTTTCGCTGAACTCACCGAAGATCTTCTTGGTGTTCATGTTCGCGATGTCGGCCAGCTCTGGAACGGCACCGTAAAGTTCGCCGGGGCTGAATGCAGGAATCACCGCGCCGGTACGATAATCGAGACGGCTGGCGATAGTCCCCCCCGTGCCAAGCAGGACTACATTCGGTTTCGCTGGATCCTTGGGGAATTCCTTTTCCGGAATGGCGTAAACAGCTTTCTTGTAACCCAGTATTTCGATATGGGTGACGGATTTCGCCTTGATGCCAACGTTATATCCGTTGTGGGTCAGCTTTATCACGAAATGCTTGTCGTCAGCGGTTTCAGATCGGGGTAGCAACGTGCCGATAAAATCACCTTGATCGGTGCTCATCTTGATAGAGCACCAGACCCGCGCACCGGTCGCCTTGAGTACAGCCAGACTCAAACCACGGTAACCTTTGAAATCCTGATCTGGATCGACCGGAGGAAGGTTGACACCTTCAGCGATAGAACCGGTAGCTTTAATCTCGAAAGTAGTTTCGTTCATGACGGTCTCGATGATGATGTGTTTCTGGATATTGTCATAAATACCCCGATTCAACAGGCCCGTGCTTGCTTGCAAGCGCGGATTATCCGGCGGACGGTAACGTAAGCGCAATCATGATTAGTCGCAAACGTCTCCAGAATCCAGCTTGCGTGTTCGTGAGACATACGGCTACATTGGCGCTCTGTTTGCGGTGGTAGCTCAATTGGTAGAGCACCAGCTTCCCAAGCTGGATGTCGCGGGTTCGATTCCCGTCCGCCGCTCGACTAGCTAATGCGCACCTCAGTGAGGTGCGTTCATCATATAACCTGATGGCGACCAATGTGCCCCAGACATTTATGTCTGGGATTATCCGACGATGAATATGCCCATGTTACCGCCGCAGGCGATAGCAGGGTTGATCCGCAAGTTACAAGGTGCCTGTTTGATTTATCAGGACTCAGGACAGTCGTTAAATGATCCCTGCGAACCGCCAAAAAGACGGCGGGTCACAGGGGC
>CAJVXH010000234.1 GCA_913009835.1 uncultured bacterium
ATTCTTCTGATAAAATCCTCCACTGTAGCATGAACACGCCAAAAAGAGCTACCTTGTAGGATATCAGGGTCAAGGGTCCGATGGAAAACGCGCAGGTGAATGAATGAATCATCAGATTATAGATGAAGGCGGAGGAAGGCTGGTAACCGTCGAACACTTTATGAATCTGTCGGCGGAGATCAACTATCACCTCAGCGCAGAAGTACCGAATGTAGATGCGTTGCTCTCGTTGGTAACGGGCCCGGCGACGGTGCCCGATCACGAAGCCCTGCGGCAGACAATGGAAATCGTCCGGCTTGGCTACGCGCAATCCCGCCGTAAAATTGGCCCGATGGCGGTGCTGCATCCGTTACGAACCGCCGCCCTACTCTCACGCAGCATGCGCAACCCGAACAGCCTTGATCTGCTGGGCGCACTATTGCACGATAAAGATGAGGACTTACCGATGCATCGTATCCCGGAAGAGAACCGGGATGAATTCGCCAACCTGTTTAACCTCCTGCTCGATAAAATCGGCAATGAACAGCAATGGTATCTCGGGGAACGTCTTTCCCTGTTGACACGCGAAAAGGGACTATCCTACCAGAAATACCTGGTCAGACTGCTCGATAATGCTGAACGAATGCCCGACCTGCTGCATGTTAAACTCGCTGACCGTCTCGATAACACCCTCGATCATCATATCCACCGTCCCGGCTTGCTACGCTACAACTTCTACCGCAACATGTTTGACCTGTTCTTCGTCCCGGTATACAAGGGAGTGCGTATCCGTCAGTATCACTTCCTGCCAGAACCCATGGAAGGGGCTTTATTACTGTCACAATTGTTCAAGAATGCCCTGTTTTTGTCGCTGATGAGGATTACCGACCGTTGCAATATGGACGATACAACATCCGATCTCTTTGACGCCATCGCCGTTGCGAGTATACGAGAAGCACAGTGGCTTACGCTGGAGCTCATCGCAACTCATGATCAAAGTGAAATGCCAAAGCTGCGGAAGCAGTTCCTCGAAACTATGGAATATTGCTACCACGGAGGAGCAACCCAGGTTCATCAGGCGGATGATCAAAGCAAGGGATTGGCAGGGTTCTTCATTGAGAGGTTCGCTACCGCAAGGGGAGATGATCGACGTAAGGCGATGCTCGATCTCTACAACGATCGCGAGTATCTGACACGTGTTATCGTAACCTTCATCGCTGTTTTCTCAGCATTCCTAAACGATCCTGATTTCTCAATTGAAGGTATCGACCGAGACGGTGTTCATGCTGTTGACGTTGACCCTACGCTCCGCGATAACGAATCGTGAGAGAAGTAGGCTATAGGGACTGACAGGCTATAGGAAAAGACAGACAGCGGTTGAGAATCGAGCATATTGTCTGTCGCCTTTTCTTTTCCTCTCTTTTCCTACAGCCTACAGCCTACAGCCTACAGCCTACAGCCTACAGCCTATTGCGGCTGCTCATTCCATTTTGCTTCAAACAACCGGGTGTTAGCCGGGGGGAATGTGAAGGTCAGCATCTCAGCTGGGTCTATCCACCGCCATTCAGCTACGCCGAGAGCTTGAGGTTCACCGCCGATGAAACGCGCGTGCAATCCGACAAGAGTTACGGTGTAGCTTCCGTAGTCATGCGTTACCCGGTTAAATTCTGTTCCGGCTTCTATCACTACCGCGAGCTCTTCCTGGATTTCTCGAACCAGAGCCTGCGAAACAGTCTCACCTTCCTCAACCTTGCCGCCGGGTAACTCCCAACAACCAGCATGTGCAGAGCTGTCCAGACGACGGGAAATCAGCACTTGACCATCTGTTCGCCAGATCAATCCAGCTGCAACGAGGTAATGGGGATGTTCGTTCATGGCGTCAAGGTACGGTGATTGTGGACTCCTTGCTGAACTCCCGGGTCCGGCAGAAAAACATATATTTCTCGCTCGAACAGTGACACAGCCCTAAATAGTGCTATATTCATCGTGTCTAAGTACGGATGTTCCAACATCCCATACTCCACGAACCGCCTGCACAGTGAGGAATGCCATGATCATTGCTAAACGGAACCAACTGGTAACGTTTTCACTCCTGCTCATTCTGTTATTTCTAGTACAGACGAGCTTATCTGCACCGAAATCCTATCGGATCGAACTTCCGACAAGAACGATTGAAGAATCCGCCGACAATGGCGTCTGGCTTTCACAACGGAGCGTTGATGAAGCAACTGTTGTCCTGCTGCAATTCAACGATCATCCGGATGCATTCGCGAAACGAGCACTCGGTCTGGCAGGGGTGCAGCTTCAAGAATATGTCGGGGGCGGAGCGTGGGTTGCTTACCTCCCAGCAGGAGTTGATCAATCGGTGTTTGACATGCAGGATATACGCTGGGCCGGACCAATATTGGAATCAGATAAGATCGACCTCCGAGTCGCTGCCAGTGAAATACCCAGCTGGGCAGATACGCCCGATGGAATATTGTTCGCAGTTGCGATTATGAAAAACATTCCGGAGAGTGAAGCGGAAGTTCTGCTCAGGCAGGCAGGGGCAATTCCGGGTGAACAGATCTCAGCGTTACACACCTGGTATGTGCTGGGTGATGAGGACCTGCCAGCCCGACTCGCCCGAGATCCTCGCGTTCACTACATCACCTATATCAGCCCGCCAGTGGAGTCATTGAATGCTGGAATCCGAGCTACCACAAATGTCGACGAAGTATACAATCCACCATACAACCTGACCGGAGCTGGTGAAACAGTTTGTGTGTACGATGGTGGTCTCGTCTTCGCACATGCCGATTTCGAAGATCGTCTCCTGATAGGAGAAGGTGGTGCCGTGGCTACCCATTCAACACATGTTGCTGGTACGGTTGGTGGAAACGGTGCTCCATTATATCGAGGTATGGCACCGGAAGTAAACATCATCAGCTATCAATATGAGGCGTGCGTCCCATACTGTCTATATGACAGCCCGCAGGACATCTATGAAAACTATGAGAGCGCCTTCATCTCAGGCGCCCGAATTATGACCAACTCTATTGGTGCGAATGTTGGACCGAACGGTTACGACTGTAGCTGGCTAGGCGATTATGAATTAGTTAGCGCCCTGGTTGATAGCCTGGTGCGTGGTCCATTCGGTGAACCTCTGATCGTTACCTGGGCCGCTGGTAACGAACGCGGCGCGGGTTGCCCCGGTTCGTTCGAGACGATGTCGGTTCCATCTGGCGCGAAAAACACAATCGTCGTCGGTGCAACAAATGACAACGATGGCATGACTTCATTCAGCTCCTGGGGACCAACTGACGATGGCAGAATCAAACCTGATGTTTGCGCGCCGGGTGAAAATATCACCTCCTGTAGCGATAATGGTGGCTACACGACGATGAGCGGTACCAGCATGGCAACTCCTGCAGTGGCTGGTATTACCGCTCTATTGTTGCAATCTTGGCATCAGACGATCAATTCTGAAACAAATCCACTCCCCGAAACTGTTAAGGCTATATTTTGCAACTCGGCCGAAGATCTGGGCAACGTTGGGCCAGACTACAAGTTTGGATGGGGACGT
>CAJVXH010000235.1 GCA_913009835.1 uncultured bacterium
GCACCGGGTTGTCCGTCAAAGAGGAAGGGAGCAACGAGTCCAAGACCGATCGCGAGCGTGAGAGCAACGTTGCCTAAGTCATGGAAGCATTACGGACATTGCCGGTCGCGATATCCACTTAACATGCCCGAAGAGTTCAACTGCAATAAACCCGACCCATGGCCCCGTAGGCACGGAGCGGGCCTTCGCGAAAGGGCTGATCAATTCAACAATGAACATCCACGAAGCCTGCCCCCATAGATTTATGGAGATTGGGTGACTTTATCTTAGCCACACGGAGATCGACGACTTAACCGAAAAGAAGTCATTAATGTCTCTAATTTCATCTGGCGTAAGGGTCGCTAAGAGCTGGCCCCTGAAAGAAGAAGCCAAACCATTCGTAGAACTCTTAATTATAGGATGTATCTTTCTCGCAACTTCGAAGATAAAATTGTTCCCAAACACCGCCTGACGACCACCGAATCCTTTCAGATCATTTATTTTCTGGGCATCAGCGAGCGTTATTGTGCCTCCCGTATGAACGGTCGAGTGCCTCATCTGCCAAAGAACAGAGAGCTGAGCACAGTGATCCTTGCTATAAAACTGCCTGTTTAGTCCGAAACACTCAAACACGCTGTTGACGCTATTTGGATTGTGCCAACCAGGAAGCGAATCAGCCAGAAGCATGCCGACAGAGGAAATCCCGAGTTGCCGGTGAGCTGCAATACGTGCAAGATCAAGAGAAATCTTCGTTTTTTGTGATAATTTCTTGAAGAAAGTGTCCACGGAGAAGCCTGATAGGTAAACAGACCGGTCAAATACGCCTGCAAACATGTGTCTTTGGTATGTTTCGAAGTGGCCCATAACCGCTGGTAGCATGGCTGATATTAAGTGCTGGAGGCTGTCTAATGCATCCTTTGTATAGGATCCGTCATTACGTTTCGGAAACTTCCGGATGCAGAGATCAATAGCGCTTTTGGCTTCCACGACGTAGCGGAGGAAAGCGGTGGCGGGAGAAGCGACATAATCAGAATGACTTACGTGCGCCACCGTTGGCCGTGTAAGATATTGTTGGAAATCTTTCCTCGGTCTGCCCGGCATGCTTCCTCCTGATGTACGCCTAACGCCGAGGATGAGGGCGTGCGCGCCGCCGCGCGGCATAACGTTGCGACACAACCCTGTCGATCACCATGTTAGGCACTCCCCTTTTTGTTCAGGCGAGCACTCTGATTTCGAATGTAGCACGCTACCGCACGCGAAAGAGAAGGCCAGCACATGCCCACGTCGTCGCCGAGAATCACCTTCGTGAAGCCGTTGTTCTTAAGTAGCCTTTGTTCGCTAACCGGCGGTCGTCTTCGTGCAAGGAAATACTTGTCCTTAGCAGGGATGAGCTTGTAACCGCGAAAGTTGCGGCGAACCCGGCCCGTGAGATCAGACACTGCAGCCTCAAGGATAAACGTTCCAGACCAGTCGCAGGTCAGCGAAATCATGTCGGAGCCCCAAGAACCCGGCGATGGTACCAAATGTGACATGAGGAAGTTGCGCGGCTGAAGGATAACAGACGCAGACGGGAAGTACTGTCGGTAGGTCGTCGCAGTCTCGACGAAGAAATGTTGATTGAAGTAGACGTCAACTTGAAGCTTGCCCATGATTGCAATCAAGATGGGGCGTGCTGTGTTATGTCCTACGATAGAGAACTGTCTCTTTTGTCGATCAGTGAGCTTTCGTTTGAGCGGCGCAACTCTAAGAGTGCTGATTGACCTTCCCTTCGAATCGACAAACGCGCCTCCTTGATCATGCAAGGCGCGTATCATCGCGAGAAGCGAATTGACGTGGCCGTATTTCAGCGCAGAGGGGCGCACGTCCCAGTCGACGGAGACAGCGAAAGGAACCATCCGGGTCAGCATATCGAAATCTGCGCGACTCCACATAAACCCACGTGGCTCCACCTTGAGCGACCCAGCAAAACTTATGCAGTCCGTCTAAACAAGTAAATGCCGACCGCAAAAGGGCCGCCCCTAGCTGACGTAATCCCGGTTGCATACCCGGCAGGTTTGGGGTGCTGTCTTCCGATTCTGTAAGTGGCGAGGTTCGATCTGGTTCGGCCTCGTGGCATTGCCAACAATGGAGGACAGCAATGGAATACTACGTTGGTTTGGACGTGTCTGTGAAGCAGACGGCGATCTGCGTTGTCGACCGGGATGGCGAGGTGGTCAGGGAAGCCGCACTGTACACGGAACCGGAGACGCTGGCGGGGTTTCTGCATGGCACGGGTCTGCGCTTCAAGCGGGTTGGCCTGGAGGCGGGGCCGCTGTCGTCGTGGCTATATGCGGGGTTGGCGGCGGCGGGTCTGCCCGTGGTATGCGTCGAGGCGCGGCACATGGCGGCGGCGCTGTCGGCGATGCGCAACAAGACCGATCGCAACGACGCGCGCGGCATTGCGCAGATGATGCGGACGGGCTGGTTCCGCAAGGTTCACGTCAAGAGTCAAGAGAGCCAGACGCTCAGGCTGTTGCTGGTCAACCGGCGTACGCTGGTGGCCAAGCGGCGTGACATCGAGAACACGCTTCGCGGCACGTTGAAGGTGTTCGGGCTCAAGGTGGGCCAGGTCAGCCACCTGCGCTTCGACGCTCGAGTTCGAGAGCTGCTTGTCGGGCATCCGGGGCTGGTCGAGATGGTCGCACCCATGCTGGTGGTGCGCGCGGCGCTGCTCGACCAGTACCATGTGCTACACCGCAAGCTGCTCGAGACGGTGCGCCGGGACGCGGTGTGCCGCCGGCTGATGACGGCCCCCGGGATCGGCCCGGTGGTGGCGGCGGTCTACCGGACGGGGGTTGATGATCCCGGGCGCTTCGCCCGGTCCCACAGCGTCGGGGCGCACTTCGGCCTCACACCCCGGACGTACGCCTCCGGCGAGATCGAGCGAACGGGACGGATCAGCAAGTGTGGCGATGAGCTAGTGCGCACCAGCCTTTACGAGGCCGCCAACATCCTGCTCGTCCGGGTCAAGAAATGGAGCGCCTTGAAGGCGTGGGGCGTTCGGGTGGCGAAACGGGCCGGGGCGCAGAAGGCGCGCGTCGCCGTCGCCCGCAAGCTGGCCGTCATCCTGCACCGCATGTGGATCGACGGCACCGACTTCCGCTGGGGCAAGGTGGCCGCAGCATGACGGCTTGAGGAGAAAGCAACACGGTTTCCGCGCGAGCGGAGCGATGTCCCGCCGGGACGAGGGCAAAGGCGAGATCGTATCCGGGTTTGCGGTCCGACCATCCGATCCGGAACCGCGCGTCCCTAGCTTGATCCGCCTTTCCCTGACCGCAGCATGTGGCGGCCTCCCGCGAGAGGCCCGGAAGCGCCGACCACGGAGAGAAGCCAGGAGCCCGGCGGCGGCATCAACAGGATCGGAGCTTGACGGCAACACCGGGATTAGAGAAGCCCGAATTATTCACGATGGCCGCATGATTTGAGCGGGGCGAGCGGTATTGGCCGGGTTGACGGCGGTTTTTCGAGGCGGGTTTTCGGAGCGGTTGGGGGTTGACGTTCGGGGTTCGGGCGGCGGC
>CAJVXH010000236.1 GCA_913009835.1 uncultured bacterium
TTAATCGTGACAAAAGGTGCAATTAATAGGGGTCTGTCCCTAATTTAATACCTAATTTAATACGTCAGCTGAAAGTGCACCAAATTCTATCATTCCCATCTTTCGATGAGGAATATGGTACCCTCCAGTTGTTACTTTCACTGATCGAATCCCGTTTAGTCCGTCCTGAAAAATTATTGGAAGCTGATGATGGTTGAACAAATCCTGACTGGCGGTGATCGCAACTTCGCCTACATAGTTGCTGACGCCGAATCTCACCTGGCAGCAGTCGTTGACCCCAGCTACGACCCTGCAAGAGTGTATGACCGTGTGAAAGAGTTGGGTATGGTGGTGCGATACGTTCTGAACACACATGACCATCACGACCACAGCAACGGCAACGATGAGATGGAAAGGCTGTCAGGATGCCCGGCCCTGGGATTCGGCAGCAAAGATCCTGACACGGGCATGGAGCTCGTCGATAACGCTGAATTACCACTGGGCGGGAAGACAATCCACATCATCCACACACCAGGACACACAGAAGATTCACTATGCTTCCTGGTCGGAAATTACCTCTTTACCGGGGATACGCTGTTCGTGGGGAAAGTCGGCGGCACTGATTTTGGCAAGCAAGCGGAAACTCAGTTCAAATCACTGCGTACTAAACTTATGACTCTTCCAGGGGAGGTTCGGGTTTTTCCCGGCCATGATGTTGGAGTCCAACCACATTCGACTATCCAACACGAAAAGAATACTAACCCGTTCCTGATACGTTCAAAATATGAAGATTTCCTCGATCTGAAGAAAAACTGGCTCGAATACAAACAGATGCACGGGATTCAGTAGCCCCCGTAACGCTCACGTATCCGGACAACAGCATGACAAAGAACGATTTCAGTCAGATCCGAAACAAGACATTTCTGTTCCTGCTGATACTGATCGGGATCTGGATGTCCAGCGGTATGATTGTCCATCTGGTACGTGATAGTAGTAAAGTTGTGAATTGGGGCAAGGCTGGTCAGTATGAGACGTCTATTCAAATGACTGAGGAAGATAGCCTCTTTGTGTTTAGTGACGTTGAGGCAGAGGATTTCGTGTCTGGAGCAGTACCCGCCGAAGGCGACACGGTAACAGCATTCAATGGACTGCAAGCGACACCCGCAGTGCGCGACTCGCTACTCTCCTTCCCCAAGCCTGTAGAATACTCATTGGATGTGAGCTACCTGCATGGTGGACAAGAATTGACCGCGACCATGAACACCCATGCTGTGCCTCGCGGGCAGTTTTACATGATGATAGGGATGCATGTAATCCGATTCCTGATCGGTTTCAGCTTCCTCATCGTTGGATTCACCGCACTAAGCCGCCAACCATCCTCGGCGGGAGTACGGGCGCTGGTTCTGTTCACCTTCAGCATGGCTGCGTTTGTCTTGTTCGCGGTTGGCTATCTGGCCGATTATTACATTACCATTTTCGTAGATTTACCACACGTTCTCGGGAATGACCTTGGCGTTCTGACTACGTTTATCGGAGCGTTCTGGCTAAATTTACACCTGCTTTTCCCCTATAAGACCAAGATAATGAAACGCATTCCCTGGCTGGGATATGCTCTGTGCTATGTAACCCCGATCACTGCAACCATTGTCGGTTTTGCTTATGAGGGGAATACTAATACATTCGCTACAATCAATATGCTCGTTCAGTTGGCAGCTGGATTCACGCTCCTCGGAATCCACCACGCAAATGCACGTACGGCACTGGAAAAACGTCAGACAAAGCTGGTCTTGTTTGGTGCGGTTGTTGGATTTTCACCGCTACTCCTCGTCGCGCTGGCCTCTATTCCATTTCCTGACTATTTGAATGATATGGGGCTCGAAGGTGCACTAGCACTACTGAACATAGTCCTGCTCTGCTGGCTGGCTATGCCGATAAGTATCCTGTATGCCTTCTCCCGCTACGGACTGCTCGACATCGAAGCGAAGTTGCGACGGGGTACACGTCACCTGCTGATTACGGGTGCTGTGCTCGGGTCCTTCTTCTATATTGTGTACCTGATCGGTGACCTGCTGATCAGAAATCTGCAAGTCGAGAGCCGCACACCTACAATCCTCGCTGCCATGTTGCTCACATTGGCCGTACACCCAGCTCAACGGAAATTGACAGAGCTGATTGAACGACGTTTCTACCCAGCTCGTTTCCAACTCCAGAACATGCTTACAGACTTAACTGGGAAACTCTCTTCTATTCCAGACCGCGAAAACCTATGGCGACA
This sequence comes from uncultured bacterium, assembly GCA_913009835.1. Lineage (GTDB taxonomy): Bacteria > Electryoneota > Electryoneia > Electryoneales > Electryoneaceae > BMS3BBIN04. The sequence continues at coordinate 2,255 of CAJVXH010000236.1, forward strand.
GATCAGCACCCGGTTACGTCATGCTGTCGGAGTTGACCGCGTCCTGCCGCTGTTGCGTTCACAGGATGATGAATTCAAGGTATTCCAGGGCGAGATCAGTCCCTTCTCCATGAAAGACGATCTGATCCAACGTCTCGATTCGGCACGTAAACCCATACTGCTGGACGAGGCTATGGCTAGCATGCTGATTCCGTTCACCGACAGACAAATCGACTGGATCAGCAAGAACAAGGTTAACCTTCTGCTGCCGATGTTTGTCCGGGGACGCTTGGTGGGAATAGTGGCACTCGGACGTACCACTCGCGGGAACGACTATACACCGGAAATCGTTGACAGCCTGCACACAGTGATACAGCAAGTGGCGCTGTCAGCCGACAATCTGCGCCTGCTGGAAGACAACATTGAGAAAAAACGACTGGAGGACGAACTCAATCTCGCACGAAGCATACAGAAAGGTTTTCTGCCCCAAAATATTCCCGATACACGAGGACTTTTAATCGGCGCCCAAAGCCGATTCAGCCTGGAAGTCGCCGGTGATTACTTCGATGTGATCCGATTGCCAGACGGTAGAACGGTCATCGCCCTCGGTGACGTTTCCGGTAAAGGCGCAGGTGCGGCATTGATTATGGCGAACTTGCAGGCGAGTCTGAGGGCACTGATCAAGGTTAATGCTGACCTCGCAGATTTGGTGGGCAGCGTGAACGACATCATTCATCAGAACACTCCCGTTGAAGAGTATATCACTTTCGTGATCGGAATTTTTGACTATAAACAGCAAACGCTCACCTACATTAACGCTGGCCATAACCCTCCGATAGTGTTCCGGGAATCTGCTGAGATGATCGAACTCGATGTCGGCGGGGTGGTATTGGGTGTGATTCCAGGATTCGAATACGAGGTCGGTACGATTCAGCTTCAGGACGATGATCGCATCTTCCTCTACACTGACGGGATTTCCGAAGCTATGAACCCCAGCGGCGAGGAATTCGGCGAGGAGCGAATCTTCAAATTCATCACAGAACGTAACGACACTCCATGCCCGGAACTGGTTCAGAATCTGGAAGATGAAGCACTGAAGTTCCACGGCAAATCGAACCTCGATGACGATTGCACAATGATACTGGCGCGTGTCAAATCAGACGCGAATCAACATGAGTCCGGTAAGACACTGAATGCGTCAGTCGAGAAGGTTTAAGGGTCAGACGGCTGCTGACTGCTGACTACAGGCCGCTGTAGAACATCAATAGCCCAAACACCATCGTGATTGATAGAAACTAAAAT
>CAJVXH010000237.1 GCA_913009835.1 uncultured bacterium
TCATGGGCTCGTCAACCTGACCGAACGGTACAAGATGTTGAACGTCAACGGAAACCGCCGTGGTACCGAGCAGGTATGCCCGGTGGTGTGAGAGAGGGGCACCGTGAGGTACCCCCCTACTCGATTTGTTCCTATAGTCTGTCTTTTCCTATAGCCCACAGCCTGTTCTTTCTCAAGACTCAGGACTGAATCTCTTAGTTCATCAGCACGATCTTCCTGCTTTGGCTGGGTTGGCCAGAGGCGAATACATGCAGCAGATAGATCCCGCTGGCATGACCCTCAAGGTCAATGTTGATCCGGTGATCCCCTTGCGAGAAAGTGGTCGCGGGACTATTGAGAACACGTCGCCCGAGTATGTCGGTTACCATCCATCGGACCTTGGTAGGGGCTGGAAGATGTATCGAAAATCCGGTCGTCCCATTAAACGGGTTGGGATAAACGTTTGAGATGGAGAACTCGAGTGGCAGCGGGTGATCAATCTCGTTGACTGACAGTTCATCGGTCTTGTAAAATTCCAACGAATCGGCGACCAGGTTGTTGTTCTCTGAGTCGCAGACACGTAGCACAAGCTTGTAATCACCGTCCGGGTATATCCCTGGAATGTACACCTCACGCTCGAGGTTGCTCTCTCCCATTGCCACATCAACCGTATCACGCTCACCCACTTCAATCATCTCGCCATTTGGAAGGCGCAGATACTCGTAGACCCATGCGGTCAGTGGCGCGTTCAGAATGGAGTTCGTATTTAGTGAATACTCGAGATCTCCGCCCCCAACCCCAATCACATAGATAAATGGATCGGTTCCTGCTATCAACTCGATTGACAACGGATCATCAGGTTCGTTCTCCCACCATGAAATCTGGTTGGGGTTGCTGAAGCCGCAGAGTATGTCGTTGTCACCGTCTCCATCGATGTCTGAGGCGGTAACGGCTAGAGCGTTGTAGGCTCTGTGACTGACATCGTGTTCTATCCAGGTACCATTTCGATCGACATTTTCATACCATGAGAGTTGTTGTTCGTCAAACCAGCAAGCGAGGATGTCCATATCGCCGTCACCGTCCATATCTTCGGCGTAATCATCGGTGGCATACACGTAATCTTCTTCGACTATTGTGCCCACCCATTCCTCTTCACCCTCATCCCATTCCCAGTACAGGACCAAGTCTGTGTATCTGGAACATGCCATGATTTCACGGTAGGAATCGCCAACAAAATCAGCGGTGTATACTGATCGTGCACCGTGCAGGAAGTCTGGCATATCATGTTCAATCCACTCACCATCACCATTTTCCCACCACTTGACACCGGCTACATTTGATGCTCCGAGGATGTCCATATCTCCATCCTGGTCAACATCATCAGCATGGACTGATCTAACCCCATCGAAATCAGTGGTGACTCGATATTCTATCCATTCGCCTTCCACATTCATGGCAACCGAGATCTCATCATCGAGATATGAACAGGCGAGAATTTCGAGTGTGCCGTCACCGTTGAAATCGCCTGTATATACACCTTTAGCATATCGCAAATTATCTATGACGATCTGTTCTTCCCACACTCCATCATGGTTCAGCCACAACATAATCCGCGCGGCATTCATCCCTGCGGCCAAGATGTCAATGTTACCATCGCCGTCCACATCATCGGCATACACTTCCCATGCACCTTCTAGATCCGTGGTGAGAATGTGTTCTGTCCACTCATTCTCGCCTTCATTTTCCCACCAACCGACCATGTTGTCATAACGCGCACATGCGACAACATCATTGTCGCCATCGTTATCCAGATCGGCACAATAGATACTTCGCAGGTTACGGTATCCAGTGATGAGCGTGTGTTTGTACCAGCCAGCCTGGGATGACGTAGCCAGCAGAAGGATCATCAGGATGGGTAATAAGATATTCTCCAGTCTCAGTCCGGATTGTCTCATAAATTACTCCTTAAGAAAGACATTTCAAGCCATCTCATCGAAGGCCTTTCCTTACTTTAGCGGAACGTTATCATCCGATAATGTAAGGGATGCCATAGACACAGACAACACTATGCAATGAGGTTTTTAATTAACTTGTCGGCGCAATGGTCTGTTTCACAGGGTCAGAGGCATAAATGGGCAGGTGCCTAACGAAATGCCGTCTGAACTATAATCTGCCGGGATAGGTACATTATGATGAGGTGCTCGACATTGCGTCACTCATCATCGTGGGAGGATACTCACCCTTAACGGATGGGTATTGAATCGTGTATATTGTCCGCAACGATAAGCGAGTCAGTACGAGGCATATTTCATGTCATATCTGGTGATGGCACGTCGCTGGCGTCCGCAGAAGTTCGCGGATGTTGTCGGCCAGGAACACGTTACACGGACCTTGCAGCGCGCGATTCAGCGTGGACGGGTGGCGCATGCCTACATCTTTACCGGTCCTCGCGGTGTGGGCAAGACGACCACTGCGCGTCTTCTCGCGATGGCGGTCAATGATCCCAATCCGATCCTTGATGCCAATGGCCTTCCCGATCTGAATCCTGACAATGTGATGAATCTTGATATCGCTGCCGGGAATGCCCTGGATGTGATCGAGATTGACGGTGCCTCCAACAATAAGGTTGATGATGTTCGCCAGCTCCGCGAAACCATTAAGTACGCCCCGACTTCGCTGGAGAAGAAGGTCTATATCATAGATGAAGTTCACATGTTGAGCACGGCTGCCTTTAATGCGTTACTCAAGACGCTTGAAGAGCCTCCTGAACATGCGATGTTCATCTTCGCCACCACTGAAGCTCACAAGGTTCCGGCGACGGTGTTGAGCCGTTGCCAGCGTTACGATTTCAAACGCATCTCCACGAAGGAGATTCGTGGACAGCTCAAACGCATCATTTCAGCGGATGCTATTCCGATTGATGATGATGCCCTAACTGCGATTTCTGTCAAAGCGGATGGTGCGTTACGCGACGCGCTGTCCATCCTCGATCAGCTGGTAGCATATCAGGGTGGCGAGCCGATCACTGAAGAGGTCGTCCGCCAGGCTCTCGGTCTCATCGGCGGAGAGATCTATTTCCGCACCACTGACATTGCATCTACCGGCAATGTCGCCGGGGCTCTCGCTGTCGCGCGTGATTTGACCGCGGGCGGTCATGATCCGCGTGAGTTCCTCCGTGGTTTACAGCAGCATGTGTTGCGATACTTGTTCCTCAAGGCCGGTGGAAGTCCTGACGAATTGGCGGTGACGGAAGAAGACCGGGAACGGTATTCGCGCACTCTCGATGAGTTCGCGGATGAGGATTTGTTGCGTATAGGCGAATGGGCCTCCGAATCGGAGGATCTGCTGCGTGACGCTCTCGACCCGGTGCTAGATCGGAAGAGCACACGTCTGAACTCCAGTCACACTGATATATCTCGTATGCCGTCTTCTGCTTGAAAAAAAAAAAAAAACACCACACCCCCCCACCCCCCCCCCCCAACCCCCCCACCACCCCCCCCCTCCACACAGCCAACATCAGTCAGGACTCGCAACCGAAACACTAACTAGCC
>CAJVXH010000238.1 GCA_913009835.1 uncultured bacterium
CCGGTTGCTTTCGCTCCCTGGAGGGGGCGAAGATCTTCTGCCGGGTCCGCAGCTACCTGTCAACCTGTCGCAAGCAGGGACTGACGGCCACCCAAGCATTGACCTTGCTTTTCCAGGGCAAGAATCCGGAGTTCATGGAGGAGGATAAGACTCAATGTGGTTGATCCTCATAAATCGCGCTGAATAGTTACCATTCCACAACCTAACCGCGCCCTCAACAAACGCATCGCAATTTACCTGGGTCCAGCAAGTATGATGCCCGTCACGGAGTAGGTAATACTGCTCGTTGGCGCACACGAGATCAGTCTTCGATGCCTCCTGGCGGTACCAGTTCAACGTATTCACCACGCAGTCTTGGTAGCTGGACGTGAGCTTTGCACTTGGCACGTTGTAGAGAAGGCCTTCGATGTAGTACGAAGGCGCGATGCCAGGCTTGATCAAGCCGTCATCGACCATTCGGCTACGCATGTTCTTGAACACACGCACCACGGGCTTGAGCAACTTCGCAGTGTTTTGGTGCTTCATCGTCAGGTTGGCCGAGTGCTGTTTCGGATAGTTCACGATCCGTTCGCCCTTGCCGTTCCAGAAGCAGATGCCTTCGACGTACTCGGAGTCGTTCGGCGAGCGGAACTTGAAGTAGCGCCGGAACTGAATTGCTACGATTACGTCGACCTTTCGACGCGAACCATTGGCATCGATGGCAATGGCTTTGTCGCCGGCCTTGACCGCCGCCCCGTAGTGCTCCGTGAGCACAGACAGGACGTCGCGCTTGAAGTCGACGTGTGTGTATGTGGCGTCAGGAAACGCTGCCTTGTACGCAGCCTTCTCCTCTGCGTTCAGCCTGGTCAGATCGCTCTGAAAGCAGTCGTCGAGCCGGATGACGATGTCCACGTCGCTCTCGGCGTAGATATTCGTATCGTTGCCGTACGAGCCTTGGAGGAACACCTTGAAGTTCTTGCCGGTATACGGCGTGGTCCTGGCCTCCAAGACGTTTTTGATCGTGCTGTAGGTGCTGCTCGACTGGGTGATCGATCCCTGGTGGGACCACGTTTCGAGCTGCGATTCTGGAATCGGCATCTGCTTCTCCTGGCTACATCAAATACTCGCGAAGCTGGATTTCCCGCGACGCGAACGACTCCCGTCCGCGTTGGAACAAGACGTCCAGCTTCTTGAGGTCATGCTCCAGCAGGTCGGTCGCCATCTCGGGCGTGACGTAGGAGTCGCTGATCCGGATGGTCTGTACGTCTTGGAACAGGATCTGCCGCAATTGGTCCATCGACTGAGTGTTGATCTCCAGGGTCTTCTGTAGCAGTTGGACGCTGACGAGGTACTTCTGCGCCAGCCACCTCAACAGGCCCGGCTTCGGGTCGGGGTAGGTGCCCACGCCGACGCTCACCAGCCGGATGTCCTTGCGATCACGCCGAAGTGCCTGGACCGCATCGGCGATCGCGTACAGCGTCGGGTTGTTCGCGCAGTAACCGCCGTCGATTAGCTCGATGTCCTCACCCATCGAGGTCCTCACGATTGTCCGCTCGAAGAAAGGGTAGGCCGAGCACGATGCCTTGACGGCGTCGGCGATGCTCACGCCAAAGCCAGGAACGAACGTGCCGACTCGACCGTGCGCCTGCGTAACACTGCCCTTGAAGATCATCGGCAGCTCGGTCATCCATTTGGCCGTAACGATCCCGACGCCGGTCTTCACATCGTTGAACGTCGCATCGCCGAAGACCTCGCTCGTCAGCTTCTTCAGGGCTAACGACCTTGCCGAAGCCTTCTTGCGCGACATCACGGTGGGCACGTGCTTGCGGTACAGATTGAGAATGGAGTCGACGCTGTGGCCGAGCACTATCAGCGACGCGATGATCGCGCCCGTGCTGGTCCCAAAAACCAGATCGAACTTCTGGTGCAGAGGACATCTAGCCATCGCCTCGATTTCCTTCAGCACACCCAGAGTATAAAAGCCCTTGGCGCCGCCACCGTCCAGCGTCAGTACGCGCAATACTCCGCTTTCGCCTAGTCCTTCCGGTGCCTGACTCATTCCAACTCGTCTCTCTCGGGCTTGCTCAAGGTGTCGCACCTGCCAGGGTGCCCAAGCGACGACCATCGACACCACGCGTGACATGCCGCATAACGCTCGGGCTCAGCCGACCCGAAAACGCGCCAGCGTTTTTGGGGTCGGCTGTAGCCCATTGTTATGTCTTACCTGTAAAGTGTTGCGAAAAATACTCTATCATTTCGCCTGCCTGGCTGCCTCTGCGAAAGTTTTTTGCTTCATCAAAATTAAGAGATGGAGACATATGGATGAACTGATCATCGGCGTAAAGCCCAAATGTTCTCTCAGGATCTATATGAGATGAACGTAAGCCTGTCAAAGAGTTTGTTGCTTCAATGGCAGCCCCAATTAACACATCGGCAAGTTGCACAGAATCGCTATCTTTCGAATCTACTTGTGTGACACTCGAAAGCTTTAAAGGAAATTTAATGCTTGCGATTTCTGTCTGCTTGAATTCAATATCCTGATTATGATCCATGAATTGTTGAAGCAGCGCGTGATATTGCTTCAGATTCTCTGACCTATCATGTTCAACATGATAAGCACCGGCCGCCATAACCTCCATTCGACTTATCAATGACTGTAGCACGACAAGTGCCGCGTCGGTGTTGACACCAGGCTTAGAAATCTCCTCCAAACACTCTGCGCTTTCGTATGCCAAGGGTCCGAGGGCTTCTGGTAATTCTTGCCACCGAAGCCCTTTTACTGTTTGAACTAGAGCATTTACAGCGGCCAATGTTTTTTCCTTAACCGCCCGCTGGAAATTTGTCATTAATTTTTCATACTGAGCCTTTCCAATTATCGTCGGACCAACAAGATATAGCAAAGATGCCAATGCATAGTTCTGGCCATCCTTGTAAAAATCAAAGCCTCTCTCATAATAAAAAGGTTCAACCGCGATATCTAAAAACATCAAAGTCAGCAAATAGCGCTTGTCGCAAATGTATGTAACGCATTTATTCTCTGACAAGATATCTCGTTGTAGATTCAGAAGACGCGTTCGGTTGGACTCGCGGCGCGCGAGAGAAACATACTTCAGTTCCGGCGCTTGTAATTTCGGGAAATATTCATTGATCAACTTAGCCGCATCTTCGTCTGATATGGATGTCGCTGAAGCTCCTTGAAATCGCTGATCTGGATTCAATAAATCAAACCCGGTGTAACCGCTTTCATCAATTGAAAATCGTTCCATCATATTTCTCTGGTCTTTGGCACAGCCATCGAATTACTTTCGAGTTCCTTTCACAATGATCTGGGCTTCGGTCTTTTGTGACATAACTACAAATCGGCCCCAAAATTGGGGGCATTAAACACCCCGGAACTGGGATATAATCCTCTTTCTTTGCACTTAACCGACTGGCTTGCTAGGCGTTTGGCGTTACAATACGCCAATATCCACGGA
>CAJVXH010000239.1 GCA_913009835.1 uncultured bacterium
TGCGCGGGCAGAGTCCCCGCACCGGGCAAACGTGGTCGTTTCACCACATCGTATACAAATCCGAAACGGTGAGTACCGTTCGACAACAGATCAATCTCAGTTAACGGGTAGTCATATCGATAGTTGAAATACCAATCGCTAACCAAGTGGAACTCAACTTCCGACCATATGGATCTTTGTCCACCATTAAGACGAATCATCGCGCCATCCCCGATAATGCGGCTGATTCCGAATTCAACGTGATCCGCGATCTCAGTCAACTCAGAGGTTTGTCCCACTGAGCTGAAACTGTTATTCGCCAAATTATATGCGGTCGCTTGCACGGCCCACCATTCATTGATGCGATAAACCGCGCCCGCGCTGAAATGCCACAATTCTTTAAAATCCTTGCTGCCAGCGCTGATAACCGGACGGTTAATATCTTCCCAGGTCATTGCGATCTGCAGGCTACTGATTGGTCGCAAGAAAATCCCCAAGCCCGCCGACCAGTTAAACCTGTAGTCGGCATTTTGAATCACCGGATCGCTGAAGTCGAAGCGATAGAATTCAAGCTGATCGTAATCCAGCATGAACGCGTCGATATTAGCCCCGATCGACAACTGCCGCATGAACGGATAACCGTATGACATACGAAACTGAGTTTCCCGGTACAATCCTGATGACAAGTACTGTATTCCAGTTCCCAGCCCACGAAGCTTCCAGGGGAAATGATATCCCATCATCCCGCTGTTTAAGGCATTGAAATTATCCGATAGGGCAGGGTGATAGAACGTTCCCGTCATGCTGTACTTGTCACGCAGCCAGGGGTTCAGCGCCGGATTAACGAACACCGACTCAAGCAGATTCAACTCCGCCGGATTTTGCCCATACCGATTATAGGCATAGACGCTGCTCGCTCCGATTTGGAGCAACAGTACCAGCAGCAGAATTCCGAAGAGGTATCGTCGCATAAGCTCAGCGAAGTACGTAAATGATCCCAGACGCAATAATTTCAAAGTCTTCTTCCACTATAATGAAGTAAGGGCCCGGACGGATTTCATGTCCCAGACGATCAACTCCATCCCAAATGACTTCACCGTTACGCATGCGAGAGCCTGCAATGGACATAACTCGCACGCCATCTGGACTAAAAAAGCGGATATATGGATCTCTGAACCCGATCCCCGGACGAGCGATGTGCAGCTCGTCATTGTAACCATCACCATTTGGGGTGAAGGGGAGAGGGTACACTTCAACTCCGTTCTCAAGGTAACCGTCCGCCTTTGTCTCACGGGTCGGCTTTTTCTGTGGATTGGACGACTGTTCAAGCCGGTCCCACTCATCTCCCTGCACGTAAAAGGTGATGGAGGAGGGTCCGGAATAGCCACGCCCCAGCATCGGGATGTCTCGATCTATAACTATCGAAAGCGCCTGCTTAAGCGGCCAGGCTTCCTCAGGACGTATCACAATGGAAGGTCCGGCAACTTGAATGGTGCTGGGTACAATTTCACCGGACGACAGTCGAATCTCAATAATCCCTGTCAGATCAATGTTTTTCACATCTCGATCAAATGACAGGACGATCGGGTCACTTCCCTGAACGAATCCCAAGGATGTTTCCTGGGCTTCGGGTCGCAGTTGTAGCGCCATGGCAAGTGCTGGCACCAGTATGATAAGCAGGAGGCTGATAACGCGTTTCATCACTCGCCTCCGAGCAATAGAATGCGGGTTGAATCGGGCTGAATGTATTCCAACGGTTCCATTATGGAAAGCTGCTGCATTGTACGCGCGACTGCAAACAGGGAATCGGCGAGTTCTTTCTGCCCGAGATTATACCGACTGATCGCGAGGTACTGTACCACGTCCTCGTTATCCGGTTCAACGACCCAAGCTCCTTCGAATGCTTCTGCCGCCTTCTCGTAATCTCTCTCTAAGAAATAACTTTCACCAATCAGCGACAGGAACTCAACAGCATTGCCTGGATCGGTGAGCAGCACTCTCTCAAATCGGAAACGCGAATTATCCCAATCATCCACCATATAGAATGAACTACCCAGGTGTGAATCCATCAGGGGACGTTCAATCAGGCTCCGTTCTCGTATCTTGGAATCATATACTTTTAATACAGTATCAGTCTGATAATCTGAATCTCTCAACTGATCAGTCCACAACAACAACCCTTCAGCACCTTGTTGAGGTGTGAGGATATTTTTAATCAAATCGTTGGCGTGATGGTACTGTTCAGATTCGTAATAGACAAAGGCCAGACGCTCCTGAACGTTCAGCCGACGCACTGAATCAGCGGTCAGGTGAACGAGGCGTGAACGCGCTTCATCGAAACGCCCCTCATTAACCAATGACTCGCTGGAGTATTCCAGCATCTCCGAAACCGAGAGGGCTCGGCTGGCTGAAGGTGTAAGCACCCAATCAAGGTAGTAACGCACTCTCAGCACCCGGTCTATCAGGCGCCGTGAGGTTGGATAGTCACCTTCAGTGAAAGCGTCGTAAGCCTTTTTGGTGAGCTCACGGTCGGCGAGCTTCATGAGATATAACAGATCTGCGCGGTAATCATCGCTCTGACGTAATGAGCGACTCAACGCATCAACGAAGGTGTCATAGTCTTCAAGGTAATATGAGACTTCCGCCAGAAGCATGTTGTAGTGGGCGTCGTGCGGGTAGGAAGCAAGGATCTGTTTGCGAGCCGCCTCGTAATTTCGATTCTCCAGCTCTTGGCAGGTGGAGGCATAATCATGCGCACACCCGAGCGTAGCAAGAATGCCTATGCCCAGTAGTCCCCAGACCAAATGCTTCGAGCTTTTCAGACAAAGGGTCAGCATATTTCCAGTTCCAGTCTCTGGTCCATGTCATGCTGCATTTCACAGAGAAGTCGCGGTCTCATCCAATTTTGACAAAGGTAGCAAAAACAATCAACCCGCAAACCCAAGAATAATCCCCCGAATGGCCATTTCAAGACTACAGGAGATTGAAGTCTGATCGCAATCCCCGGCAGCTAACTATATTGTTCAGGGTTGAACATGGCAGCTGAATTAAGAAACCGCATCAGAAAAAACCGTGCTGCAAATCAACCAAATAGCTCAATACCCAGCCGCGCGCAATATACACGCATTTCTTGCTGGAGGGGAACTCGAATGAGGAACAAGAGAGGGTTCTGGTACCCCGAGGACTCAACAGCTTAACCTTTTGCCGCTTTCCAGGCATAATGATAAGAACCCAAAAATACCGAGCAGGTATGACCTACAAGAACTCATGCTTGCGGAGAGAAAGAGCCGCGTTTGAGATGTGAGAGAGAGGAAACCCTCGCACAAATGCGAGGGTTTCCACAGTGTGTTGACAAACCCCTGTATTGGTCACAGGGTGTCATTTTGAAGCCGTCGTCAGTTCGACGGCTGAAAAAGATCGAACTTATAAACTGTTGGAAAAGCCCGATCTTCCTCACTGCGCTACGC
>CAJVXH010000240.1 GCA_913009835.1 uncultured bacterium
CCCCCCGCGACCTACACTCTTTCCCTACCCGACGCTCTTCCGATCTCACCCTGGCTGACAACGAGGATTCCGAGGAGTGTGAACAGGAATTGGAACAGCACCACCATTCCGCTATTGCCTACGAACCCTTCGTACATCGCCTCAGCAGCGTCCGGAGAGGTGAAGCCGCTGATCACACCGGTCACAGATTTGAACAGGTAGTAGAGTGTCCAACCGGCGACGACGTTGTAGTAGGAGAGGATTAGGAAGCCAGTGAGAATACCTATCACCCCAACAACCCACCATGCCGAACCCGGCAACAATGCCTTGAAGGCACCGAATGGATTTCTCTTGCTACCCCGACCGATCACCATCTCCGCGCCCATGATCGGCAGACCGATCATTACAACGCAAATCAGGTATATAAGCAGAAATGCAAAGCCGCCATTTTCACCCAGCACATATGGGAATCTCCAGATATTTCCCAGACCAATTGCTGAGCCGGCAGCAGCGAGAATAAAGCCTGTCTTTGATCCCCATTTCTCACGCTTCGCCTTTTGATCAACCTGCATGCCAATCTCCCCTCCGACCCCATGAACAGTCGTCCCAATCTCCAGATGATGGCCCAAAGGTAGTCGTGATGCAAGTTGGGTGCAACAAGAAGGATAAGAATCAGGAAATATTGAGCGAGTGAATGCTTGAGAGAGTTCTACGGGAAGTGTATGAGAATGGGCTTGTTGATGAAGCTGGTGAATAACAATCACAATTTTGTAATTTAGTCACTAATTATCGCGGATTTTCTCCTTGAGAACCCCTCCCATTCACTCCCGATTTCTCTCGGGCCTGTCTCCTGTCTCCAGAGCATTCTCGGGTGAGAAGCGTGAACCGAAGTGATAGTAATGTCTTTCGGGATTAATGAAACGGGTGTTCAGTTCGCACATATAGGTGAGAATCTCATATCTCACGTTGACAGCCCCCTCGGATATCCGTACAATGTGGAGCAATTGGGAGTATCAATGTGGCGTAAGGGAGTGAAACTCCGGATATTGAGCAGCTACCTGTGTTTTCAAGGCCTGTTATTTGCGAGATATGAGCGACAGTGAGCGAATTTCTTAGAAGCAGCTCGAAGGAAAAAAGTGAACTACTACACCGGCAAACACAAGTGCGATTTGGACATCAAGGGCAGGGCGGTGATCCCGAGCGCATTCCGGAAGGTTCCTCCTGAGATTTTGGCTGGGGATTTGATCCTCAGTCCGAGTGTTGAGGAAGACCTGTGTGTCGAAGTGTACCCTGAGCCGGAGTGGGAGAGCTTTATCGCCCGGATTGCCGGGGCTGAGAACTTGGGGCTGGGTGAGAGTCGTCAGTTGCTTGCGGGTCTTTTCGGCGATGCTGACCGCACGAAGGTTGACCGTCAGAACCGCTTGGCGATATCGCATCCTCTGCGTGAGGTGTTGGGTGTTGATGGTGCGGATGAGAATGTCACTCTTCTCTTCGTCGGGGCGGGCTCGTATTTCAAAATCTATCTGGCAGACGATTACGCTGAGCAGTTGGAATATCGGAGTGAGGAGAAGAGAGGCTTGATGAGGAAGTACTTGTCCGGTCCCAGCCGTCCACAGAACGGAGGCGAAAATGGTAAAGGCTGAGAGCTACCATGTTCCGGTTATGCTGTCTGAGACGTTGGCAGGGTTGAGTGTCAAGGCGGACGGGCGATATCTCGATACAACTGCGGGTGGTGGCGGTCATTGCGCCGCAATCCTTGATCAGCTGGGCGAAAGTGGTCAGTTGCTCGCAATTGACCGTGATGATGATGCTTTGACCGTGCTTCGCACTCGTTTTTCGGATGACAAACGGGTCAGCATTCACAAATTGAACTTCGGCGATATAGGGAATGATGAGACTGTCCAGTCGATGAAGCCATTCGACGGAATCCTGTTCGATTTGGGCGTTTCCAGTCATCAGATTGATGATTCTGCACGTGGTTTCAGCTTTATGAAGCCTGGCCCCTTGGACATGCGGATGGATCGAAGTCAGAAGACTACTGCGGCGGAAGTGGTCAACGAATACGACGAAGCGAATTTGATCCGGGTGTTGAAGGAATTTGGTGAGGAACCGCGGGCGAGGCGTGTGGCGCAGGAGATGATCAAACATCGTCCATTTGAAGAAACCTCAGCCCTGGTTGAAATCCTTGAGCCATTGGCTGATCCGAGAGATCGTCTGAGGATTCTGGCGCGGGTGTTTCAGGCATTGCGCATTGAAGTCAACGATGAGTTGGATGCGATAGATCGGGCATTGGCAGCATCGTATGAGCTTCTGAATCCTGGTGGGAAGCTGGTTGTTTTGAGCTATCACAGCCTGGAAGACCGGAAGACGAAGCGGTTTATGCGAAGGATGGAAGGTGACAGCAAGGGGCGATACATCCCGACTCCGGGTTTTGCTGAGAAGGTCGTCATGATGAAAGCGGTGCCGCGCAAGGCTATTACCGCAAGCAGGTCTGAGATCGAGAGCAATCCACGTGCGCGAAGTGCTCGTTTGCGGATAGCGGAGCGAGTTGGGTGAAGACCAGGTAGTGACAGTTCGGGAACTGTCGGCAAGGGCGATTCCAGGGTGGAGCGATAGTGATATGAAGGCGACGGCGTACAGCACGAGGGCATTTTGGGCGAGGCGGACTCACCCGGTTCTTCCGGTGCGTGAGATCAAACTCACCTTGCCGCTCATGCTATTCGCCGTGATCGTGTTAGGATTCTTCTTCACCATGATGCATCTGCAAGTGCGGAAATCCCATTATTGCCAGCTGATCCAGCGTCAGTCGGAACGGGTGGAATCGCTACGTGGTGAAGTTCAGGCGTTGAACTCGCGTCTTGCGACAGTTTCCGCTTTAGCGGCCATCCGTCAGCGGGCTTTGGCTCGTGGAATGGTGGAGCCGGATCAACGTCCACAGCATTTACTCGTCTCCTTCACAGCTGGTGAGCTCGACCGCATGGGCGGAGCGGAGGCGCGGGAAGTTACTGATTTGCTCGTTCGACGCTGGGACAGCGAATCGTTGCAACCGCCTGGCGGGGAGGGGCGGCAATGAAACGTACTTCGGCAGGTAAGCCCAGCACCCCAGTTGCGGTACCAATCAAGTCTGGACGACTTATTACGGTGTTCCTCGGCTTGCTAATTCTCGCCGGAGTGACGGTTTTTCGCCTTGTTTCGATTCAACTCCTGCAGCACAGTTACTACGTAGAGCGCGCCGAGAAACAATACACTGACACCATTGAGATCGGAAGAGCACACGTCTGAACTCCAGTCACACTGATATACCTCGTATGCCGTCTTCTGCTTGAAAAAAAAAAAAAAAACACACACCGC
>CAJVXH010000241.1 GCA_913009835.1 uncultured bacterium
CCCCTCGCTGCGTCGAATCTAACCCGCTGCTTGTCCCTCCTTCCTGCATACGCGCCGAACGGTTTCAATCAGGTTCAGAAAGTGATGTTGGTGAGGTGATCCGGTAGCGTACTCCAATCTGCTGGGAGGTGGACAGTTTCGAGGCTGGACGATCCTCGTTCTCGCAGGAGCACGTACTGGTTCAACAATCCTACGTAACTGTAACTGTATCCCTGGTAGGGAAGGATACGGTCCATGTGATACATCACTGGCCGAATTCCTGTTCGAGCAAGAACATTACACCTTCATTGCTCACCCCCATCGACCTGTAGCGCGTGTAACTGAATAGCACATACGAGTAAGTAACATTCCGACCTGGGAAATCGACCAACCGGTCCATGCGTTGCATAATGGAAAGACTCCGTTCAAGCACACCTGCTGAAGCAAGATCAGCAACTGCGTTTACCGTCAGTACTGCAATTTTCTGCTCGCCTTCAGCATACTTTAGAGACAGGCGCCTAAGTCGATCCGAGTAAATGCTCGCTAATCTTCGGGAAATCGCTGATACATCCATTTCTACGCCATTGTCGATGGAGTACATGGCAATCGCAGGGGGAAGAGTGGCAAATGCGCTCTGAAGCAATTTCAGGTCGGAAAGACGTTCAAGTTCTATGCGCTCGATTTCGCGTTCCAAATCGGCAAGAGATTCCCCACGAGGTGAATAGGACTCGTCAGATTCTTCGTCAGCAGACTCGGTGGCTTCCAAGCCTCTGCGAACCACCTCCTGTTTCTCCGCAGATCTATCCTGTCGATACTTCTGGTAGGACTCGAAAGCATACTCCCCTGCGAAGATGATCAGAACAACGGAAGGGATACCAATGACAACAATCTTGATCACGGTTGCGATCTTGTAATAGTCGAATTCATCGTGCTCGTTCTTGACAGCACAAAGCAAGAGCCTTCTGAAGGTCATAGCCCTGTCATTAACCTTACCGTACAACTTCCATTGCTGATACCGCTTGAAAAGCATTGTGCCAACCACTCCAGCCACGACTCCAACGGGTATCGATACCGCCAGTTTCCATTCGAGTGTTGTCAGCCACCGACCTATTCCAACGAAGGATGCTACCCCTACCAGTACAAATGGAATCACGCAGGCCAACGTGAATCCAGCAGTGTCAGTTCGTTTCAAACGCTTCATGGTCATCACCCCGATAATTAGAGAGAATATCCTGTTCTGGGATATTCAAGGATAATAGATAAACTCGCCGAACACCACAAGCATCGTTCAGCGAGTCTTCATGAGTTCGGTACACTCAGCAAAATATCAGAGGCTCCTGCGGCTGTTGGTCGAGGTGCGCAAGGAAAACAACCTCACTCAGCAAGTCGTGGCAAAACGACTGGGGAAGCCTCAATCCTATGTTTCGAAGTACGAGAGCGGTGAGCGACGGCTCGATGTTATTGAGTTCATCACTGTCTCTCGCGCCATTGAAGTTGACCCGGCTGAGCTGTTCAAGCAGCTCCTGTAAGACTAATCTCCTGTCTACTTTCTCCTGGTTTTCCGCCACTGCGGTAGTTCAAACGTGACGCTGCTTGTTTTAGATCATCAGGCGCAAAATGGGTGTAGTACTTTTCGGTGACGTGAACGCTGCTATGCCCGGCCAATCTCGCTACCATCGCAATCTGCACTCCACTTGTTTGCAGCCGCGTGATGTAGGTATGCCGAGTTGAGTGGAAGGTCAATCCATCCGGCCAACCCTTCGCTCGTCTAATCTCTCGAAACCTCCTGCTGATATAGTAAGTGGTACTATATGGCACAACTTGATCCGTGGGCAAGCTATCGCTCGATTTCCAAGACAGAATCTTGTCCATCACCTCAGGACTTGGTGCTGGAACTGCCCTTCCCGTGCGCGTTTTATTCCCCTTTGCAGCAACCCGGATGCTTCCATCTTCCTCGACCACATCATCCCACGTCAGTCTAATGATCTCGCCCGAACGCAATCCGAAGTTCAGTGCGATAAACACTGCCCGGTAGAAATTTCCCTCCGCAATCTTCAGCAGCTCAACAGCTTGTGTCTCCGTCAGCGTTTTGATGGCTTGCTGTTCTACGGGTGACTTCTTTATGCTTTTCATCGGAGACTTGGTGAGCATGTCAAAATCGATGCACCAGTTGAAGACAGTGGTCATGTACGCGTTCGCCATGCTTACTGTCCCTGTGTCACGTGTTTGCCCGTACTCGATGAGCCAGTTCTCCAAATCGAATTTGCCGATTTCAATGAGGGGTTTGCTCAGTAGACGATTGGGAACGGTGCCGAAACACCTACGTTTGGATTTTAACGTTGACGGCTTATTCCGGCCGTTTACACTTACGTACTTATCGTACATAGCGAGAGCATCCTGAAGTGTGACGATCTGGGGTTGTTCAACAGGATCTGGCTTCTGCTTCGCCAATCGAAGGGGTGAGGTTTGGTCGGGGTCTTTACCCTCAAGTAGGCATTGGTCCACGCGATTCTGCTCTCTCTTCGCGTCTTCCCTTCTAACTCTTCCGATGGACCTTGTTCGTTCACAACCTTGGTAGGTGTACCGGACATGCCATACCAGGCTGCCGTCTTTCACTTTCTTTGTTTTGATACTTGACATCATCTTTCTCCTGGTTAGTTGACTCAGCTATCTGACCAAGAGAGTAATGTAAAAAATAACACATGCGCAAGAACCAGTATTGTCTATATTGTTACACTAACACCATCCTGTCTACCCCCGTCTGTATTGTCTCCCGATTCGGCTCTCCTCGCCTCCATTCAGTGCATGACGATTTGTGTAGGAGTGCTCGAGAGCCGCTCAGAGTTTTGTAACTCACTACTATTTCCGAAAAGTGATCCACGGAAGATGTTGGAGTGTACAACTCGAGTATATTGTTAAGTGAAGGCCAACATAAACCCTTCACACTGATTCTGATGCGGTGAGCGAAATGCTGAGTGAAAGAAGTAAGCGCGCGCACTTTGGCATGAGCTGCAGAACCCATTCCGTTATGCAGAAAGGAGGTGTTATGAATCCTGCTACGACGGATGGAAAGAGGTGGACCCCATCAGTTGGACAGAAGAGTTGAGATTTTAAGTGATAAATCCCGCCCGTTTCATGCTGCTTTTTGTGTTGTTTTCGAGTCGTAGACTTCTGCCGGTGTTCGGCTGTTCAATGCTTGATGTGGGCGCCGGTCGTTGTAGAAAGCAAGATAGCGTCCGATTCCTGCCTCCGCCTCACGCATCGTCGCGTAGCAGTTCAGGTACACATCCTCGTACTTCAGTGATCGCCACAGCCGTTCGATGAAACGGTTGTCCAGCCAA
>CAJVXH010000242.1 GCA_913009835.1 uncultured bacterium
TTTTTTTAATGATACGGCGACCACCGAGATCTACACTCTTTCCCTACACGACGCTCTTCCGATCTGAGAACTTGTTCATTCAATACCGGCTGCTCGCCTTGCGCGAACTGGGTTATGAGTTGACGGTTGAGTCCGGTGCAGAAGGGAACGACGGGATGATCTTTATTCCTGGTCGTGGATTGCTTCCCGCATCTAACTCAGATTCAAAAGGCGAGCGTGGCGTACACATTACCCTGGGCACGATGAAGAGTTTGGAAGCATTGGCGAGACAAGGGTTTGACGGTACATCACGCTTTCGTTTGACTCAGGTTGCCGGCCAGGAGATCGAACGCTTGTTGAATGCAGCTTACCGTCACAGCTTTGATCGCTGGGGCGAGCTCAAGAGTCTGAAGATGCTGCAATCGTTTCAATTGTCTGAGCCTCACAGTAGTTAAGCGCAAACTTGACCGATACGACGGACACCATGTCGTTTTTTCGCAGATACCTGACTTATTTACGTCCGAACATCCTTCAGATCACAGGGATGTTTCTGGCTGGGCTGGCGTTCGTCGGACTGTCCGGTGTGGCATACTGGATGGCTGCTGATTTCGTCCAGTCTCTGTTCACTGGGCAGACAATAGCCCCACCTTTGCCGGAAGCTCCACTGAGTTTCTTCAATCTGACCGACTATCTGGCCCATTACAGCGCGCAGCTGGTAATCGTAGATACTCCGCTTGGAACTCTGAAACGCGCCATACTTTTCATAGTAATCACCTTCACCTTCAAGAATCTGGCACTGTATGTCCAACTCGTTTTGTCGGCATCCATTGAGCAGCGAATCGCACGGAGGATGCGTGACGAATATGTCGAACACCTGCTGAATCAGGACCTGGCTTTCTTTCACCATCGCCAGAGCGGAGATCTGATCTCCGCTGGGATCAATGACATCACAGTTCTGAACGCTGGTCTGGCGGAGAGTTTCGGCAAGCTGTTACGCGATCCATTGACAGCGATCCTCTTCCTGGTGTTATTGCTGTCAATTTCATGGCAACTGACTCTGGCTGCCGTCCTGATCGCACCGATAACGGGGATTATCACCAACCTTATTGGCTCAAGTCTGAAGCGTAAATCCAAGCGTACTCAGGAAAAAGTGGGCGCTGTGACCTCCAGACTGAGCGAAGCGTTATATGGTATCCGGATAGTGCAGGCCTACGGTGGGGAAGCTAGCGAGATCCGTCGTTTTCAGGAGACAACGGACGACCACTTCCGTCAGGCGATAGGAAAGGAACGTCTGCGGCGTGTGGTTTCGCCGATGCGTGAGTTTGTCGGGGTGATGGTTATTGCGGCGATCTTGCTAATCGCTGGCGGGCAGGTACTGGGTGGACAATGGCTGATAGCTGATGATTTTGTTCGTTTTCTGGTCTTGTTGTTCGGACTGTTGACACCGTTGACCAGTCTTGGCGAAGTGCAGGCCAGGTTAAAAGTGGCCGAAGGGGCTGCGGAACGGGTTTTCGACCTGATGGATGAACCATTTTCCATCCATGAACAAATATCAGAGGGTGATACATCCGCATCGAAATTTAACCCTCGGATCGAGTTCCGTGCTATCAGTCTCAGTTATGACAATGACCGTGGCTCAGCTCTGCGCAATGTGAACGTGACCATAGAACCCGGTGAACGGGTTATCCTTGCGGGCCGGTCGGGGTCAGGAAAGAGCAGTTTCCTCAATATGTTGCCCCGTTTTTACGATCCGGAGGAGGGCAGCATTCTTGTCGGTGGAATAAATACTGTTGAGCTGCCAATTGCTGAACTACGCCGTCACTTCGGAATAGTAACCCAGGAGATAGTACTATTTCAGGACACGGTGGCCGGAAACATCGCCTATGGTTTCCCTGATGCGTCCCGAGAAGCTATCGAGCGCGCTGCAAAGCTGGCGAAGGCGGATGAGTTTATACATGACCTTCCCCAGGGATACGACACCGATCTCGGCAACTTGGGCGAACGGCTGAGCGGCGGTCAACGTCAGCGGATAGCGATTGCTCGAGCTCTGCTGAATGATCCTCCGATCTTGCTGTTTGATGAGCCGACCTCCGCGCTGGATGGTGACGTTGCGCAGGAGATCGAGTTAACGTTGCGTAAGGTCTCAGTTGGGAAGACGGTGCTGATGGCTACTCATCGTCTGGAGGCTATTGATCCTGATGATCGAGTGTTATTGTTCGCGGGTGGGGAATTGGTCGCGGATGAGAAACACTCGGTGATGTTGGAGATGGAAAAGAGTTATCGTGTGTTGGCAAGAAGAATGTCATCCTGACACCGAAGGTGGAAGGATATCGGTTTTCATCTTCGGATAATCCGCGTTTGCAAGTAAACACGGGCCTGTCAATACCTATAGACTACTGCAAAAAGAGAACCGTTCGGAGGGTCCGGGCCCGAACGGTTCGAGTGCGCCATGGGATGGCGCGATGACAGGATGTGGAGGGTTTCCCGTCAGTTCTACAAGGCAGTGGGTCAGACTGCCATTCTGCATTCAACAATAGGACAGGCGAACTCACCCAAAGGTTGCAGCCTCTGGGAGAAAAGAGAGACCGATCAGAGTCCGTTTGACTCACTTGTACTGAAACACCAAAAATAGCGGAAAAAGAATAGATGATAGACACTCATGCTCACTTAACTTGGCCAACATTCGATAACAGCGTTGCGGATGTTGTTCAGCGTGCAAAGGAAGCTGGTATCCGCGCCATCATTGATCTCGGAACCGATGTCAAGTCATCCGAGCATAGCCGTCAGCATGCTCATGAATTCGACACCGTCTGGTTCGGGGCGGGGATTCACCCGAACGACGCCAGCTCAGCCGCTCCGGGCGACCTGGCGATGATTGGTGCGTTGTGTATGGATGACCGCTGCGTAGCAATTGGCGAGATCGGGCTGGATTTTTTCCGCGATCACACCGAGCCTGCCGTTCAGGAGAAGTGCTTCCGTGACCAACTCGAGTTGGCAATGGAAATCGAGAAGCCGGTCGTCATCCATGATCGTAAGGCGTCCAGCGAAATCCTGCGAGTGCTGGACGAGGTCGGTTATGACGGGATCAACGGCCCCGGCGGAGTGTTTCACTGTTTCGCAGGAGACAGCAAGATGGTAAAAGAGGTGCTGGATCGTGGATTTCACATTTCCTTCACTGGGAACATCACCTACAAAAAGTCGGATCGTCCAGAAGTGGCGAAGCTGGTCCCGTTGAACCGGATGATGCTTGAGACCGACAGCCCGTTACTCGCACCGGTTCCCAAACTTGGTAAAACTAATGAGCCGACTA
>CAJVXH010000243.1 GCA_913009835.1 uncultured bacterium
CTCTTCCGATCTAGGATTACTATTGAGGAAGGCAACTTCTCAGACGTCACCTGCGATGTTGAGGACGGCGACATTTTCCTCAGCACCAACCTTGATTCAGATGGAAATTATCGCCTGAACGCTGAAGATGGTGGTATAGAATTCACCGTACTTGATGGCGGAGGCGAATTCCGTCTCAGCTTCGAAGATGGTCGGGCGAGAGCGAGCCGTGACTTCGATATGGTCGAAGAAGATGACAACTACGAGGAATACACTCTGGACGGTGGAGAGGCAATTGTCCGCATCAATGTCGAGGATGGTCGGATCTCCCTGCGAAAGAAATAAAATGATCGCACGCGATTCAGCCTGAATCCGCAGGAAGAGAAGAGGGACGCAGCCAGTTGCTGTGTCCCTCTCGCATGATTTATAACGTCCAGATCAAACCCCCCGAATGGCAAACCATACTGTCCGCCAGAGGATGACCATGTCAGTCGTTAACGAACGGTTCTGTATGTAGTATAGATCATAATCAAGGTTGTCATGAATGGCGATGGAACGGTCGGCTGAGATCTGCCATAAACCAGTGATACCAGGGCTTACCTGTAAACGCGCACGCTGGAAGCGGTTGTATTTCTTGACGATGAACGACATCTCCGGTCGCGGTCCCACCAGGCTCATCTCACCCTTGAACACGTTAATCAACTGCCCCAGTTCATCAAGGGATGTCTTGCGCAGGAAACGTCCCGATCTGGTAATCCGCGGGTCAAACTTGGTGTCCGGGCTGACTGCGTATTTAGGCGCGTTAACATTCATGCTGCGGAACTTGTACATCATGAACGGTTTTCCGTTCTTGCCAATACGTTCCTGGGTGAAAAAGATCGGGCCCTTGCTGTCAAGCTTCACCCAAATCGCGATCAGGAGCAGTATCGGCGAGAAACCGATTATCATCATTCCAGAGGCGACGAAGTCCGCAAATCGTTTTACCCTATCATAATAGATACGCTCTGGCGCGATACGTTCACGCAACAACACCTGACCGCCAGCATGGGTTGCTATCACCGACATGGTCGGGATTCGACCAATACTCGGCAACATGCTCACAACCACTCCCCTGTTCTCGCATAGACGAAGGATGAAAACAATGTCCTCTTGCGACATTTGAGGGTCGTTGAGCCAGATTTCCGTGATCGCGTGCCGCTTCATGAAGTGTTCAAGCTGCGAATACTCCCCCAGAACAGGAACCGATCCAACGAGTCCGCGACTCTCCGTTTCGATGTAGTCACCATTCTCAACAGGTTCTCTGGAAAGAAAACCAACTGGTAAATATCCAGGGTCCCAGCAGGATAACGCTTGCCTCAATACATATGGCCCTTGGTTATGAGCGCCGAGAATCAAGAGCTTGCGAGTACGAACCGGTTTATCGTAATGCTGCGAGAGAAAGGCGACAAAGAGTGTCTTCTGGAACATCAATAGTGCAGGTACAATGAAAATCGCCAACGTTAATAATTCACGGGTGTCAGCATGATCCTGTGCAAACAGGAAAGGAGGAAAGATTACCATCATGACCATGGTGAGAGAACGAATGAAACGGCGATCGCCATCCAGACGCATATGGTTCAGATTCGGATTGTAAGCACCCTGCCATAACATGATGATTACCGCGAGACCCGCGGAAATAGCACCATACATTGCTACTTCCTCAAAGCCAAGCGGGGGCAGATTGCGTACTTCAAACAGTTTTGTCCAATTCGATACCTCATGGGCGATCATCAGACCGGAAAATACCGTCACCCAGTCAAAAAACACGAGCATTGCACGCATGGTTTGACGCGTGCGACCGCTCGATGTCGGTTGCTTTATCCCCGGGGGTGGGGAGGACGTCTTCCGCTGGCCATTTGTCTTAGGATCAACAGTAGAAACAGCGGGACGTTTTTTGAGTACCGTTTCCATAGCCGCTTGGGCTCCATCAACATTCGAAACAACCATTCAAGCCCACTCTTCTGAATAAACTTCGGAGCTTGAACTACTCTTCCAGTATGAAAATCGAACGCTGCACCAACACCTACCAGTACCGGTCGGCTCAGCTTGTTCACGTGCTCTGACATCCACCGTTCCTGCTTCGGGGTGCTCAGTCCAACCCAGACAATGTCCGCCTCAGAATTACGGATCATCTGAATTATATGTTCATCCTCTTCAGGAGATAATTCTCGAAAAGGAGGAGAGTAGGCACCGACAACATTTAATCCCGGGAAACGTTCCTGCATACGCTCCCCCAATAACTCCGGCACACCTTCTGCCCCACCATAGAAGAAATGCTTGAAGCCAGCATCCTTCCCTACGCTATCCTTCATAACCGCCAGAAATAAATCAGGGCCATAGCAGCGAGTGACATGTCGCCGACCATAATAATGATTCATCCACACCAACGGCATGCCGTCGGGGACAACCATCCCGGCCTCATTGTGGAAACGCCGGATATCAGCATCACCACGGCTTTCCATCACACCATGCATACCGGTGCAAGTCACATAATCTGCCCGCTCTTCACCAATCCAATGACCGATGATCTCTACTGCCTGATCGAGCGAAACACTGCTGACTTTTACCCCCAGCAGCTCAATACTGTCAGGAGCTTGCACTTAGCTCTCCATATCTTATCATTTCAAGAATGTGCATTATGCAAAAACCGACAAAAAAGCAACTTCCGAAAACTACGGCATCTACAAAATAATTGCAAGTGAAATGTCCGAGTATTTGTCTCTAATTTGTTAGACTCGCCTCCGAAATCAGTACTCCGAGTGTTGAGGAACCGATTCAGACATTCCCCGTCAACTTCCACACCGATTACAGCTCCAGAGGGGAAAAATCCACTATGATCTTTCAACGGCAAAATGTAACATTTTTGGTGGCTATGTAGTGACTCCCGTCACAAAGCGTGCTCGTGTCAATTGCACTACATTCAACCTCTGAATGGGAGCGGTAGATAACATGTTTCAATTCTGGAAACAACCAAGCATGCCTGAAGATACAAAGAATTTATTCCCAATACAGAGGACTGTTTCCCTCATTTGCCTCCTCTCGCTGTTAATCCTGATTTCCGTTCCCGGTGCTGTTGCCGGTCTCCGCGCAGATCACGATGTCTATTCCTTCCTCCATCGTGCATGGTTGTACGGGTGTACGGATCAGCCAGCGCCAACCATTCGACCTGAAAATATACCCGAGTTGCTAAGCCGACTACAGGATTGTGACCAGAATCGAGACAAACTGCCGCCGTCAGAGCGTGTGG
>CAJVXH010000244.1 GCA_913009835.1 uncultured bacterium
GCTGTTCATGATTCGTACCTCACGTACATAAATAACGTTACGTACATAACATACAAAAACGAAGTGGTAAACGCAAGCACAGTCTGCACAAAAGATGGATGGCCCGACTTGTTACGTCAGGTCAGGTGTCCCAGACTGCGAAAATGTAGGAGATACCTGCCTTGCGTAGCAAGGCAGGCCACACCGCCCCGATTATCGATTGTCAGGAATCAGCCTGTTCTTTGAGTTCGGCGGGAGTTTCGGCGACGGGTAGGAGGACGGTAAAACTGGTACCTTTGCCCGGGGTGCTCTCGGCTTCGATATTGCCGCCATGTTGTTTCAGGATGCCCAACGAAACTGAGAGGCCCAGCCCGGTTCCCCGGCCTGTAGGTTTGGTGGTGAAGAAGGGGTCGAATATACGTGGCAGGATGTGTTGCGGGATGCCTGATCCAGAATCTTTGACAATGACTTCCAGGTATCCGGCGGTTTGTGCTCGTTCGATGGTCATTTTCAGGGTTCCGCCCGATGGAGATGCGTCCAGCGCGTTCAAGATCAGGTTGAGAAACACTTGTTGTAATTGTCGGCGGTCACCATGTATCAGCGGCAGGTTAACTTTGCTGTTGATCTCTGCTTTCACTTTTGACAGCTTGATCTGATTTGCGGCGAGACGGATTGTATCGTTCAAGAGTTGTTTCAGGTCAAGTTGCTCGGTGGTCATTTCACTCTCTCTGGCGAAGTCGAGCAGATTGCGAACGATTTGTGTAGACCGTTCGGCTTCATGGCCCAGGTCGTGGATCATCTCCAGCCGTTCATCATCGGACAACTGCTGGTAATCTTCTTCCAGCATTGCGGCGGTCAAGGTGATGTTGTTGATCGGGTTGTTCAATTCGTGCGCCACGCCGGCGGTGAGATTTCCCACGGCGAGCAATTTGTGAGATTGGATCATTTTTTGCTGATGTCGGTCCAGTTCGAGCATCATGTGATTCAGGGCAAGGTTGAGGTTGGTAAACTCATCGCGGTAGCGCCTCTCTGGCATGATGGGGGTGAAATCTCCGTTCGCGATCCGTTCGGTAACACTCATCAAACGAGTGAGTCTTCCGATGATTTGTCTCGTCAAGAGGTTGGCGAAATAGATCATCAACAGGAGCAGGAAGAAGAGGAAGATCAGTGGTATTCGACGTACCCAGGTGAACATCTGGCTTACATTTCCTCTTTCTTTTGCGGAGAGATCGAACGCGTAATCCACCATTTGGGAACCGTGCATTCGCAATTGAGACTCAATCGAGGTGATGTTTTCCTGTTCCCCCTGCGTCCCCGGAACCGGTTGTATTTTCAGTTGTTCCAGCAGATTCATATATGTTTCAAGGTGCATTGTCATTGTATTCAGCTCATTTTTCCCAAGCACAGATTCCAACTCGGAGTTGGAAGATTGTAGCAGTTCTTGTGCTGTGCGGGCATGTTCAAGCAGGTCAGGCAGGTTGGTTCCGTATAGGAAGTAGTTTTTTTCGAAGCGTCGTGCCTGTTGAATTTCATTAGTGTATTTATCGGCGATCACCAGGAACTGCATTCGGATATCGAGTTGTTGCAGGATGATTATGGTGGTAATAATCATTACGACGGCGAGTAGGAAAAAGGAGAGAAAACCCGCCATCAGACGAAAGCGGATGCTTATCAGGGGTCGTTGCTCGAGCGCTTTTTGGGCTAGCAGCTCAACTTGTTCGGCCGTGACCGCGTTGCCGATTTCCTTTTCGTCTCCGGCTTTGGCCATGTCAGTGTTTCGCCTTGATGGCCTTTTCGATGATGGTCCGCAGATCATTTGGCCGGAACGGTTTGGCGATGAAATCAAAAGCACCTTTGGCCAGCGCTTCCCGGGCTGTTTCGATAGTGGCATATCCAGTAATAATGATGACCTTTGTGGAAGGGTACAGCTTCATAACGCGAGTCATCACTTCAATGCCGTCAATCTCATCCATCCGTATATCGGTGACCACGATATCAAATTTCTTTTCCACCAGGCGTTTCATAGCCTCGATGCCGGAGGTGAATATCTCAACGTGGTGTCCGTTCTTGCGTAGCGCTTGCTGCAGCCGTTTCCCGACAATAGGTTCATCGTCAAGAATCAGAATGTTAACGTTTTCCTGCATGAACGATCCTTCGACTTACGATTTGGTGAGCATCGTATGGACGCGTCGGCGTTTATGATGAGCCTTTGCGACCGATATGAGAATTACGAGAATCCCTGATAGTCCGCTGGCATATAGGAGCACGGTGCTCGCGCCATTCCACCATACATCCCAGTTGGGATTCATTTCCACCATCCCGAGTTTCCTCAAATAAACTGGAATCGCGAGGCCTCGACTAATAACACATAGTATGATGATAACGCCGGTGACGATACGTATCAGACGTTCCTGTATCACCTTGGTTCCGTACACCCCGATGTGAATGCCGATCAAGGATCCCATATAGAGCATCATTACGAGGCGCAGGTCAACAAAACCAGCCCAGACGTAGTTAACGGCACCCCATGCTCCCAGGAAAACCGCGAGGAACAGTTCGGTGCCAGCCGCGACCGCCGTTGGAATGCCGAAGATATAAATCATTGCCGGCACTCCTATGAAGCCCCCGACACCAATCGTCCCTGCCAGATAACCTGTCGCCAGTCCGACTACGGAGACAATCCAGAGTGAGACCGTAACATCTGCTACCGGGAAGTAGATCATGGGTGGTAGATTCAGCCGACCAAAGTACTCGGCCAGTTTGGTTGACGGCCCCTCGCCGCTGCTGTCTTTTCTCAGAGCATCACGCAGGATGGATGCGGAAATCAATGATAGCACCACGACGAACAGTGTACTGATATACAGGTCGCCTGCTGCACTCCCTCCACCTTCTCCGTGTCCACCACCTTCCATATGAAACAACATCTCGTTCACCAAGACCGCGAGTCGGACTCCGATGAAGGCGCCGATCAGCATGTAGAATCCCAATTTACGGTCAACATGGCCCAGTTCAGAGTGGCTTCTCGAACCGACAAGCGCTTTCCCGAATTTATGGGTGATGTTTGATCCTACGGCGACCACTCCCGGTATACCGAGGTTCATCATTCCGGGTGTCATGAAAAACGCGCCGCCGCTGCCGATAAATCCGCTCAGCACTCCTCCGATAAATAGATCGGAAGAGCACACGTCTGAACTCCAGTCACACTGATATATCTCGTATGCCGTCTTCTGCTTGAAA
>CAJVXH010000245.1 GCA_913009835.1 uncultured bacterium
GCTGAGGGTATGTGCAAGGTGTGATGTTGAGACGCGCTGGTGAGGGTGCGACGGGGTGGAAAGGGGGGGGGGTGTGGGGGGGGTGGGGTGGGGGGGGGGTGGGGGTTTGTTTTTTTTTTAATGATACGGCGACCACCGAGATCTACACTCTTTCCCTACACGACGCTCTTCCGATCTCCAGTCGTTGGTTCGTTTCGTCACTCAAAGGCGGGAACGCAGCCCAATCAATGAGCTGTATCTCCGATGTGCCTTCTAGGTCATCGAGGAACGGTGACTTGCTCCTTTCATCAGTAATGACAATGAGCTGTTGAATAGCACGCGTAAGTGCAACATAGAAAAGCCGGCGCTCCTCTTTGGTGATCTTGTCAGGGCTATCACCAAGTATTCGCGAGAAAGCCCAGTCCGGATGAATCAGCGGATAACTACGCGCAACCGCGTCGAGCACGATTACCACCGGTTTTTCTAGCCCCTTGTACTTATGCGACGTCGATATGGTAATGCGCTCCCGCTGTCCTTTCGGAAAATACTTGCGGACTATATTCAAAAAGCGCTCTAGTCCACGACCCCCATCATCCTCCAACTCCTGATAATTGACAAACCATGGGATACGATTCTGACGGCACAGCAGAACAACATCCAAGTTCTTGGCAATAGCAGTACTTGCGAGACGCAAGACAACAGGAGTAATAACGTCACCGGGATGACGCTCCAATTCCAACTGTGAGGGCTCGAAGTCGTTGACGTCAGCCAACAGTACTTGGCCAGGTACGTTCTTGTGAGTCATCGCCGGCTTTCCAAGCCCAACCATCAACGCATTACCGATCCCGACGATTGACCGAGCTGAACGATAATTCGTCGATATGTAAAGTCTGCGTGAATCTCCGATGTATTGGTCAAAGTGCTCAAAAAATCTGAGATCAGAGCCAGCGAACCCATTGATTGCCTGCCAGTCGTCACCAACAGCGAAGAATTCCACGCACGGATTCTGTTTACGAATCGCCGCAACCAGTCGATAGAACAAGTCCGAGAAGTCCTGGAACTCATCAACACAGATATAGCGCAACGTAGTCAGGTCGCCCCGGCCGGATTTCCGGTCAAATACCGTTCCTCCGCCGGCAATCGAATCAGCTGCGCGCTGCACCAGTCCATCAAAGTCTTCATCTCCGGTTTCTGTTAACCGAACAAGGTAAGCCCGGTAAATCGTCTGAGCGATTTCAAGGAACATGTCCTCGACTGAAGAAAGCGACGTGTAGGACTGAACCATCTGAGCCAGTTCTTTCGGTGGTAGCGAGCGCTTTCTACATCTGCCTATGAAACCGACTGTGGCGCTCGTGAAGCGATCAATCGCTCGCTCTCGAACGCGATGCCAGATTTCGTCTTCTGACAGGCGATGACACGGGATGCCAGTCTCCTCAAGAGACGCCTTCAGCTGGGCTCTAAACCTCTCAGTGCCGCATGCTGCGATATCTTGTGGCGAGAATTCTATGAGCGTCCAATCTTTTTTCTGCGACCAATACTTGCGTTTTTCGAGAGTCATCTCGTTATAGTCTGGATCACCATCTAGGCCGAAATACTCAATAACAACCCCTGTCTTCTGTGTTTTGAAAATGGTGAAGTCAGGCCGATAGTTGATCCCGCTCCACCAATGGTTACGCTCGTACTTGTAGGGTATACCGTGCTCGAATAAGAAATCGGCGATTACCTTTTCTCCGAATGACTTGACGTACTCGCCCCCTAGGCACTCACGGGGCAGTGAGCGCCGAAACTGGAGCAGTTCGTCTCTACTCTTGTCGTAGCAGCCTTCAACAATGCGATCCCAATCCTCCCGAAAATGGGCAAGCATTAGTTCGCGTATCTTTATTTTGAAAGCGGGGACCTGTAGATGGTCATCGATCACGCTTTGAAAAACACGACTGAGACCTAAGTTTCCTCCTAGGGGATCGTTGTAGAGTATGCTTTCCTCGGGATGAACGATGGCATAAGCGAGCGCATGGAAGGTCATGGCATGGGGCAACGCAACGCCGAGTCGTTCTGCTACGGCATCGACTGATCGGGCGCCAATCTCCTCGATGTCAATTCTTCTCTCGTTCTTTGCACCCTTCATCCGCTGGTCGATTTCCTGCGCAAGAGCAGCATCCGCTTTGCGGTTCAGGGCGATGAGAAGCTTCTTTAGTATCTCGAAGGCCGCCTTGCGGTTAAATGCAAGCAACAGCATTTCGCTAGCGGGAATGGCGCAGTGCTTCTGCAGGAACAGAGCACGTCCGACCAATGTAGTAGTCTTCCCACTGCCGGCACGGGCAACCACCTGGATATGTCCGTGTACAGCAGCTATTGCTGTCGCCTGTTCGTCATCAGGTGTTTTGTGAATTCCGGACTTGTCCGGAGGAGTATGCTTCGTTACCCAATCTTTGACGAAGGCAACCTTTTCTTCCTCGTATTCCTGTGGAGAGATCAGATCTGTGCACGATGCAGTGAAGAACGAGTCGGCGTTCAGATAGTCGACATTGAAGAGTCTTCTGATTTCTCGGATTAATTCAGCACGTCTTGCCTCAATTTCGCGGCGGTGAGCTTCTTGGCGCAGTTGTTCTTGCCGCTCTCCCTCACGTCTTTGTGCTTCAAGACGTTCCCTTTCTCGCCTTTCTTTCTCTTTCGCTTCTTGGCGCAGCCGTTCCGATTCAATCTCACGCCGTATTCCCGCACGTCGTTCAGAGATCAGCACCGGGATGGAATACCATTCGGCATCGTTGAGCACAGCTCGCAGTTTTCCGAGAAGATCTCGTTCAGTCTCATCGCCCTTGCTGGGATTCTCGACCAGGGAAGGCGCAAGTGTCTTCAGGTAGAACTCTTCATGTTGGTCCCAGAATCGCCAATGATCGATAAGGGCATCGAGAAGCTGTGCTACAGATGAACTCGGCTGCATGCGAAAGTTGGTCTCTAATTTCGTGTTCTGGGTGCGTGATCGAAGTGAGCAGGGTCTAACTACAAATCGGCCCCAAAATTGGGGGCATTAAACACCCCGGAACTGGGATATAATCCTCTTTCTTCGCAATTAACCGACTGACTTGCCAGGCGTTTGGCGTTATAACACGCCAATATCCACG
>CAJVXH010000246.1 GCA_913009835.1 uncultured bacterium
CACTTCGGAACGTTTGTCATTGTCCATCATCGAGTGTCCAACTGGTTGATAATCCCTGCGAACCGCCAAAAAGACGGCGGGTCACAGGGGCATATATCATAGCTGAGTTAACTGGATAACCGTTTGCTCGCAAACGCGGATTACATGCATCGGATCATCCCTGCTGGCGAAGCCCGCCTGGCACCTTTCTCAGTCCTGAGAAAATGAATTGCCGCGGACTTGTTTAGTCCGTGGCAACTCATTCTTGTCTCTTCCTCACAGCTCAGAGCTCATAACTCACAGTTCTTCCTACAACTTCACCCGATTCAAACGAAGCGAGTTCAACACCACGGTAATGCTCGACAGTGCCATCGCTCCAGCTGCAAATGCCGGATGCAATTGCTGCAAACCTTGCGGCGCACTTGGTATCAGCATCAACACACCCGCAGCTACAGGTACCAACGCGATGTTGTAGAAAAACGCCCAGAACAGATTCTGTTTGATGATTTTAACCGTTTGTATCGACAGACGGATCGCCCGTGCAACTCCCCGCAGATCGCTCGAAGGCAAGGTGATTCCCGCGCTCTCGATCGCAACATCCGCACCCGACCCCACCGCGATACCGAGATCGGCCCGGATCAATGCCGGCGCGTCGTTAATTCCATCACCAACCACCGCAACTGCGCCCTTCATCTCTTTCCTGAATTTCAGTACAGCGTCTTCCTTATCCTCGGGCAGTAATTCACTGAGCGTTATGTCTATTCCCAGTTCCTTGGCAACCTGCTCCGCAATGTGTTTATGATCACCACTGAGCATCGCCGTACGCAGGCCTAGCTTCTTGACGGCTATCACAGCGTATTTAGCTTCTTTACGGGGGATGTCCATGAATCCGAGCGCCCCTATCACGCCTGCGCGATCGGCCATAAGGCTGACTGTTTCACCATCCTTGCGCATTTTTTCGATAGTTGATGCTACCAACTCGGTCAAATCGGGGAAATTCTCAGGTTTGCCGACGCGGATCAGCCTTCCATTGTCAAGCATGGAACGTACCCCAAACCCCGCTTCCTCCTCGAACAAGGCCACATCGCGAAGCTTGATATTCCGCTCCTTCGCTTTGCGCACGGCCGCCTGGGCGAGGGGATGGTTGGAGTTTTTCAGGGCTGATGCGGCGAATTCGATCACAGTCCGCTCTGGCGTTGAATCGAAAATCCGCACCGTTTTGAGTTCAGCCTGACCACGGGTGATGGTGCCGGTTTTGTCGAACGCTACCAGCTTGACTTTGGCACCAATCTCAAGCGCTTCGGAATCACGGAAGAGGATACCATTTTTGGCACCCGCCCCCATGCCGGTGATTACAGCGGTCGGCGTCGCCAGGCCCATGGCGCAGGGACATGCGATAACCAGAACCGCGACCATCCGTACCAACGCTGTCTCAAAACTGCCAGTACCAACCCACCAGCCGATCAAAGTTAGAACAGCAATTGACACTATCACCGGGACAAAGACTGTCGCCACTCTGTCAGCCATACGTTGAATAGGAGCTTTTGAACTCTGAGCAGCTTTTACACGTTTGACGATTCTTGCAACAGCGGAATCAGATCCGGGACGAAGTACCTTAACATTTATTACACCGTCCTGATTGATCGTTCCACCGAAAACCTTGTCGCCGGTTTCTACCTCATAGGGTGTAGATTCTCCTGTTAACAGTGAGGCGTCGATGTTGGAGGTTCCAGACTCGACTACACCATCAACCGGAATTGTTTCTCCAGGTTTGACGCGCACCATATCGCCAGGACGGACAGCATTCAATACAATTTTATGATCCTCACCCATCTCATCAATGAGATTCGCGGTGGGAGAAACCCGTTTCAATAGACTTTCAATTGCCGATCCTGCTTTGCCCCGGGCACGAATTTCCAACCATTTACCGACTTTGATGAGGGTGATAATCATCGCCGCTGTTTCAAAATATAAATGCCCTCCACCACCGATCAGGATAGCCAGGGAATAGAAATAGGCGGCCGATGAACCCAGCGCGACCAGCACATCCATATTGGCCGAACCGTGTCGCAATGACCTGAAAGCGCCCGTGTAGAAACCGGCACCAGTGTAGAATTGTACAGGAGTTGCCAGCAGGAGCAGCAAGTATGTGTACCAGGGCGCGGAACCAACTGCCTTCGGAACCATTCCCCAACCAACGCCCATGCTCATAAAGAACAAGGGGATTGTGCATATCAACCCAACGCGCAAAGCCCTCTTCTGGCGTTGTAACTCCTCACGGCGGGCGATGGCTTCCGTGTTCGATGGATCATCGTCAGGATCAGGAAGGACCAGACGATAACCCGCGCTCTGAACCTTGTCCGCGAGTTCGTCCAGAGTGATAACATCCGGATGATAACTGAGACGCACGCTCTCCGAAGCGTAGCTCACCGTAACATCTGCTACGCCATCCGTCTTCCGCACTAACGCTCGCTCAACCGCAGTCGCGCAGTTGGCGCAGGTCATACCGATAACCGGAAGTTCGATCTCACTTACGGTGGAAGATTTCTGATCTTCCATGCTTGTCGTATTATCCCGTGACATGTATCGCTCGCCAGTTTCGATCAACACGCACTATCAGACCAGCTTATACCCGTTCTTCACCATGATTTCAGCTGCGTTCTGCTGGTTGAAGGTGCCGTCCTCGGCGGTGATCTCTACTTCTTTCCGATCCAGATCGACCACTGCCTTTGTCACCCCCTCGACATCGTCCTCGAGGATTGAACGGACCAAGTTTGCACATCCGGAGCAGTGCATCCCCTCAACTGTAAATGTAAAATTAGCTTCAGCCATCCTTACCTCCGTTCCCGGGAGGCTACGTTCCCCGGGTAGTCGTATTTGCAGTGAGCGTAAGTCGCTCTATGATCATTCAAAAGTACAGCACGATGTGAGTCATTCTGAAAACGTGGACGGAGTCTTTTTACCGTCAACGTTTGAAGCATGTCCTGAACGAAGTGAAGGAAAGATCGAACTACACCACCGTTTGTGACTTGCATAACCACTTACCAAGCTGGACCTTCTTCATTCGGTTCGGCAAACAGACACCGA
>CAJVXH010000247.1 GCA_913009835.1 uncultured bacterium
TTGTTTTTTTTTTCAAGCAGAAGACGGCATACGAGATATATCAGTGTGACTGGAGTTCAGACGTGTGCTCTTCCGATCTCCCAGAGTCAGGTTGACAATTACCGGACGCCCATGCGGGCAGACGAACGGATATTCCGTGGTGAACAGTTCGTCAATCAGCGAGTTCATCTCTTCCAGCTTCAACGGATCACCCGCCTTGATCGCAGCTTTACAGGCAAAGGACGCCGCCAGCGATTCCTGCGGCTCCAGACGGACATCGTATTCCTGTCGGTAATCGGCCAGCATGTCACGCAGCAATTTCTCTTCGCTGCGAACCTTCAGTCCAGCAGGAACAGACTGTATCGCCCAGGTGTGAGATCCGCACGCTTCCACCTCGAAACCCATTCGAGCCAACGAAGGCACCAGCTCCTCCACGAGATTCGATTCCGCCGGGTCCAACTTCACCTCGACCGGGAATAGCAACCGTTGCCCGGACCAGGGACGTTGCCGCATCGCAGCCAGCGCCTTCTCGAACAGGATACGCTCATGGGCGACATGCTGATCGATGATAACCAACCCACTCCTCGTCTGGGAGAGGATGTAGGTGCGGTGAAGTTGCCAGACATTCAAACGCTGGCCAGCTTCCTCGAGGGCAGGTGATGGCGACAACCCCTCATTTTCTGAGCCGGTTCGAGCAACACTGGTCGGTGACTCGTCAACAGCTGATAAGCCCACCTGGGATGTCACATTTGCCGCATTTTCAGGAGGCGTATCGGCGGAATACTCTCTTCGTGGATCAGGTGATTCCAAGGGACGCGGTGGTGGAGTGGGGACGCCCAGTGCGTTATGAGATGACGACCCTCGCGGGGACGGGGTGTGAGCTGGAGGCAATTGTCCGTGGCCGATGTGGCTGCCGCTTTGTATGTCGCCAACAGGCTGCGGCTGACGTGGCGCCTTGCCGAGCAGGAGTTCCATCTCCCGCCGACCGTCTTCCGGGCTTCTCTCCTGTCCGGGACGATCACTCCGTCCGGCAAGCGGGGCACGCACCGGCGAATCCCCAGCACGCAAACTCAGTCCGAACGCATTACGTACCGCGACCAGCGCCGCACGGTAAACCGCTCCCTCGTCTCGGAAACGCACTTCGTGTTTGGCAGGATGAACATTAACATCAAACTCTTCCGGATCGAGACGCAGGTTCATCACGTAGAACGGATATTGCCCACGCTCGATGAGCGGTCCGAAACCATTGACCACGGCGTGGTGCAGACTTGCGGACTGGATCGGGCGACGGTTGACATACAGAAACTGGTCACCGCGCGATTTGCGGAACAGGCTTTTGCCGCCGACCACCCCAGCCGCAAACACTTCCCCCACGCGATGATCGAGAGGGTGCAGATCACCGGCGGCTTCTTCACCGAAGAGTTGACTGATCCGTCCTCTCTGATCCGTAGACAGCAGCGAATACTCTTCTTTCCCATCTTTCTCGAGCGTCCAGGCATATTCGGGATAGGCCAGCGCGAATTGCTTGAACACTTTCACTATATGACTGTATTCGGTGGCGGGGGTGCGGAGGAATTTACGCCGTGCGGGCACATTGTAGAACAAGGTTCGGATGCGGATAGTAGTGCCACGTTCCCGTTGAGCCGGCTCGGGATCGGATGCGGTGCCACCATCCACACGGTAACGGATGCCATGCTCGCGGTCATCACGTTTGCTGAGCACTTCCAGACGTGAAACACTAGCAATCGAGGGCAGGGCTTCCCCACGGAATCCCAAGTGCAGGATACGTTGCAAATCTTCTGCTGTACGGAGTTTGGAGGTGGCGTGACGACGCAGGGCGATGACTACATCCTCCTCATCCATGCCCCAGCCGTTATCGGATACGAGGATCTCGTCAAACCCAGCCTTCTTAACTGAAACGGTGATGTTGTTTGCTTCAGCGTCGATGGCGTTCTCGATGAGTTCCTTGACCACCGAGGCAGGACGTTCCACAACTTCGCCAGCCGCAATCCGGTTTGCCAGCCCTTCAGGCAAAACCTGGATAGGGTGACGGGGGATCAGCGCTTCGCCATTGTCGGAGGCCATCATTCCCGCACCTCGGATGAGGAGGCGGGTCGATCTTCGGGCTCGGTGTTCACCTGAACTGTATCACGCTGGATGTACAACTGCTGCTCTTGCGCTACAGGGTCATGAATCGTCGCGGGCAAACCATCTTCCGTTTGTAACTGGATATCCGACACTTCTGTCACTTCCTGAGTTCGCAAAGCTACCCAGATGATGATGCCAATCATCACCACAAAGGCGAGCAATATAAATGGGTTGATGCCACGTTTCCGGCTGACACTGGTCCGCCGCTCATTGAAGTTTATCTTTGTCCGACGACGCATCTCATCATACTGCTCATCATCTTCCGGGTCATAAAACCTCGGAACCCAGGTCAGGCCACGTGGTTTCTGACTCTTGAACAAGTTACCGAAAAACATCTAACTACTCCTTCGGATCACGGTCCAACTGAGTGACCAGATTACGCACATATTCATCTATCGTCGATGTTGGGCTACTGGGCGCATGGTTAACAAAGATGACGAAATCGAGCGCCGGATCGCCATGCTTATCCAATATATATCCTGCCAGGCTGCGGCATCCGCTGAGAGAACCAGTCTTGGCGATGATACGATCTTCCAGACCTTTAAACCGTCCTTCCAGCGTCGAACCCTCTTCGTTCGCCATCGGGAGCAGATTCAGCCAACGTTCACCCCAGGTTGCGTTCGCAGCGACCAGCAGATGGTGAACAGTTTCCGCCCGCATGCGGTTACGTCGTGACATCCCGCAGGCGTCCGCAGCTCTCATGCCTTCATCCGGTGGCAGACCTAGCGAATCAAGCACCGAAGGCCAGGTCGGCAAATAGGCACCCCACTTATAACTACCAGTGCCAGCCGCAATCTGTTCCGCCCAGGCATTCGAGCTGACTTTCATCATCGGTATCAACAGACTGTCGAGAGGGGCGCTGTAGTGTACGATGGAAACGCCGTCCGCCGCTGGCAGAGGAATTGGCATCGGTCGAGGTGTGACTACCAATG
>CAJVXH010000248.1 GCA_913009835.1 uncultured bacterium
TTTTTTTCAAGCAGAAGACGGCATACGAGATATATCAGTGTGACTGGAGTTCAGACGTGTGCTCTTCCGATCTAAACCTACGATACAGGAAGAATTCATATCCGGTTATGCGTTTGGTATGCTAGTAGATTATTTGATCGTGAAAGTTCCGATAGATTTCATTCGGATAGCATGGGAGCGCCCGCTTCGCGTCCGCATATTGCTCTCCATGCTATATAGCTTCAAACACACACTCAAACTTGCAGAACAAGCCGGATTTACAATGCCTGGGAGTGCGTCGCAGGTGATTTCGGAAGTGGATTCCCTACGGTTTTCTTGGTTTGAATTGAAAACCTCTGAACGGTTAGAGATGCTTGCTCAATTATGCGTGGAAACCAATGCCCAAATAGGAAGTTTGATCAGGCAAATTGATACACGATTACAACAGGATATATCCACGTTGGTTGGCAAGCCCCAGCGACCCCATTCTGGTCTCTTTAATTTCGTCAATCCTTGGAACCTTTCAGAAGCCATGAAATGGGCCTTCGAAAACTACTCACGGACTGGACAAGTTGCATGGAGAAGCCCAGCAAGCTTCTTGCAAGTCCTCGCAGTATATTCTCACGAACATCCACAACCAACCCCTACGCACTATGATCTCAACGAACTGCACAGACCCAACGAACCCTATGAACTACGAACCACAAACTTCGAACTTCGAACTGCTGTTGGTATAATGTCTTGGTGATGATGAATATGCGTAGGCCGACTTCTCGTGGAATATGGATAGCGCTCAGTATCGCAGTGTTGTTGCTTGTTGCCTTTACGTCCATTGCCGCGCCCCTGAAACCGATCCCTCCTAATGCAGTCAACCCCCCAAACTGGAGACGGTTCTGCAAGAGCTTGCGCGCACTGCGCAGGCGCGGACGGAGGCGCTCCTCAAGTCGGCCAGAGAGCACGCGATTCCTCTGCAGGCAGACGAGGTTACGGTAATCGTTGAGCCGGCCTCTGGGTATGTCTCCAGCATCAGCCAGGCGGAGATAGCTGCCATCGGTGGCAATGTGGAGGCAAGCTCGCAGCAACTGATGCGCGTGCAGATTCCGGTCGACAAGCTCGGATCCCTGGCGAATAAGGTCTCTGGGATCGCGTTCATCCGTCTGCCCTATCGCCCGCGCGCGCTGGCGGTGACGAGTGAAGGCGTGGCCCTCACCGGAGCGGATGACTTTCACACGGCTGGTTACTACGGCCAAGGAGTCAAAGTGGCGATCGTTGATCTTGGGTTCAACGGCCTTACCGCCGCAGAGAACGCGGGAGAACTGGACAACGTGGTCTACACACACGACTACACCGGCAATGGATTGGAAACTGGGATAGAGCATGGCACCGGTGTTGCGGAAATCGTTGCCGACATGGCACCGCAGGCCTCGCTATATCTCCTGAAGATTGGCGATTCGGTCGACCTGCAGAACGCCGTGAGCTACTGCATAGATAACGGGATTCAGGTCATCAACCACTCCGTCGGTTGGTACAACACCAACTTCTACGATGGCACAGGTGTCATAGCCGAAACAGCCAACAACGCGCGTGACAATGGAATCCTGTGGGTGAATGCGGCCGGGAACGAAGCAGCGGATGGTCACTGGCAGGGAGCGTTCGTCGACTCTGATGGGGATGGGTATCTCGATTTCGGGTCGGGAACCGACTACCTCGATAGCGATTCGATCGATGAGGGCGACCGTATCTACCTCGCTTCCGGCGACACGGTGAACATCTACATGACCTGGGACGACTGGCCCAGCTCGGATCAGGACTACGACCTATTCCTCTACGACAGCTTTGGGAACATGGTTGCCTCTTCGAGCAACTATCAAACCGGGACACAGCCACCAACCGAGGAGATCTCCTACACGGCTACAGCCAGTGGTAATTACGAGATTGTGATTCAAAACCACGATGCCCCCGCTATGCCAGACATCGAATTCTTCGCATTCACCGACAGCGGTGCCAGCCTCAACCTTCAGTACAACCAGCCCGAAAGTTCGATCGTCACCCCGGGCAACTCCGCTAAAGTCTTGACAGTTGGCGCGATCTACCGTGGAAACTGGACCACCGGTCCGCAAGAGGTGTTCAGTTCACAGGGCCCATCCAACGCCAGCAAGTACGCGGCGAGCATCACCAAACCCGACATTTGCGGCCCGGATGGCGTCTCCAACTACACCTACGGAAGCTTCTACGGCACCTCCGCTGCCACCCTGCACGTCGCCGGTGCAGCAGCATTGCTCCTCTCCGAGGATTCAACTCTGACGGCCGATCAATTGCAGACCAAGCTCGAAAGTAATGCCATCGACATGGGCGCTGCTGGCAAAGACAACCTGTATGGATCGGGGCGGCTCAACCTGGTTCCAGGCCCAACGCAGGATCTAGTTGGCTACTGGAAGTTCAACGAAGGAAGTGGGAGTGTAGCTGGAGACTCATCGGGATTAGGGAACGACGGAACGATTCATGGAGCGAGCTGGGTGAGTGGTAGTCCGGATGGGAGCACGGCGCTGTCGTTTGATGGGGTGAATGACTACGTGGAAGTACCTGACAGTTCTAGCTTAGACATCACGGATGCGATTACGATTGAAGCATGGATCAAAAGAGATGTAGGAGGAACGGGATACGGGCGGATTGTGTCCAAGGAGAACGACGCGCAATCAAATGACATTGGCTATTTTCTTCAGCTGTCAAGCACGGGGACAGTCCGGCTGGGGTTCGCCAACGGATCGAGCACGTATATCTCAGCAATTGGGAGCACAGTTGTGTCAACAGGTGTCTGGCATCATATTGCGGGTGTGTACGACGGGAACGAGATCCGTGTTTATCTTGATGGCCAATTGGATGAGATCGGAAGAGCACACGTCTGAACTCCAGTCACACTGATATATCTCGTATGCCGTCTTCTGCTTGAAAAAAAAAAAAAATAACACAGACAAAAAAAAACACAAACACCCTACTTCCAACCCACACTCCAGACTCTCCTTGCACAGCTACACACCTCACCCCACTAAGACATC
>CAJVXH010000249.1 GCA_913009835.1 uncultured bacterium
TGCACGGTGGCCTCTCCTCTCTGTTTGAGCTTCGACTACCCAAACATGGGGAGATAAACCGTGCACTTTCAATACATTAGGCCGTAATAATCAACAGCTCCTACGCACATATTCTCAGGAGGAGCCAAATGTTAAAAAGGTGGCAAATATGTCGCCAGTAACGACGACATATCTACCATATCTGCTTCACAAGAAATCAGTATCGACAAGTCTATCTGGTTGATGCAATCAATAGACCGATTGGGATTGACGTGTATGGAAGTGTGTTGATGTCGCGCGATGAGAACTTCACAGTCGCGATTCCGTCTGTGCCGAAGACAAGGAAATCACCAGGGTACAGTTTCATGGATGTTGTTGCTGAGATAGCATCCCCACTGTTGCAAGCAGCGACCTTGGTCATTCCATAATCGCCATCAATCATTCTGAGAACCTTAACTGTTCCTGACACCGCTGTAATCTCAATATCGGAACAATTCGAAGGCATCCTCATACCCTGACCAACAGTGTCGGCTGTGAATTCAGCT
Source organism: uncultured bacterium (assembly GCA_913009835.1). Taxonomy (GTDB): domain Bacteria; phylum Electryoneota; class Electryoneia; order Electryoneales; family Electryoneaceae; genus BMS3BBIN04. Next base: position 525 of record CAJVXH010000249.1, read on the forward strand.
GATACAGTTGAGTCATACAGCAGGACCAACCATATAAGGTCGGCAATAACGAGAGTCTCGTCGACAGTCAGACCTGTTGCGTTTGACGAAAACCACATTGCATCAGCGCTCATGGAGAACGGGACATCATCGGAGTCAATACGTTTAACTGCACCGCTCGTAAAGTCTTTTACTACGAGTTAGGAAGCCATCGCTAATCTCCTTAAACAAATAAGAGTAACATCAACTTGTCACAAGTGGAAGAATATAGGACAACAATACCTAACAAAACAACAGGTTGGTTGAGGCTAATTCAATGATGAGAGACGGGTGGCCAGGGTCATCAGACCCGGGTTTCACATTCAGAAGGACCGAGACCCGAGGCTAAAGCACCGGGCCACCCGACCGATTTCATCTTCCCCGTCTACACTCCCAGGAATGGTTTATACTTCACATCTATAACACAAATATGATCCAGCCACCATTTCTTCAGGAAAGTCATGGATGATGAAGCAACATCATCCTTATGATACATGGTGGCATTGTTGGCTTGATTGACTAGTTCAGTCGTTTTTTTGACCATTTGAGCGTGAACGATCTTGTGGTCAGCCAATCCAGGGTATGAATGCTTCTCCATAAGAGCTTCTTCATACTTGAAATGATATATCGTGTATTTGATGAGCCTGTCAAGCAACACTTTGAGGTTCGAATCAGCTGATTGCTGTTGGATCGCTGAATATAAGTCGTTGATAATGGATATGATAGCTTTATGATGTCCGTCGAGGTCGTCGTTCCCTACACTGTATTTATCGTTCCACACGATGAAGACAGGGTTTTTCATCTTCAGTTCTCCTTTGCCAGCTTAAACAGTATTCTCACGGAGTATTTTGGTCAGAGTGATATCATGTCAATGTAATGAAGTTCAAATGGTGTATCAGCACCAAAACCTCAGATCCCTCCTGAGAATTTCCGTCTCCTGGTTCATATGATGTTGAATCCTGATTCTAAGCAAATGATTTGCCAGAGCTTGCCGATAATGCGTATACTCAGCATTCATCGTTGAAGTACAACGCCTTACATTGTGAAAAATTTGGCAATGCCCCCACTGCCCCAACTGTAAACGAGGATAGCATGGATTTCCGGCTGACTGAAGAACAGGAAATGGTACGTCAGACTGCACGTGATTTCGCAGAAAATGAGCTGCGTCCCGGTGTGGCGGAACGTGACGACAAGGAAATATTCCCCCGGGAAGCCGTCGATAAACTAGGCGAACTCGGGTTCATGGGGATGATTGTCAGTGAGGAGTGGGACGGTGCGGGTATGGACACCGTTGCATACGTCATCGCGATTGAAGAGATCTCGCGTGTTGATGCCTCCACCGGCATCATCTGCAGCATCAACAACTCCCTCATTTGCTACGCACTTCAGATGCACGGCGACGACTATGTCAAGGACACCTTTCTCCGCAAGTTTGCCAACGGTACTTGGTTGGGCGCGTTCTGCCTGACGGAGCCGGGCTCAGGTTCAGACGCCCTCTCGATGAAGAGTACTGCATACGAGGACGGTGACGAATGGGTCATCAACGGTTCCAAGAACTGGATCACCAGCGGCAAGAACTGTGACGCATATGTGATAGTGGTTAAAACTGATCCGGATGCCGGACACCACGGTACAACCACTTTCGTTCTTCCGAAAGACACACCCGGTATCACGATTGGCAAGCCGGAAGAGAAGATGGGGATACGTGCGACGGACACCGTTTCGTTGACCTTTCAGGATGTACGGGTGCCCGCGAAGAACGCCATCGGCGGATTTGGCGACGGATTCAAAGTCATGCTGTCGGCGCTGGATTCAGGACGTTTAGGCGTTGCCGCACAGGGGCTGGGCATTGCCCAGGGTGCGTTCGAGGAAGCGATAAAATATTCCAAGGAACGCGAACAGTTCGGAAAGCCCATTTCGCATTTCCAGGCGATCAGTTTCAAACTCGCTGACATGGCGACACGTATCACAGCGGCACGTCAACTGCTGCGTTACGCCGCATGGCGCAAGGATGCCGGCCTGCCGATTGGTCCGGAAGCTGCAATGGCCAAGGTTTATTGTTCCGAAGCGGCGACATATTGCGCGCTCGAAGCTGTTCAGATTCACGGCGGCTATGGCTACACAAAGGATTACCCTGTAGAACGGATGCTCCGTGACGCCAAGATCACTGAGATATACGAAGGCACCAGCGAGATCCAGCGCATCGTGATCGCACGTGCCATACTCGATGAGTAATGGTTCTTCGTACCATGTATAACATGCTTTGGATCATCCGGTTATCCAGTTAACTCAGCCGGGATCGCTTCTTGCCCCAGACATTTATGTCTGGGATGACCAAAAGTTCAAAAACGAGATCCTTCCGTCTGCGACGTCAGGATGACGTGTGTTGTCATGCCCCTGTGAATCACCGTTATGGGGTTCACAGGGTTATTCCTACACTTCGGAACGTTTGTCATTGTCCATCATCGAGTGTCCA
>CAJVXH010000250.1 GCA_913009835.1 uncultured bacterium
CCCGCCCGCTCGGACACGAAGGCATGTGGGCCACCCTGTACGCCGCGATCCGCTCGGAACAGGCGCAGACCGATTATATCCGCGACTTCATCGAGACTGCACGCGACACCGCATTCCGGGAACTCGAGGGGATCCAGCCGGTCCCCTGACCCCGTGCAATCCACGCATCTTCCCCCCCGTATTTAGTGGTTCACCGAAAAGGGAACCCGGTGCGAATCCCCTCTGCGCCGGACGTTGGGCACGGCGCTCGCCGTTCTTCCCCCGCTTGCGCAGGAGGCGGTGCGTGGTGCTCACCGAACACGGGCATTGATCTTTTTCGAGTAGCCGTTGATAAAAACCTTGGTGGGTGGCTGATCGCAGTAAGTCGCACGGCGCAGAGTCTCGATGATGTGCTCACGTTCTTGCTCACTCAGTGCACGAGGTTGCACGGCATCCTTGCGTGATCGGCGGAGAAGACGAGCAACAGACGCTTTACGTCGTACGATACACGCTGCTGCGATTGAGCCCCAGCACCGCACAAGCACGGCTCATGGGCAATCGATCAGAACGTTGATCAAGGACGGTGTCACACATCGTTCCCAGTGGGGCGCCGTCAGGTGCATGCTGTTGTTAGCTTCCAGTCCTTCCACGACGTGGCCCCATTCTCCAAGACCGAGGTTTTGACCCATTCCATCAGATCATCTATCGACATAAACACCGTTTCTAAAGCTCCCGTTATCATAGGGTTGTTTCCCCACATTGCGAGCCTCCGGCTGTCGGTCTGAAGTCCAACACATCGCTTGGTTTCTGAGAACGCGACCCCCAATTCGAAGGCGACGCCCTCGTCAATAGTTCTACCATCTAGAATTGTGATCACGCAGTCTACTTGTCGAATAGCATCGATATCTCTCCGAAAGACGCGACGCGCCGCGATACCGGACGGCACTCCGCCGGCAACCATCTCACTCATAAGTCCTCCGTCACGCTGGGGCAAGTAGACCTGCGTGAACTCTTCGAGCAGCTCTGTCACACGAAGATTGAACGTTTGTTCTGCCTCGCTGAACAGAGGTGCTGCAAGATATACACGCGTTCGGTTACAGCCTCGATGGTTAGCCGTTGACATTAAATCCCTCCTGCTTGATGGTCTCAAGCCTCTTCTGGAGATTGCAGGTTGGAGCATACACCTCTAGATGGATGATCTCTGCGACGCGACGCGCAACGTCCGAGGGAACCAAGCCGCGAGTGTCGAACCTAGTTACACCCTCAACGCCATAGATCTTACCAAGCCGCTCTTCCATGCTCACCAACTTCTCAGCCGTGTAGTCATCGCGCTTCGTTATGACCATTCGAAGAGCAAGCTCCGCGCCCTCCCCCTGAAGGAGAATAACTCGACCGTCCTCGACTTGCCATTGCGCTTGCCCGGGACAGATCGTGTTGAGCAACTGAGCAGACTTGTCACTCCACTCAGCATCTGGAGTAAAAGTTATGGGGTCAAGCGGCCCACGGTCCATAAGGAAAATGCCTTCGCGATCGTGTCGTAGAATGTCATTCTTCGTCTTAAACTGCTTGACGATCCATTCATCAACGGTACTCTTCTCATCGTCGGTCAACTTGTCCCACCCCTTTCCCAGAATGGAAAGTCGTTGTTCAAGCCATTCGTCCAACACAACCAAGTTACGGAACTGATTGATCGCAGTGCTCTTTCCAACTCCCAGCGCGCCTGTGACATAATAGCGATATCGGACCTGGATATCATGTTGTGCAGCGAAGTCACAGAACTCATTTGTTGGGCAGCGCTCTACGTTTATCAACTCACCCAACGCATCTACCTCTTTGTCATTCAGAAATAGCGTGACCAGATTGTATACTTTAAAATTCGCGAGCGTTATCGCACGCTTGGTAGTTTTCCCCAATGTTTCGTTTAGTTTGAGGTAGTGGATGTAATAATGAACATTCCCTGGGCACAAACGCGATGCCTGCATGAGCGCATTACGTAACGTATCGTCTTCCAGCGAAAGGCCAATGAGCAAACAAGTGTGCTTCGACAAATGGCTGACCAACCCAGCTTGCTCCCCTGCGAAAATCCCCATCAGCTGTTTGACGTAGGATGCCTCGGAGAACACAAAACGGTCACTTGGTGTCTCAAGCGGGTTCTGTGGAACGACACCGTTCGGATGGTAAATCACCGCATTGGGGCGCCGGAACTGCGTCCATGGATTCGTAACCGACTCGAAGCCACGAGACTTCACGTTTCCATCGCCACGTTCTCGTAGAAGTGCCTGTTCGAGAAAATCATCAAAGTTATAGGTCACCGTCATGTGTGTACGGCGAACTACCGGCAGGTAGTTCATCAAGTATGGGTGTGTGTCGAGGGACTTACCCAGATTGTCGACAACATTCGCATACAGATGTTTGCGAATCAACTCTCGCCAGTCTGCCCCAATCTTATAATCAAGTGTGCGCGTATTGTGTTGCTCTGTGGCTGTGTCGTTATATCGCCGTTGCCTAAAATGCTCGAATAGCATTTCCGTCTGATACGGAAGCCCTGCACGCGGAGGGACAATTTGTAACAGGCCTTCGCCATCGATCTCAGGGTCCTTAGCCAAAGCCTTAACAAGTTTCCGCCAATTGGGTATTTGACAGCTCTGGCTTAGGCCAGCGCCAAAGACCAAGCCGAAGCGGTTCACGTCCACTTGCTTGCGCATATGCGTGATGGGCCTACTGTAGCGATCGAGAAGTGACTTGTGAGCATCATTGAATTCAAACATATGCCTAGTCCCCGAAGAGTGACAGTTGATTACTAGGTGCTCCCTGTCGATCGTTGGTGAGATCGGAAGAGCACACGTCTGAACTCCAGTCACACTGATATATCTCGTATGCCGTCTTCTGCTTGAAAAAAAAAAAAGAAAGCAACACACCTAAAAAACTCAGATTAACAGAAATAATACAAAAAGATATAATAGTGCTAATGTGCACACGACGTGATCATAGACCAATGGCAAAGT
>CAJVXH010000251.1 GCA_913009835.1 uncultured bacterium
CCTGGGCATCTCCCTGTTCGAACGCATGCCTATAAAACAACTACTTAGCACAAACACAACACCGCTACATGTCGATGCCAAATCTAACCAGTTGAATTTCCTCAACTTTTAATGGGACAGCTGTGGGACAGACCCCTATTAATTGTGATTAATGGTGCGAATAATAGGGGTCTGTCCCTAATTTAAATACGGTTAGAAAAAATGGGGACAGATAACAGCCTGTCCCCTATTGGTCGCAATTCAGATGGTTCAATCTCAAGGAAGGAAGATCAATCCAATCACACCTAAGACGAGCGTATAAGCGACGAACACGTACAATTTGCTCGAACGTATAATGCGCATCAACAACTCTATCGCGAAATACCCGCTGACCATCGCGATTACGGAGCCAATGATAGACGGCATCACCATCTCACTCGGCAACGCCACAAAGTCCTTCGCATGCAGAACAAATGCACCCAGTATTGCTGGAATCGCCAGCAGAAATGAGAACCGTGCCGCAGTGTCACGATCCAGCCCAACGAACAAACCCGCCGCAATTGTCGATCCGCTACGACTCACTCCCGGCATGATCGCCAATCCCTGAAGTGTCCCTATGATCAGAGCATCTAGAACACGAATCCCTGTCAATTCACGCTTACCCTGACGAACACGCTCGGCAGCGAAGAGAATCATCGATGTGAAAAGCAGGCCTACAGAAGCGTAACGTGGGGCTTCAAACATACTCTCGAAAAAATCACCGAGGCCAAAGCCGATGATTGCAGTCGGCACCGATGCGGCAACTATCATCCAGCCCACACGCCGTCCCGGACCACCCTTGAAGAAGTCGTGGATGACCATAATCAGGTCTCGTCTGAAATAGACCAGCACCGCGACCAAAGTGCCCAAATGAACCGCGATCTCGAAGACGATGGATTTGTCAATTATCCCCAGCAGATGATTCACGAGCACGAGGTGGCCCGAGGAGCTGACTGGAAGGAATTCGGTCAAGCCTTGGACAAGGCCGAGAAGGGCTGCCTGCCATGCGGTCATTCAATCTCTCCTGTATCAAAATCACTATCAGCTGGTATACTCTCGAACATCAATGAATCAGGCAGTTCTGGCACTAACGGAATCGCCCAATATGGTGGATCAGCCGTCTTGAGGCTGTCGACTGTCTGCAAACCATCGGTTAAGGGGAAGGCGATTCCATCTTCCACACTCAGCATCCACATTCCAAGCGCTACCGGTGAGTCTTCAGCAAACGTCTGATCGCCACTCGCCAGCTTGGCGCTTTTCAGACTGCGCAGCCCCATCGCCAGCGAGAGTGGACCGGTTCGGACAATCTCCATCGAAGTGTTCAGAGTATCGTCCAACGAACCGTCAGTCAGGGCACACAGGATAAGGCGAGCGGCATCATAGCCATGCACGTTCCATTCGGTCAACTCGGTGTTGACTGTATCCACCAGTTGATAGTACAAATCGAGCATGGCTTCGTTGTTCGAACGCAACTCGACTGGTGAAGTAAGGATGACCCGCTCAACGTACTGATGGTGACGCAAGAGCTCGTCCGGCTCATGCCAGGCTGAATTGCCCAACCGGACGGTGTTGAACTCGTAGAACGCAAACTGAGGCGCAAAAAAAGTCAGCGAGTTCTGCGCTATGGGCAAATAAAGGCCATCGTAGATGCTCAAAGCTATCGCGTTTGAATCAACATTGCCTGTCTTGAATTCAATCGTCTTGCGTCCCTCGATCAAATGCTGCTGCCACTCTCGTTCGAGCTGTTCATCGGGGATGATCAGACTGTCAATCGACATTGACCGAAGAACAATAGCCTCAGCCAGGGTATCGACTACCGTCAACCTGAGTGAATCGATTCGGGCATCCACTTCCACCACACCCATACTGTCCAGAGCAGCCGCGATGGAATCCATCCGCGCAATCTCCTTCTCAACCATCTGATCCCGGAATTCACGGATGAAACCGATGGTGCGAAGGTTACGGAACTGCATCGCCAGGCTGACACCCTCTTCCGGACGATACCACTCCTGGTCAAGAATCTCTACGTCTTCATGCTGCTCGAGAACGTTGAGGAATCCAGCCACTGATTCACGACCCCGGTCGGTGTATGGCGCGACGATTCCAAATGTTTTCAGCCTGAGTACATCGGCTGCATAGGTCGCCGCCAGCTCACCTTCGGTATACCAATCGGCAATCGTTCGGACCACACTCGGTCCGATACCCTCGAGAGCAGTACAGCCCTCACCCGGGAATATCACCGGCACTCCAGCCGCCTGAGCCTCCACCGCAGCCGGGACTGTCAGCTCGCTTGGGCCTGCGGTTATCAACGCCCACACACCCAGCTCACGGACCAACTTACGTGCCGCTATTACCGCACGTGCAGGCTCACTCGCTACACGCTCAATCTCTAATCTGATTTCTACGCCGCCATCAGCTTCCCACAAATCCAACGCCGCCTCAACACCAGCAATTAACGCGTCAGCATCTTCCCAGCCACCACCCTCATCCGGTATCAACAGGCCGATAGTCGGTTGTTCGGCTGATACAGGCAGCATCCTGCGAAGGATTCTAGTGATGCTCTTGTCTGCGGCCATCGCCAGAAATTCGTTGGCACGGTAAGCCGCCGGACCCTTCATCAAATCTTCCAGACGGTCCAGCACCTCTTCCTGCAACTCCGCATCCGGATTGGAATTCAGCACCGCTACCAATTCACGTGCAGCATCGACGTGATTCGCGCGTGCCTGCTGAGCGCTTGCGAGAAGGAAATGTGCATCAGCGCGGAAGGGTGATTCAGAATCCGCTACCTTGAGATCGGAAGAGCACACGTCTGAACTCCAGTCACACTGATATATCTCGTATGCCGTCTTCTGCTTGAAAAAAAAAAACGAAAAAACACACGTCTCAACTCCAGTCCCCCTGATATATCTCGTATGCCTTCTTCTCCTTTAAAAAAAACC
>CAJVXH010000252.1 GCA_913009835.1 uncultured bacterium
TTTTTTTTTTTTTTTTTCAAGCAGAAGACGGCATACGAGATATATCAGTGTGACTGGAGTTCAGACGTGTGCTCTTCCGATCTGGAGTGGGATTGATGGGTCAGTTTGCCAGCGGGCTACCTTACACACCTTATTCTGAAATTGGTGAACAGGTCTCTCTCCGCAATTCTGAGAGAATGGATTATACGGCGACTGTGGATCTACGTTTGAGCAAGAGTTTCCAGCGGAATAGGTCAGGATTCATCGTATTCATGTCAGTTTCAAACTTGTTTGACCGTGAAAATCCGTTATTCGTGGATTCTCGTACCGGTCAACCCTGGGAGAGCCGCTTGATTTCCAACGACATAGCCTTTGACCAACTTCATAATCCAAGCCGGGTGGCAGAACCTCGGACGATTAAAGTCGGCGTGGAGGTGTCATTTTGAATCTGAACCGGAGACGAATCGGCCAGCTATCGAGTTTCATGATCGCGGTGATGGCGTTGATGTTGTTTTGTGGAAATGGACCGAAGTCTGAATTTGGTCCTCATGAGATCAAGAGCCGGGATTGGTTGACACGGAGGGGCGCTGCTGTTGATGACCGCGCTGTAGGTTTGCTCGATAAAGGTGAACTCTCCAACTTGATTACCAACTTCGGTATTATCAGCAATTTCCATTCAGGTTCTCCAGCTTTACGGTGGCCACGAGATAGTGAGGACGTGCAGCAGTATGGATTCGGCGTAGGTTTGGTGGTGGCCGCTGATGGTGTTCTGATCTTCTCGGTTGATGATCCATCTTCCAATGTGTTGGACTATGGCTGGGAAGCCTCAGATGGATCTCTGGGAGGCTTGTTCAATGATGACAGAAATAGCGACAACACAGCTGGGGACGATGTTACCCCTTTCCTGGCTTCTTCTGACCGCACTGCCACCTGGCCTGTTGATGACGGGGAAGCATTCTGGCCGGGACCATTTCGCGAGGACTTGGGAAATCCCGGGCAGGAGGTGACTGGCGAATTCACCTCGGACCGTGATGTGTACGGGGTGCTGGAGGATGTGCGAGGGGTTGGGTTGCGGGTCGAGCAGTTGGCCTATTCATACAGCCGTCCATATGCAAAGAATCTGATCTTCGTACGATACATCCTGCATAATGACAGCGATGTCGATCTGGATGAGGTATACGCAGGATTTCATGCTGATCTGAAGGCAGATTTCTACGCTGACGATCGAATTGGTGCCTGGTCACTGGTTGATGGTGAAAATGTTCCGTCTTTCTTCTTCAAGCAGGATCTGAATGGAATACCTCAACGCGGCGACTCCTCGGAGTTTGAGCAATGGGTTGGGCCGGTGGGTTGGATTGGTGCCGGTATTGTTAAAAGCCCGGATGACATGGGGGTCTCATCATTCCATTATTACCATGATGACTATAGTCCGGTCTCTGATGAAGATTTCAGCGGCATTCTGCGCAACGATACCTCGGGATTGGACAATCCGGAGTGGTATTTCCACGGCGAAGACCCCGGTTTCGACGATCTGAGTTTGCAGTCAGGAGTGGATAAGGATGAGTTCCCGGGATCTGAGATAACCTTCACCACCGGAGTGGGTCCATTTTCCATCCCGGCGGGCGGGAACGAGGAACTGGCAATCGCCTTTGTCATCGGGGCGGACTCTACCGATCTGGATAATTCTGCCCGCACCGCATATTTCATGGCTCGGGAGATGTATTTCCAGGGTTCCGGCCCACCATTGACGCCCAATCTGCGAGCCACAGCTGATGATGGTCAAGTTCTTCTGAGCTGGGATCGTCGTGCTGAGGCAAGCGTTGATGCGTTAACCGGTTTGCAGGACTTTGAGGGTTACCGTCTTTATAAGAGCACCGACCGGGGCGAGAGTTGGGGTGAGGTGGTGAGCAACTGGTTCGGTGATCCGACAGGATATGTGCCCCTCTTCCAATGTGATGTGATAGACAGCCTCGTCGGGCCGGACCCGGCTTATGGACCAGATTTCCCGGATGCGAACATCTGGCTGGGCGATGACACCGGGCTGCAACACAGTTATCTCGATACTGATGTGACGAATGGCGTGGAAGTTTGGTACACGCTCACTTCCTATGACAGCGGGCAGTATGATCCGGCCGATCCGCTGGCCACTGAACCCAGCTATGAATCCCCGAGGGGGAATTCTGCATCCGAAGCAAATACCGTTGCCGTCATTCCCGGCAGCCGTGCAGCTAATTGGGACCCGGGTTCAGTGGGAGGGTTGATTGAGCTTAATGGCGAGATCAGTGATGGATTGATCGAGCTGGACATCATCGATCCTGACCTCCTCACCGGAATGATCTACGATGTGACCTTCACTGATGTTGGGGACAGTCTGTTCCTTGAGGGTGACACCATCATAGTCGAAGAAACCTTGCTGAACCTTGAGTGTTTGACTACCGGCTCAAATGAATTCATCGACATGCACAGCGGAGCACAGTTCGAGTACAGCAATTTCCCTCTTAGCCAGGCTCAACCTGCGGTGGACGGTTTCCGACTGATTGTAGAAGATATTCCCGAATCCGGTGTGCGTGAGATGGGATGGACTGTCGTAAACGGTGAGGAGTCAGAGTTCGACTGGTGGACGGAGAACCATTACCCGGGCAACCCGAGATCGGAAGAGCACACGTCTGAACTCCAGTCACACTGATATATCTCGTATGCCGTCTTCTGCTTGAAAAAAAAAAAAAAATCAAACATACGTGGCAGTTCTGCATACCCCAAATTGCGGAATATATCACACTCACTTCCACTTCCTCCCATATAACTCTCTCTTA
>CAJVXH010000253.1 GCA_913009835.1 uncultured bacterium
AGATATATCAGTGTGACTGGAGTTCAGACGTGTGCTCTTCCGATCTGAAGTCGTTTGAAGCACCCAGTGGACTTGAGTTTGTGGTTGAAATTGGCGGGCCGGGGAAATCGAGGCTGTTGGTTGATGATCCCTACGATCTCTACACCGATTACTTCCAGAAGGAGATCCCCGGTTACGCTTCGGTACCAAACGATAACGGGATCTTCCACGAGCAACATCTCCTGGCCAACAGGATGCGTGAGACGCTACTCGGAGAAATACGCCCCGAAACCTTGCTCACCCGGAGCAATCTGCTCTGGGCATCCGCTGATCTGGATGTTCCGGAGCACACTTCACTGGCTGACATTTTCCAGAGTGCGGATGGCAAACAGATCGAGCTGCGCATTCCCTGGTCCCTGCTGAACGTAAGCGATCCATCGTCGCGTTCGGTGCTGGACAATCAACCGGAGACTGATGAGCTGGACATAGTGACCACTGAAGAGTTCAAATTCTATCCGCTGTTGGTCAAAAACCCTGAATCCAATCCACAGCTCCTGGATGTGATACCTGATGATTTCGCAAAGGGGATAGCGTATACATGGGAACCCTGGAACGTTCCCGAATACACTTCGCGGATGAAAGAGGGGGCGTATCTGGTCGCGGATGCCTTTCGCGCTGCCAATGGATCCACTGCCCATCCCGATGAATTTCCAGCTCAACCGGAGGCTATAATAGCCCAGTGGCCGGATGGAAAGCAGGAAGGTGTCTCCATCACTTTTGACGATGGCAGTTCTTACCAGTATCGCTATGGAAAAAAACTGCTCGAAAAATACGGCATGCGTGGAACGTTTTTCATAGTAACCAGTTGGGTTGGTCACAGTCCGTTGATTACCGGGGAGGCTGAAGGCCTTATAACCCGCAGACTCTCCATTAATGAAGTTCGCGAGCTGTACCGGGCTGGTCACGAGATCGGCAGTCACGGACATGAACACCGTCCGATGAATGACACGGTCACAGATCAGTGGATTGAGACAACTTTTTCGGAAAGCCAGGCTCTGATTTTAGAGTGGACAGGTGAACGGGCAGTGTCGGTGGGATATCCATACTCCTCGCTGACACTTTCCGGCATGAGGATTCTGAAAGAGCTGGGATTCAGGTATGGCAGAATCGGTGGCAACCGTTCAAATGCTCTCGATGAACTCAATCCGGCAAAACTGTACAGCCATGTCATGATCGATGATTTGAATCCAGATCCAACCGCATACGTCAGAATCTTTGATGATAACCTGATGAAATGGACTGTGATGCAGTATCATCACCTGTTCCCGAAAGACGCTCGCGAGTACAATCAACTGACGGATTATGATGTGGAGGAGAAGTACAATGTGACGCCGCGGAACTTTGAGCGGCAGATGCGTCTGCTCCGTAACCGTGACCTCAGTGTCCTCCCAATCAGGGAGATGGGTGAGTATCTGCATGCTCGCTCTGCAACATCACTTGAGTTCACAGAGCATCAGAATAGTTATGTACTGACCTTGAGAGTTGATGATACTATTCATTCGGATCCTCCACCCCTGACCGTGCAATTGTCAACTCCCTGGGAATGGGTGTCCATTACTGGTTCCCAGAATGATGGTACTTATCACAACCGCACAGGTCAGGTGATTTTTCATGCCATACCTGGCAGCGAAGTTATCGTTCAGAATCTCAGCCGGAGCCAGAATGATTAACATATTTGCCGGACTCAAGCATGGCGGTGTTCAACATGTTCTCACCCTGGGGCTTATTGTAGCAGGCATTATGTTTCTGGCAGGATGTTCCGCACAATCTTCAGATGCGGAAATCAGCAGGTTATTGCCCACCCGCGCACCGGATTATGTGTTACCCAGGGCGGCCATTCTGGCAACCAGTGATGGCGATGGACTGGGAACCTTGTGTGATGGTGTCGTGCTGGCGTACGAGGCGATGAACCGCTCGGGAATTCCCACCACGGTGTGTGACAGAACAATCCTCAGTGACAAATTGAGACTTGCCGAATTCGATATACTCATTGCTGGCACACTCTTCGGTTACCATGATGCTGATCAACGTTTCTCGCTGACATTTATGGATGATGATCAACTGGAAATACTGAACGATTGGATTTTCAACGGCGGAGTTCTGGTAGCCGGAGAAAATTTCGGGAGGAACACTCGCGATGGGTATGATCGTCTGATGGACACTGGCGAGTTGAATCCCGATACCTGGAAACTGGGCGATGCCATCGGGGTACCGTTAGTGGAGCGGGATCTCGAGGGATTCAGCTTGTACATGAATTCTGACGACAATGATCCGAAAATCTGGAAAGACAAAGAGAAGTACTACTTCGCTGATCCAGAGTGGATTCTGGTTCCGGCAGTCGATGTGGACACCACCAGGATCAGAACTCTCGGCGAATGGCGCGAGTTCGATAACAAAATCCCCGCCGCTTGGGAAAGTGTGTACGGTTCAGGACGTATGTTCTATTTTTCCACCTTCAGACTCCTCCATCCCAATCTCGATGGTGGACTCGCCACCCCGGAAGAAATTGAGAATTTCTACAGCTACCTGGCGTCAGTAGCTTCTCCAGTCGACAGGAATTCGGCGATCAAAGAGATTTCCGTTTCCCCCTGGTTTGAGAATCGTCCCGCTGCACTGGCCATCACCTTGAATTGCTCGGGTGAGGAGGAGAGTTTTGAACGCACAATTTCCTCCTTGCTGGAAGATTCTCCAGCTCT
>CAJVXH010000254.1 GCA_913009835.1 uncultured bacterium
AACAAGAGGAGATAGATGGGGTAGGAGGGCGATAGATAGGAGATAGATTTGTAGGTATTTATATTTCAAAAAATTAAAATTAAATTGTTTTTGTTTGTTGTTTTTTTTTTTTTCAAGCAGAAGACGGCATACGAGATATATCAGTGTGACTGGAGTTCAGACGTGTGCTCTTCCGATCTATCGGACAAGGTCATTCAGGCGAGCTTCGACTTGCTGGGGCTGATCCGTTTCTTCACGGTTGGAGATGATGAAGTGCGAGCGTGGCCGATTGTCAAGGGTACTGACGCGGTCAATGCAGCCGGGACAATTCACAGCGATCTGCAGCGTGGTTTCATCCGTGCGGAAGTTGTCCCCAGCGATGATTTGCTCCGTCTTACAACGATGAGTAAATGCCGCGATGAAGGTATATTGCGACTCGAAGGCAAAACGTACACCGTCACTGATGGTGACATCATGCACATTCGCTTCGCAATCTGAGGTCGATGAGGAGGGGACGTGAAAAAAATCGAAGCCATCATCCGGCCCTACCGTCTGGAAGAGGTACGGGAAGCACTGCTGGAGACAGGGGTGCAGGGGATGACCGTCAGCGAAGTCAAAGGCTTCGGCCGCCAGCGCGGTCACTCTGAGATGTATCGTGGGCGGGAATACGAAGTCGATTATATAGCCAAGGTTAAGATAGAGATCATTATCGAAGATGAGCTGGAAAATCAGGTGATTGACGCCATCCTGTCCAACGCCCGCACCGGTCAGCTGGGAGATGGCAAGATATTCATATATCCAGTCGAAGACGTTATTCGGGTTCGTACGTCTGAATCTGGTCCGGATGCCATTTAACCTCGAACGAGTTATTCTTACATGACAAAAGCTGAGCAAAGTAAGCGTGTCCCCTGGAAGGGTGTATTCACCGCCATTGTCACTCCGTTCAAGGAGGACAGCGCCCTCGATGAAGCCGGGTTGCAGACTCTTCTGAAGCGTCAAATTGACGCTGGAATTCACGGCATTGTACCCTGCGGCACGACCGGTGAAAACCCGGCGCTGACGGAAGATGAATGGGCGCGAGTGGTTGAGATTGCAGTGACCGTTGCGGACGGAAAATCCTGGGTTGTAGCTGGTACCGGAACCAACAACACTCAGCAGAGTGCGGCGCGCACCGCCAGGGCTAAAGAGCTGGGTGCTGACGGTGCTCTGGTCATCACTCCCTACTACAACAAGCCGACTACGGAAGGCATTCTACGTCATTTTACTCATATTGCGGAAACAGTCCCCGATTTTCCGATGATGGTATATAATGTTCCAAGTCGTACCGCGATTAACCTAAGTCCGGACAGTTACTTGCGTCTGCTTGATTTGCCGGAGGTGGTGGCGTTGAAGGAAGCTTCCGGCAACCTGGCTCAGGTTTGGGAAGCCACCCATCGTTATGGAAAATTGACCCCGGTATTTTCGGGGGAAGATGGTATCAACTTGCCGATCTGGGAGGTTGGGGGCGCCGGAGCGGTGTCGGTTTTATCGAACATCATCCCCGATCTGGTGGTTGAACAGTACAACGCCTACGTGTCGGGGGATGTCAGCCGATCATATGAACTGCATGAACGTTTTGCAGCGTTGGCCAAGAGTCTGTTTGTTGAGACCAGCCCCACTCCGGCGAAACACGCGCTGAAGCGTCTGGGTTTACCCGCTGGTCCGGTTCGCATGCCCCTGGCACCGTTGAGTCGTCCTGGTTCGGCGGAGAAGATTGACGGCGACCTGCTGGAGCTCGGACTCATCTGAGAGGAAAATCATGGGCGATGCAAGGCAGATCCGGGTGACAATTTTCGGTGCTGCGGGACGCATGGGAGGCGAAGTCATTCGCGGATTGGCGAATGATGACAGCATTGTTGTGGACCATGCGGTTGACCTGGCGGGGTCGGCTGGAGAAATAATTGCTGGAATTGCCATAGAAGCCGATGGACCGGGTGTGGGCGACAGTTCCGATGTCTGGGTGGATGTCACTCTGGCGGTGGGCGCGGTCGAACATGCCGAACGTGCGCAAGAACATGGCATCCCCATCCTCATCGGGGCGACAGGGTTCGATGACGACCAACTCTCGGTATTGAACCGCCTTACCAACGCTCACATCATCGCACCAAATCTCTCTCAGGGGATGAACGTGCTGTTCGACCTGGTGATTCGGGCTGCGCAGGCTCTGGAAGGTTACGATATCGCCATCATCGACACCCATCACCGTCATAAACTGGACCAGCCTTCGGGTACCGCGAAGAAGATCCACGAGCGTCTGCTGACTGTGGGAGCAGAATCGCAAACGACTTCGGTTCGGATCGGTGAGATCGTTGGCGAGCATCGAGTGATGTACGCGGCGGAAGGTGAGACGTTGGAGCTGATTCATCGTGCGTCATCACGATCCGCATTAGAACGAGGAGTAGCCCCGGCTGTGAGGTTCCTGCATGGAAAGAGCAGCGGTTCATACACGATGGCTGATGTTCTGGGATTAGACAAATGAGCCGTGTAGTGCGCAAATACGGCGGTTCCAGCTTGCGATCACCTCAGCAGATCCGCACCGTCGCAGGTTACATTGCCAATCTCAAGAGAGATAGAGATCGGAAGAGCGTCGTGTAGGGAAAGAGTGTAGAGCTCGGTGGTCGCCGTATCATTAAAAAAAAAAACAAACACAAAGAAGAAAAAGAGACTAAACCCAGCGAAACTAAGTAATGATCACTCAATCAATA
>CAJVXH010000255.1 GCA_913009835.1 uncultured bacterium
AAGTAGTGATAGCAATGGAGATGCTGTTTATTTTTTTTCTCTTTTTTTGTTTTATTTTGTTTTTTATTTTTTTTTGTTTGTTTTTTGTTTTTTTTTTTCAAGCAGAAGACGGCATACGAGATATATCAGTGTGACTGGAGTTCAGACGTGTGCTCTTCCGATCTACCTTCAACGCAATCCTGTTTCGTACAAACCGGGAGCTCGGTATGCCTTCATCCGATACTTCAACTCGCATCGATATTGGGAGAAATCGTCTGGCGAAAGAGTCCAGCGAGTATCTCCGTCAACATGCTGACAATCCTGTTGATTGGTATCCCTGGGGCGATGAAGCGTTGTTCAGAGCACGGCGTGAGCAGAAACCTATCTTCCTCTCCATCGGGTACTCATCGTGTCACTGGTGCCACGTGATGGAACATGAGGTATTCGAGAATGCGGAGATTGCCGCTTACCTGAATGAGCATTTCATCTGCATAAAAGTTGACCGTGAGGAACGCCCTGACCTTGATCGCATCTACATGGAGGCTGTCCAGCTGTTAACCCGTAGCGGAGGTTGGCCGATGTCAGTCTGGTTGACCCCCGATCTCGAACCATTCTTTGGTGGCACGTATTACCCTGCCGAAACGTTTTTCGACCTGATACAAAAGCTGGATCACGCCTGGAATGAAAACCGTGATCAGATTGAAGATACCGCCTCTCAGCTCCATGGTTTCATCTCTCGCAACACTGCCAGTTCTCACCCTGAATCATTCAAAATAGACGCTATCAATGCCATCGGTGAGCAGGCCTTGGAACAGATCGACAGCCTTCATGGTGGATTCTCCGGTTCGACCAAATTTCCGCTTCCCGTACGTTGGCAGATGTTGCTGCATCTCTACCGTCGTACGGGCGACATGCGATATTCAAAAGCGGTACGGGATGCGTTGATAGCGATGGCTTCCGGTGGAGTACAGGATCATATCGGCGGCGGATTCCACCGCTACTCTGTTGATGCCTCATGGACAGTTCCCCATTTCGAGAAAATGCTCTACGATAACGCGCAGCTCGCCTCACTATATACGGAAGCTGCCGCAATGTTCAGCGAAAAAGCACTATTCGGTCATGTGGCACAACGCACCCTCGACTTCATGCTTGCAGAGATGTACGACGCTGAAAATGGCGGCTTTTACAGCAGTTTCGATGCTGACAGCGGTGGTGAAGAGGGGACGTTTTATGTTTGGACGCCGGAAGAGATCACCTCGATTGTCGGGGAGAGAGATTCGGAAGCATTGATGATGCTCTTCGGCATCACTCGTGAGGGCAACTTTGAGGATAAGAACAGAACTGTTTTGACCCGACGTTATCCCTATGAGGAAGTCTCTGCCCGGACCGATCGTCCTGTAGAAGAACTTAAAGCCCTGGTTGAAAAGCATCGCAAGAGCCTTTATGAAGCACGTAAAAAGCGTGTCCCACCGAGATTGGACAAGAAAATCGTCACCTCGTGGAATGGGCTCGCGATCTCCGCGATGGCGCATGGGTATCGAGTCTTTGGTGATCGACGATATCTTGAAGCTGCCGAGAAAACCGCCGCGTTTTTGCGTGACAAGCATTGGAATGGCAGAAAGCTGATCAGATCATCGACAGACGGTTCGCCTTCTGGTAATGGCGTACTGGATGATTATTCCTTCCTGGGAAACGCCATGATCGACCTGTTTTCCGCTACCGGAAATAAGCGCCATCTGGCGTGGGCGTTGGATTTCGCCAACGTTCTGAAGCAGAGTTTCCGTCACGAAGACGCTGGATTCTATCACACCTTCATCTCAGATGAAGCTCCCTTGGGACGGCAGGTGGAAATAATCGATAATGTTGAACCCAGCGGATTCTCGATGGCTCTGCGCGTTTTCCTGCGACTGGCGGCTTTGCAAGGCAGCTCTGAATACCTGATCATGATCAAGGAGGATATCGAAGCATACGCGGAGATCATCAAGAAGGTCGGATTGGAAATGGCCGGTATGGTGGATGTTGCCTTGCTGCTTCGAGGTCCCATGTATGAGCTGGTCGTCGTACGTCCTCCCGACCCGGAAGGCAAACTTCCCAAACGTTCATCACTTAGAAAGCATGTTGATGAGATGTTGCCGCCATATGTGCAGATGATTCCGTTGGAGGACGATCTCCCAACCGATGATCTGCTCACTCTCCTTCCGACTATCAGCGACAAGGCAGCTATCAGTAATTCGGTAACCGCATACCTCTGTCGTTTCGGCACCTGCAACGCACCAACGTCGGAGATTCAGGAATTGCACGATCAGTTGCTCGAAGATTGGAAGATTTAAGCCAACTTTTGATCGCATTTCCAGTCAGTACTCTCTGATCGATCAACAGGCCCGTGTTTTGAGTGCATCCGGTTATCCACTTAACTCAGCAGCAATTGCATCATGCCCACGACATTTATGTCGTGGATTATCCGACGATGAACATGCCCCTGTTACCGCCGCAGGCGATAACAGGGCTAATCCGCGAGTTGTGAAGCGCGCGTCTGGTTTCTCAGGACTCAGGACTCAGAACAGACGTTGGATAATCCCTGCGAACCGCCAACAGACGCGGGTCACAGGGGCATGTTCCAGCCGGTCACAGGACATTATTCATAGTGCTCCTGCGGGCTTCGCCAGCAGGGATGATCCACCGCATACACGATCTTCTGAAGATCGGAAGAGCACACGTCTGAACTCCAGTCACACTGA
>CAJVXH010000256.1 GCA_913009835.1 uncultured bacterium
GCTATCGACAAAAACGATCTCGAGCTCACCACGCGCATAGAGCGTTTGGGCGAAGAGATCGTCCAGCAGACCCGGCAGAAATCGGGTGGAGGCATATGTTGACACTATTGCGGTGACAGCGTATTCGTCACCGGTGCGGGTGTCCAGCTGCCGCTCGATCTCGTCTGGCCCGTTGGGTCGAACCGCAAAATCTGGGTAATCCATAGCTTCCTCATGATGCTTGGAGAGATTGGTCCGCAGATTTCAGCGCAAGGAGCAAGCCAGTCTTCTCATAGAATTTAACTAGCTAAATCATAAGGGGATACAGAATGACAGAGTCACAATAACTCATCGGTAGGGGCATTTTTTTCCTGTGGGCGGTTATCCAGATGAGTCAGCTGGGGTGTCATGCCCCTGTTACCGCCGCAGGCGATAACAGGGTTGATTCGCAAGCTACGAGGCATGACTCTGTTCTCTCAGGACTCAAGACTCAAGACCACGTTAATCCCTGCGAACCGCCAACAGAAAAAGACTGCGGGTCACAGGGGCATATCTCCTGGCTGAGTTCACTGGATAGCCGGATTCCTGAAAATGGAGAGATGAACACTGAAAATAGGACTTCATCATGTCGGGCTGGATACGCCCAATGTAGCGTATGACGGAGAGGGTATAAATATTCACATTTACACTGGAAGGATTGATATATTGGAAATGATGGGAATTGCCCGCAATCACCGGTAATAAAACTGCCGAATGGGAGTCAATGGACATCCAAACTGACGAACTCTTCAGTCTTGGTCTTGCCATCATCATGGGGCTGCTCGCCGGTAAACTGGCCTATCGGTTGAAAATCCCCCGTGTTACCGGCTACCTGTTGATGGGCTTGCTCATCGGACCCCATTTGACCGGTCTGATCCCGGAGCACGTTGTTAAAAATCTGGATGTTATCAATGACATAGCGTTGGGCCTGATCCTGTTCGCAATTGGAAACGAATTCGAATGGTCCCTTCTCAAAAGAATCGGAATCTGGAACCTGATCCGATTAGCCGCTTTCGAGTCCACAGGGGTTATGGTATTGGTCAGTGGTGGTTTCCTGTTGTTGGGCTATGACCTCGTGCTCAGCCTTCTGATCGGTTCAATTGCGGTGGCCACAGCACCAGCGGCGACTCTTCTGGTTGTCAGAGAATATCACTCAAAAGGACCTCTGACAGACCGCCTGCTCGCACTCGTTGCCATAAACAACCTCCTGGCAATGGGGCTTTTCAGAGTGATTTACAGCTTCGTTCACCTGGGAAACGGGGCTGATCCTGCTTCAGCCATGATTCAACCGATATACGAAGTCGTTGTCTCAGTCGTTCTCGGTATAGCGTTGGGAAAGCTGCTGGGACTGTGGGAAAAACACCTCGATGAACTGCCTGAATTGTTGCTGGTGATAATTGGGATCGTTCTCGTCGGCACCGGCATCGCCCGGATGCTGCATCTTCCCCCAATGCTGGTAGCCATGGCCGCCGGTGCAACGGTTGCCAATTCATCCTATGTCCACAGGCTTATCTATGTTCAACAACGTCAACTTGAGCAGCCGATATACATCGCCTTCTTCGTTCTTGCCGGTCTCTCACTTCATCTTGAGACGCTATTAAAGATGGGGATCGCCGGCATCGTCTATCTGGTGGCAAGATTATTAGGGAAGATTGGGGGAATATGGGTTGCCGGGAAGTATTCCGGGCAACCAAAGGAAGTCTCAAACTTCCTGGGAATCACCTTGCTATGCCAGGCGGGAGTAGCAATTGGCTTGTCATATGAGGTTTTGGCAGATTACCCCGAAATAGGCCAGATGATTACCACCATTGTACTCGCAACTGTCATCCTCAACGAAACCATAGGACCCTATCTGATAAAACTTGGCCTGACTCTGGCGAAAGAAATCCAGAGCGAAAACAAGATCAAGGCGAGCTGATACCTGCACACCTTCTGAGAATAAACCGGATCGGAGATAGAAGTGGCACCATTCATTCCAAGTCCAACAATGATGGGAATTGCGATTGGCATTTCGATTTTGCTGCTGGCAATAATGACCCTGCTGAATAGAATGAGGTACAAACGATCGGATTTCAGCTACCTGACAAACGCCATGCTCGGTGGTATAGATATACTGAAACTCAGGAGTACTACCAGGCAGGAGGCTATTGCCGAGCTGGCGAAGCACACTTCAGCTATCCTGCGTTGGCCGGATGAAGACACTATCAGACAACATCTTCTGCAACGTGAAGAGCAAATATCGACAGGTTTGGAAGGGGGAATCGCGGTCCCACATGCGAGATTCATGAAGTTGGGACGGTCGCTGGTTCTACTCGCCAGGTCAGAGGAGGGAATTGACTGGCAATGCATGGATGGAGGTTTAGCACATATCATATTCCTCATTCTTACCCCGGAAGAAGATGAAAAAGTTCAACTGAAAATGCTGGCTGAACTGAGTTACTGCGCTGAAAACAAGGAATGTCGTGAGGTGTTCAGAACCGCCAGAGATTGCAAAGACGTGATAGATGCTATCTCGAAGGTTATAAAGACAAGGTGATTCAGAAGATGCTCATGTAGGAGATCAGGCATTGTATCCCTTTCAGAGCATCACCCCTGACCCATTGAGCCATCGTAAGATCGGAAGAGCGTCGTGTAGGGAAAGAGTGTAGATCTCGGTGGTCGCCGTATCATTAA
>CAJVXH010000257.1 GCA_913009835.1 uncultured bacterium
GAACCCTTATCGCCTGCACTTCCGGTCCCCCTGCATGTATTTCTACCAGTCCATCGAAGAATTGCTTGAGGTGGACTGATCGCGGATGCGGTCATGACGATTTCCAGTGTGAACGTGATCGCTGGCGAACTGGAGAGATAACGAGCTATGGCTTACCAGCTTTCCGCCGAAAATGAGGCGCGGGTCAAGGAAATAGTCACTCACTACCCTGAGTCCATGTCTGCAATATTACCGGCGATGCACATCGTGATGGCTGAATCCGGGTGGGTGAGCGTGGATGCTTGCGACTATGTCGCTGAACTCCTCGGCGTCCCCAAGATCAGAGTCTACGAGGCGCTCACTTTTTATACCTACTTCCCCCAGAAACCAGTGGGGAAGTACCATATCCAGTTCTGCCAGAACATCGCCTGTACCCTCCGTGAGGGAGAGAATCTCATCCAGCAGTTGAAGGACAAGCACGGTATCAAGGAAGATGAGATCACCCATAACGGCCTGTTCTGCCTGCATCGGGTAGAATGCCTGGGCGCTTGCGGCAATGCCCCGGTGATGCAGGTGAACGACGACTATTACGAAGATCTGACCCCTGAAAAGCTCGACGAGCTGATCGAGGGATGGAAAAAATCTGCAGGCAACGGCAACGCATGAGACGTAGCCCGGGTTCGTGAACCCGGGGAAGATTGTCGATTCGAGAACCCCGGGATCAGCGATCCCAGGCTACATCGAGAAAAACATGGCGCTCGAGAAAATACTTTTTAAGAACCTTGACATCCCCAACATGACTGAGCTCTCGACATATGAGGAGCACGGGGGATACAAGCAGTGGCAGCGGGTGATGAAGGACAAAGTCACTCCCGGCGAACTGATTGATATAGTCAAGGCTTCCGGTCTGCGTGGACGAGGCGGGGCAGGTTTCCCAACCGGTCTGAAGTGGAGCTTCGTACCCAAGGATTTGCCCAAACCAAAGTATCTGATCTGCAACGGGGACGAATCCGAACCGGGTACCTTCAAGGATCGTGAAATCCTTGAGAAAACGCCACATCAGTTGATCGAAGGCGTGCTGCTGGCCGCATACGCCATGGGCGCGAACACCGCTTATGTCTATTTGCGCGGTGAATTCGTCAAGGGCTGGAAGATGGTCGAGCATGCGCTCGCCCAGGCGCGTGAAGCCGGATATATCGGCGAAAACATCATGGGCACCGGTAACAACATCCAGATCTGGACACATCGTGGCGCAGGCGCATATATCTGCGGTGAAGAAACCGCGATGATCAACAGCCTGGAAGGTTTGCGCGGCGAACCACGGCTCAAGCCACCGTTCCCGGCTGTCGAAGGTTTCTACCACTGCCCGACCATCGTCAACAACGTGGAAACCCTGACCAACGTGCCGAAGATCATTGAGAACGGCGCGGAGTGGTACACCCAGTGGGGCACGGAAAAATCCCGGGGCACCAAGCTGTGGAGCGTTTGCGGACACGTTCAACGCCCTGGCGTCTACGAAGTCCCCCTCGGTTATCCGATGAAGAAGTTCTTCGAGGAAGAGCTGGGCGGATGCTGGAGAGGTCACAAGTTGAAGGGCGTGATTCCGGGTGGTTCGTCGGTGTTCATCCTGAAGCCGGAAGAGTTTCTCGACTGTACCATGGATTATGAGAACATCGCCGAGCACGGATCAATGCTCGGCTCCGGCGGGATGATTGTCTTCGATGAAACAGCCTGTCTCGTCGAAGCCGCGACCACCATTGCCCAATTCTACACGCACGAATCCTGCGGTCAGTGTACACCATGCCGCGAAGGATGCGGGTGGGTGCTACGTCAGTTGAAGGACATAGAAGCTGGGCAGCCGCAACCAGATGCCAGAGAGATGCTTCTCAGCGTTTTTGATCAGATATACGGCAACACCATCTGTCCGCTCGGCGATTCAATCGTTATGCCCATCAAGTCGATGATGGAGAAATTCCCGGAAGAGTTTGATTATTACATCCGGGAAGGCCGCTCGATGATTACCGGCAAGACCCGTCTGGCGCACCTGGCACAGGATAACAAGCCGGAGAACTGGCGTCGTGGGGAACCGTTCAATTATCCACGTGAGGGTGACTATAAAGGCGACTTCAGTAGCGTCGCGCATGATGTCAGCCGAGGTCCGGAGCCGATGTATACCAAACTACCGGCCAGAGAAGAGAAGTAACGTTCGATCAGCTTATTACCACGGACTTCAGTCGTGGAAGATGTGATATCTGCCCACGACATTCATGTCGTGGATAATCCGCGCTGACAAACTTTTCAGCACGGAAAAGAGGTGTGTCATCCTTGTATATCTCTGCTGGAGGTTTAGCTTGTTCATATGAAGTACCTGAGGAAGAGATCGTTGTCATTCCGGTCCTTGAGACCGTCGTTCAGCTAGATCCTTCCTCAGGGTCATTGAGTCCC
>CAJVXH010000258.1 GCA_913009835.1 uncultured bacterium
TCAGGATTTACTACTGCTTGTTTACGAATTAAATCTTTTTTTTTTCAAGCAGAAGACGGCATACGAGATATATCAGTGTGACTGGAGTTCAGACGTGTGCTCTTCCGATCTGATTTCTCGCCATCGTTCTGTTTGGCTGGGAGAAAGTCAGACCGGGCTGGCACTGGTTCGCGACTTGGATGGTGATGCTCGGTTCGCACTTCAGTGCGCTGTGGATTATCGTCGCGAATTCCTGGATGCAGACCCCGGCAGGTTTTCACATTGTAGATACTCCAACTGGTCCTCGTGCGGAGGTGGTTGATTTTTGGGCGGTTGTGTTTAATCCGTCAACGATGGACCGTCTTTCCCATACTATCATGGGCGCCTGGCAGGCAGGAGCCTGGTTGGTGCTCAGCGTCGGCGCCTACTACCTGCTGAAAAACAAGCATCTCGATTTTGCGAAAGCTTCGATGAAAATCGGCTTCGTTCTCGCCATTATCGCCAGCCTTGTCCAGCTATCAACTGGTCATTCGAGTGCTGAAACAGTCGCGGAGACTCAACCAGCCAAGCTGGCAGCGTTTGAGGGTCAATGGGAAACCACGGCCAACGCGCCGTTATCACTTATCGGCTGGGTAAATGAAGCCGAGGAGACGACCTCCTCCCTGGCCATTCCCGGCATGCTGAGTTGGTTGGTCGCCGGCGATACGGAACACGTGGTTACTGGTCTCAATGACATTCCGGCGGACGAACGCCCTCCGGTCAACACCGTATTCCAACTCTATCACCTCATGGTTGTCATTGGGATGGCTTTGATTGCATTGTCTGTCGGTGGTGGAGTGCTTTCATGGACCGGTCACTTGTTCAAGATGCGTTGGTTGCTATGGATTATGGCGCTTGCGGTCGTACTGCCCCAGATAGGTAACCAGATCGGTTGGGCGGCGGCGGAGATCGGACGGCAACCCTGGATCGTCTACGGTCTGATGAAAACTGTGGATGCCATTTCTCCAACTGTTGGAGCGGCGGAGGTGATCACCAGTCTCATCCTCTTCACAGTCGTCTACCTGGGTTTGTTCGTCATGTTCTTCGCCTTGTTGGACAAAAAGATCAAGGATGGTCCCGGGCTTGTGAAACTTTCCGTGTATCGCGATAAGGGAGGGACCCGTTGATGGATATCACTTGGCTGCAAACCTCCTGGTGGATTCTGATCGGTGTCCTCTTCACCGGCTACGCTATCCTTGACGGATTCGATCTGGGTATTGGCGGAATATATTTCCTGACCAAAGACGACAAATGGCGTCGAACCATGCTTGAAGCCATTGGACCAGTGTGGGATGGAAACGAAGTGTGGTTGATCACTGGCGGTGGTGCCCTTTTCGCTGCCTTCCCGATGGCATACGCCACAGCCTTTTCAGGATTCTACCTCGCGCTGATTCTGCTGTTGTTCATGCTTATTTTTCGCGCGATATCTATTGACGTCCGTTCAGCTCGTGAGGGGAAGAGTTGGCGGAGTTTCTGGGACGCTACCTTCGCCCTCTCTTCGGTTATTGCTCCGTTAATCATGGGCGTCGCTTTCGGAAACATCGCTCAGGGTGTGCCGCTGACCAGCGACTACGAGTATTACGGCAACCTGCTGGCTCAGCTCAATCCCTACGCGATACTCGTCGGGCTGATGACCCTGTCCCTGTTCGTCATGCACGGCGTGATCTATCTCGTACTGAAGACGCCGGGTGAGTTGAATACCTGGATTCGTCGCTGGGTCACACCCTCTATCCTGCTGTTCATTGCCATGTTCATCATCACCACTTTGGCTACCCTGTTGTTTATTCCGCACATGGTCACACCGTTCAAGGAATATCCGGCACTGCTTGTCGTCCCATTGCTGACCGTGTTGACTATTGCGAACATCCCACGCGAGATTCATCATAACCGTGAGTGGCGCGGTTTCCTGTTCAGCAGCTTGTCCATCGTGCTACTGATGGTTTTGTATGGCATCGGAATGTTCCCGGAGATGATTCACTCCTCGGTCGCTGGCAATAGCCTGACTGCGGTCAACGCATCCTCATCAGAAAAGACTCTGGGCATCATGTTGATCATCGCTGGTATCGGCATGCCCTTGGTTCTGGCCTATACCGTAACGATCTACTGGGTTTTCCGTGGAAAGGTAGACTTGGACGATAACGCCGGGTAAAGCGATGGTCGCCGAGATAGACCGTCTGGTCACTCAGCTCGAACAGAAATTGATCAGGAAGGGTCTGCTGGAAGGGTAACAAACACCCCTTATACGATTTACACAAAAGGCGCAAGATCAATTGCGCCTTTATTTCTGTGTGCCGGGCATGATGTACATCTAATGGGGTGCAAGTCCCCTGTGGGCCTTGATGACAGGAACCAGTAGCCAATGGCAAGGGCGTCGTCGCGAGGCGGGGTCCGGAGG
>CAJVXH010000259.1 GCA_913009835.1 uncultured bacterium
ATGTAGACGGTATTTTTTTTTTTTTTGTGTTTTTATGTTTTTTTTTCTTTTTTTTTTAATGATACGGCGACCACCGAGATCTACACTCTTTCCCTACACGACGCTCTTCCGATCTTACCGAAACACATCTCCGCCAACCAGTTCAAGCTGCTCCGGCGCTCCGAAAATCGAGGTCAGAGTGTCCACATTCTGCGGTCTGCCAACTCCCAACCAGAGCGGAACGGAGATCGGGTTGACCTCTGCGAACCCCACCGAAGGAGCCCAGATCCAGACTCCACCGCGAGTCATATCTCTCACTTGCACCCAGTTTCCACGACGCTGCATGAACTCCAGTTCGCTTCCGCCAATCGTCTCGCCGATTTTAGCTCCATTCGGTGTTTCACGGAGGTTCTCGACCGCCACCTGAACCGTGACCATCTGGACTTCTTCTGTCGCGTCCGGTGGAGGCGGTGGGGGCAATGTCTTCTGCTGACCAGCACAACCCGCTAACAGCAATCCCGCTATCACTAGCAGAGTACTAATATTCAAAGCATGACGCTTTATCACCTACACATCCTCCACACAAAACGGTAGCACACATATGCCCCTGTGACCCGCGTCTTTGTGCGGTTCGCAGGGATTATCCGACCATAGTCTTGAGTCTTGAGTCTTGAGTCTTGAGTCTTGAGAAAGCAAACAACATATATGGATATACTTGCGGATTAACCCTGTTATGACCTTCGGTCGTAACAGGGGCATGTTCATCTCACGATCAATCCACGATATAAATGTCGTGGGCACGACAAATTCAATCCGAACAATCTACTCTCCTTCATAGGCAATAGCCTTCATCACATCCGGTATTCCCCAGCCATAAGTGTTATCAGGGTGATCCGCACGATCCGCCGTCATCCGCAAAGCCTCCATAACCTCTGCCGCACTCCATTCCGGTTGAGCCTGACGTACAAGCGCTACTACGCCCGCCCCTATCGGACAGGCCATGCTGGTTCCATTCCAATAGGCATAGTTGTTCTGGGTTTGGGGGCTGGCGAGAAGAGTTTGTACTCCTCGTGTGACCAGATCCGGCTTGATACGACCATCAGCCGTCGGACCACGACTGGAGAAGCGACCGATAGTACCCAGGCTGTCAATCGCCCCAATGGACAGACCGCCGTAGCAATCGGCCGGTGCGCCCAAGGTCATCGGTTGCGGGCCATCATTGCTGGCGGATGTCACGAACACCACGCCCTTTTCAAATGCCCGAGTGATCGCCCTGCTGGTAAGAGGATACCAGCCATCATACATCGCTGCGTTGTACCAGTCAGTGTAACCCAGCGAAGAGCTGCCAACCGACGCTCCAAGTCGTTCAGCCCACTCCAAACCTGCCACCCAGTCATCCTCTTCCTGCACCGTCTCCGTCGGAATATATTCGCTCTTCACCAGAACGAAACTCGCCTCGTACGCTATACCTATCAAATTGCCCGGGCTATATCCCGCGATCTCGGACAGGCATCCGGTACCATGACTCGTCTGTCCACGAGCATCCTCAGGCTCCTGCCCGGTATAGTCATCGTTGTCGGTAACATCCCACTCCGCGATCACGTCCAGGTTCTCAAAACACTCGTGCGACAGTTCAAAACCACCATCGATGACCACCATCAACACGCCTTTGCCCGTAATCCCCTGGCGATGCGCCTCGACGGCATTTACCTGTAGCGCCTGCAGATAGCTGCGTCCGTAGCTGCCGGGAGTATCGATTCCCGGCCCCGGAGCTGGATTGCCATCAAACTCCTCGACGACCTCATATGACGAACGAGCCATACTCATCGCCGCAACCCGGTGAACTCGTTTTACGAACGGCAATTCAGCTATCTGTGCCATAACCTGATCATCAGCCCTCACACTCACCAGGTTGAACCACCATGACTGCTGGCATAGCTGAGCGCCCAGTTCACCCAGCATTGCGACGTATTCAGCGTCAGGCGGGAGATCATCCAGTGTGATCAGATCGTCACCCGCAAGTCCTTCCAACTCGCGACGATCAATCGCGCGTTGAGTCAAGCCGTGATCAAAGGCAGCGGTCTCCAGCTCACCCTGACTAAGGCTCTCCCACTGGCCCTTGTCAGTGAACTCCACCCAGTAACTTTGTTCCGCCTGGGCGAACTGACTCATCAGTAAACCGCAGAACAATACCAGCGCTGCAATAACGATTCGTTTCAAACCGAACTCCTTCATCATCTTCTCAATCTTGAGTAACCCGTAGCGTTTGCCCGTACTTGCTTGCATCCGGTTATCCAGTTAACTCAGCTATGATACATGCCCCTGTGACCCGCCGTCTTTTTGGCGGTTCGCAGGGATCATCCAACGACAGTACTGAGTTCTGAGAAATCAGTCAGGCACCTTGTAACTTG
>CAJVXH010000260.1 GCA_913009835.1 uncultured bacterium
AGCATTGAACAGCCGAACACCGGCAGAAGTTTACGACTCGAAAACAACACAAAAAGCAGCATGAAACGGGCGGGATTTATCACCTAAAATATCAACTCATCTGTCCAACTGATGGGGTCCACCTATGTGAGCATGTGTGAATATGAGATGATGTAAGAGTTTGGATGATGACTGCCGGGAAGAGGGATGATCTTTCGGATGGAACGTCGCTTGAACACTGCCAGATATGACATTCGTTCTTCATTGGATACCTCACAGCAGCCCGTGTACATCTAATACATACACACATAATGGGGGGGGGTGTCAAGTGAAATGAGCAAGCTGAGAGAGAAATATCGTTGGAAGGAGAGCCGAGGATGAGATTCTGATACTATTCAAGGGTAGATAATCCGCGCCGTCAAAGTCTGCGCGGGCATCTTGTCTACTCACCGTTGGAAAACCCGCGCTTGACGAGCACTCCACGGGCCTGTGTGCACGGACTGAAGTCCGTGGCAAGTATGTTTCTCCCGACTCAGCGAGCTCACCCCTGGTCCTTCCCAATCCACGCTTTCTCATTACAACCAGCTCGGAAATTCGTCCAACGTGCCAGGGTGAAGAGGGTATCCGAAAGGCGATTAACGAAACGCAATGATTCATCATTGATCGATTCGCCCAGCTCGATAATCTCGGTCAGTCGACGTTCCCCGCGTCTGCAGATGGTGCGAGCAACATGTAAAGCTGCGCCGGTTGGATTTCCACCGGGGAGGATGAAGTTCTTCAACTGAGGGAGATCTTCGTCCATCTCGTCGATCATGCGTTCCAAACGGTCGACATCCTCGGCACAGATACGTGGGATCATCGCACCGTCTTTGGTATCAGCTGGAGGTGCGGCGACATCGGCACAGAGAACGTGCAAACATTCCTGCAGCCATTCCAGTTTCTCCTCGACAGCAGCATCTTCGTTAAGCGAACGTGCGAACCCAATTTGGCTGTTGAGCTCGTCCATGGTGCCATACACTTCGACTCGTGGATGATGCTTCGGCACCCGTCCACCACGGAGCAGACTGGTCTTACCCTTGTCGCCGGTTCGTGTATAGATCTTCATAGGACTGAGGGAGGTTGGTTGTCCGCGATATCATCACCTGAGAAGCCAGTTTCTGAGGCAGGCGCATTCTGTTCACTCACAGTCTCACCTATACTACTTTGTGCATGTGATCTGCGTAACGCGTCCAGCCGTTGCAGGTCGCTGGCGGCGGTGTTGTCTTCATGCAGATGCTCGGTCAGGTTCAACAGGTATTCACGGTGGATGTCGCCGGGTTGGAGGACGACCCGATACAGTGAAAATCCGCGCCAACGGCGATCTTTCACCCATCCGGCCAAGCGCAAACGGCTGAGATGACGCGACACTTTCGGTTGTGCAAGTTCAAGAGCCTGGCTGAGGTCAGCTACCGATAATTCGCCCGCTTGTTCCAACAGGAGAAGGATTCTGAGTCTACTCTCCTCGCCCATGGCACGTAATAATTCTACAGTCTGGTCCACGCTCTCTCCAGATGATATTCGCATATGCGAATATACTCGAGAAATTCTCACTCGAACAAGCGGATTTCAGAGCTCGTCCTCCGGCTCGATAAGCTGGATGGAGTACCCATTGAATAACGCGACAGGCTTCCCTAATTTCCAATCAGAAAGCATTACCAACCATCATCCCAAGATGTGGAGACAGACAATGACGGATCGAGTAAGTGAGATTCTCAGTTGGTACACCCATCGCAATCCGGGCGTACGCAGCAACTTGTATCGGATGCTGATGCATGGCCGTCTTGCGGGTACAGGCAAACTCGTGATTCTACCGGTTGATCAGGGTTTTGAGCATGGTCCGTTACGGACATATCTGCCCAACGCACCAACATTTGATCCGTATTACCACCCGCAGCTCGCCCTGGATGCTGGCTGCAATGCCTACGCCGCTCCCCTCGGATTCATCGAAGAAGCTGCTGACAAATTTGGCGGACAGATCCCCTTCATCCTGAAGGCGAACAACCACGATTCGTTGCACAAGGACAGTGATCCGATCCCAGCCCGTACCGCGACGGTGCAGGACGCACTGGAACTGGGATGCTCTGGTGTAGGATTCACCATCTACCCCGGATCACTGGAACGTGAGGAGATGTACGAACAGGTCCGTGAATATATCCAGGAAGCGCACGAAGTCGGCCTGGCTGCGGTTGTGTGGTCCTATCCACGTGGCGAGGATCTGGAGAAAAGTCACGAGACAGCCGTTGATATTGGCTGTTACGCTGCCCAGATCGCTGAGATCGGAAGAGCACACGTCTGAACTCCAGTCACACTGATATATCTCGTATGCCGTCTTCTGCTTGAAAAAAAAAAAAAGAA
>CAJVXH010000261.1 GCA_913009835.1 uncultured bacterium
AATGTGGGATATTTTATTCTGTGTTTCTGCCTTTTATTTTTTTTTTTTTTTTTTTCAAGCAGAAGACGGCATACGAGATATATCAGTGTGACTGGAGTTCAGACGTGTGCTCTTCCGATCTAAAAGACCCTTCAGATAAGGAGGGTTCAAAATGAGCATTCAACACGTCAACGCCATCAGCAACCGCCTGAGCCTGCGTCCCCCGCAGCGGGATTCGCTGGAGATTCTGGCCCGCGTGTGCGAGATCATCTCCCTTGAGAAAGATGGCGATACCACCAAGGCCCTGGAAACGATTAAGACCGAATTCTCCACCATAGAAGCCTTCGAGCGTGATTTCCCTTCCCTCTGCTTTGCCCTTGCCACGGGGGTCGGTAAGACACGGCTGATGGGCGCTTTTATCAGCTATCTGTGCCTGAGCGAGGGTATCCGTCATTTCTTTGTGCTTGCCCCGAACCTGACAATCTACAACAAGCTGATTGCCGATTTCACGCCAAACATGCCGAAGTATGTTTTTCAGGGCATTTCCGAGTTCGCGGTCAACCCGCCGGAGATCATAACCGGAGACAACTACGAGAGCGGACGCGGTCTCAGAGGAGCTGATTTTTTCGGGAATCCTGATTTCATTAATATCAACATCTTCAATATCTCGAAGATCAACAGCGAAGTACGCGGCGGCAAGAGCCCGAGAATCAAGCGCCTCAGTGAGTACATCGGGCAGAGTTATTTCGATTACCTTGCCGGGCTGGACGACCTGGTGATGCTGATGGACGAATCGCATCGCTATCGAGCCAGCGCCGGAGTACGGGCGATCAATGAATTGAATCCTGTTCTTGGGTTGGAATTAACCGCTACACCACAGGTAGAGCAAGGCCAGCGCTCCGAGCCTTTTAAAAATGTGATTTACAGTTATCCCCTGAGCAGTGCAATGACAGACGGCTTCGTGAAGGAACCGGCTGTGGCCACACGGGAGAACTTCGATGCCGCAAACTACTCGGTTGAAGGTCTGGAAAAGATCAAGCTTGAAGACGGTGTTCGGATTCACGAGAACACAAAGGTTGAGCTGGAGGTGTACGCCCGAAATAATGACCAGCCGATCGTCAAGCCGTTCATGCTGGTTGTCGCCCAGGACACAAGGCACGCCGATACGCTACAGAAGGTTATGGAAGATAATGAGTTTTTCGAGGGGAGATACAAGGGCAAGGTGATCACCGTCCACTCGAACGTGCGTGGTGAAGAGAAAGACGAGGTCGTCGAGCAGTTACTGAACGTTGAACACCCGGACAATCCGGTCGAGGTCGTTATCCACGTCAATATGCTTAAAGAGGGATGGGACGTAACGAATCTCTATACCATCGTCCCCCTGCGGGCCGCGAACTCCCGAACTCTGGTGGAGCAATCCATCGGCCGGGGACTGCGCTTGCCCTTTGGCAAGCGGGTAGGAGTTTCGGCCGTGGACCGCCTGACCATCGTGTCACACGACAGGTTTCAGGAGATCATCGATCACGCCAACGATCCAAACTCGATTATCCGCACTGGACTCGTCATTGGAAAGGATATCCCCGAGGTTGGCAAGAAGGCGGTGATTGTTGAACCTGAATTTCAAAGAATTCTCTCAACTCCCCCGCCGAAGCCTGGGGATGCTGAGAGGGCTTCGGGAACTCGTAGTCTCTTCGAGAATCCGGGAGAGCAGGAAGTGGCGAAGGCAACCTTCCAAGTCATCCCACAGTTTGAACGCCTGCGTGGCAGTGACCAGCTTCAAGATGCGGAGATCCAAAAGGAAATTATCAGGAAGGTTGAGGAGATCGCCCGGCCCAAGCTTGGACTTCTATATGAGGGCCTTGATGAAGATACTGTTGCAAAGTTGGTGAAGGAGACCACGGCACTCTATCAGGAGCTCTCTATCGACATTCCAAAAATCGTGGTCGTACCAAAAGGCGAGGTGGTTGCCGGATACCAGGAATTCGAGCTGAACACCAAGAACATCAACCTACAGCCGGTGGCCCAGGATATTCTCATTCAACACTTGCATGATATGCAGCGATATAAGTTGCGTGACGGGTCAGGCGTGGTTGAGGAGAAGCGTCCGGAAGATTATCTGGTGCGCGGGTTGATCGATTTCAACGATATCAGCTATGACGATCACGCGGCGTTGCTTTATAAACTGGCTGCTCAGGTCGTCACGCACCTGCCCTCCTATCTGAACGAAGAAGATGACGTAGTGAATGTGCTGCAATACGATCAGCAAGTCCTTGTGAACCTGAGTCACTCCCAAATGCAGGCCCAAT
>CAJVXH010000262.1 GCA_913009835.1 uncultured bacterium
GTATTGTATTCTCTCACTATTGCTCATATCATTTGTTTTATTTTGTGTTTTTTTTTTCAAGCAGAAGACGGCATACGAGATATATCAGTGTGACTGGAGTTCAGACGTGTGCTCTTCCGATCTTGGACGAAGTGCACAGCCTGGTCGAGTTGGTCAACGAATCTGGCATGCTGTATTGGATACAGGTCGGAAGGACTGGCGCATTCAGTCTGAAAGCGAAGGTGATCGAGGATGGTAAACGTGGTCAAAACAAGATCACCAAGCTTCGGGCAAACCTAAAGGATATTCCGTTACGTGAATATCTGGCGAAGCAAGCCATTGTCAAGATACAGCCTCACCTAGTAAAGCATTCGGATTATCCTGATGTAATGGACATTCATCAGGCAGCCCAGTATCTCGGCATCAAGGAATCAACTCTTCACAAGATTCCACCGCAAGACATCCCACGGACCAAGCACAAGAATTTCCGTAAGAACGATCTGGAAATCTATCTGGATAAGACGATGAAACGGATCTAATTGTCACCGTCTACATTACAGTCCAGTGACAGATCAGTGACACCAGCCTCGCAATGTGGGGCAATCACAGGCAAAATGAGGATAACCTCCAAGTGGCAATAACGCCTGTCAGCATTGAAGAAAACAGTATTTTTGTTGTGATCACAAGGACGTGTAGAAATCCGGCTTGGAGTATCCCTCATCCTCCGCCAGATATAGTCAGGGTTTCCGCAGATAAGCGTGAACCCTGTTCTTCTCCACAATCAGCTGTGGCACACTCTCGGCAGCATTCAGTCATCTACAGCATCTACTCGCAGCGCACCTATTACGATAGAGTTAAAGGGTTTTTACGTTCCTATAGGCCGATGTTGCGTCGGAAACGTCCTCTGAAACTCTGGCATTTGCAGTCATTTTTTAAGGCAATTTTGCACTTGGGAATCATTAACAAAGGTCGGCGGAATTTCTGGAAACTCCTGCTTTGGACTTCGTTTACACGACCGAAACTGGTCCCTCAGGCAATTACACTGGCGATCTATGGTTTCCATTTCAGGAAATCGTTCCAGCTTGGCTAATATCCTCTTTGGGGTTAACAATGGTATCACTCAGTACAATGGTTCCTGTAATCCCCATACTCGTTTGACAGATCTTCCATTCGGTCTGGACGCGCGAGCTATGGACTGCTCGTTCCAATAGCCTGTCAGTGTTAATGTCTGATGGTGTCTCGAAAAGATCATGGTTTCTCGATTGCTGCTCAATACCTTCCATCGTACCTTGTCATTCCCCACAAAACTGGTCCAGGTAACTTGGAGTTGAGGATGAAGCCGCAAATTTCTCTATTTGGCATCATTGTGATGCTGTTGACTACGGTGGCCTTAGGCCAAACCGTGGAGCGTACGCATGATATAATTCCGGAAGATTATTTTTCACAGGTATTCTTGTCAGGGGTTGAAGCCTCACCGGATGGCGAGTACACAGCGTTCGTCGATTATCGCTGGGACAAGGAGAATGACCGACGTTCACACGATATCTGGGTGGTTGAGAACGACACCCAGGAGCTGCAGCGTCTGACTTTTGATCCCGGCAATGAAGGTAGCCCCCAGTGGTCACTGGACAGCAAGAGCCTCTATTTCATCGGTCACATCAAGCAGGGAACTGCTGACGCTCCGCCGTATGATGGCAGCACCCAAGTCTGGCGGATCAACGTGGATGGTTCCGACTTATTCCCGATCACTCGCATTCCGGACGGAATCTATGATTATCAGCTTGCACCCGATGGCGAATCGATCTGGTACACTCGGACTAAGGAGTACCGGATCGAGGAGTGGGGGGAGATGCGTTCCCAGTATACGAACGTCGAATATGGTCATGGCATCTACGAAGTCTCCGAGCTGTGGCAGCTGGATCTGACGAGTTGGCGTGATGAGCTGATCTTCGATCCCAAGCTGCACATTCACGAATTTGCGGTATCCTCCAACAACAAACACATCGCCATGATAACCACGGTCGATGGCGAATCTATCAGCATGGAAGGCTGGTCGGATGTTACGGTGCTGGATCGTTCAAACGGCGACTCATACGATCTGTATGACCAGTTGTGGCGTGAGGATGCACCTTCCCCGCACGGTTGGTTGGGCGGTCTGACCTGGACCGATGATGGGAACAAGCTGGCCTTCACTGTAGATTT
>CAJVXH010000263.1 GCA_913009835.1 uncultured bacterium
AGCTGTACAAGGTGAAGATACGTTAGTCGAATCATGTAGCTACACTCTGACGCAGACATAAGTCTATTTACTGCGCCGTTTGCTCTTCCGATCTTATTTTCCATTAGAATGTAGTTTTTATGTATTTTGTTTTTTTTTTTTTAATGATACGGCGACCACCGAGATCTACACTCTTTCCCTACACGACGCTCTTCCGATCTAACCGCTGATTCTTTTATTTGTGTTAATTCGTGCTCATTCGTGATTTTCTCATTTTGAACCGCGAATGGGCGCGAATCAACACGAATATTTTCAGGAAGTTCGCGGGGGATTTCCCACTCCTGCCATGACTCGCCCAATAGCTGGTTGAGTTGTTCGCGCAACGGCTCCAGCTTTTCCTGAAACTGCTTCCAGATCACGTCTATCTCGGCGTTGTTGGCGATGGACTTCAGCGTGATGTGCGGCACCCGTTCATAGACGAAGCCGTGGCGGATGTCGCCATGGGTGGGACGGCTGGAGGGCGCGCTGCGGGTAATCTCCGCCCCCTTTTTCTGCCCCTCGGGCGAATCGGCCAACAGATAGTACGGATAGCGCGCTCCCATGATGCGGGCGCGGGCTAGCGCCAGCGCAACGCGAGACGTATCAATCGTGATCCAGCGCCGGCCCCACTGCTCGGCAACGTAGGCGGTGGTGCCAGAGCCGCAGGTGGGGTCGAGGACCAAGTCGCCGGGGTCAGAAGTCATAAGAATGCAACGCACAATTGCTTCTTCTGCTGTTTGAACAACGTAGGTTTTCTTATACGACACTGGTGAGTCGTTCCATTGATTAGTTCTTTTCCGATATGGGAAATCGTCGTAAAAGAGGCGGTAGCTTAGGTTCTTTCCTTCGGGTTGAAGGCGATTTATCGACGAGAGCAATCTCAACTTCTGTTCATTCACGACCCACGATCCGTTGCTCGGTGAATCGAAGTCCCGTCCTTCGTGATTGAACTCATAAACTGTATTCGACGAGTACGATGGCGCGAGCAATGAGAACAGGCGATAGTATCCAGTACCTTTAGGATGCGTCGCACTTTGAAACTCGGCAGTGGTAATTTTCTTCCAACGCCCATCCGGGAACATTGCATATGGCCCGTGGGAAGCAATCTGCGACACGTCACTCTTCTCGTATATATGGCGGAACTTCAGACTTTCGCGGTTCCGCGCGTAAAAAAGAATATTATCATTCATTGTCTCAAGGAAATTTGCACCGAGTGGAATGCTTTTTTTGCGAAACGATATGTCTGCGACAAAATTGTCAACGCCGAACACTTCGTCCAATAGATTGCGTACAAGATGTGAGTTTTCAGAGTTCATCTGCACAAAGATCGCGCCAGTTTGGCAGAGCAAATCCCTCGCTACCGAAAACCGATCGCGCAGATAGGTCAGGTAGGAGTGAATGCCGTCGCGCCAAGTGTCCCGAAATGCCTTGACCTGCTCCGGCTCGCGGGTGATGTGCTCGACGTTGCCGTCCTTCACGACATTGCTAGTGGTGGACCACTGGAAGTTCGAGTTGAACTTGATGCCGTAGGGCGGGTCGAGGTAGATGCACTGCACCTGCCCACGTAGCCCCTCGCGCTCGGCCAGTGAGGCCATGACCTGGAGGCTGTCGCCGAGAATCATGCGGTTGGCCCAGTTGGCGTCGTGCTGGTAGAACTCGGTGCGGGCGCTGTCGTCGGGCAGGCCGTTGAAGTCGGCGAACAGGTCGTCCATGGTCCCCGGCTGTGCCTGTTTTCCGGCATCGGTGCGGCGACGCAGGTCGTCGATCAGGACTTTGGGGTGCACCTTTTCCTGGATGTAGAGCGGTGGCGCGTGCACGACCAGGTCCGACCAGTCCTGCTCGTCCTTTCCGCGCCAGACGAGTTGGGGATCGAGATCACGATTGCGGCGCTGCTTCTCCTCGTCGAGCCCGGCTACGCCGCGCTTCAGGGTCACACGGACGGGGCTCTGCTCCTTTTTCTGCATGACCGATTGGTATTCGGCCGTGGGGATGTTCTTGCGCGTGGCCTCGTCGTGGGTCAGCGCCTCGACCTGTTTCTTCTGTTTTGGTTTCCGTGCCATCGTTTTTTCTAGATCGGAAGGGCGTCGGGTAGGGGAGGAGTGTAGATCTCGGGGGTG
>CAJVXH010000264.1 GCA_913009835.1 uncultured bacterium
TCAAGCGTTGAACAGCCGAACACCGGCCCAGGTCCACGACTTGAAAACGACACAAAAAGCAGCATGAAACGGGCGGGATTCATCACTTAAAATCTCAACTCATCTGTCCAACTGATGGGGTCCACCTATGTTTGCTGCGAACATCTTCGTAATTTTCTAGCTGGCAAAGAAGAGAATACTCAGATTGCATTCTTGTCAACGGCTCTGCAATCTTCGGAATGCCACTATTAAAAAGGTTTAGGTCTATCGATTCTGAATTACTCACTGTAGTCTCCAATGTTCATCATTCCCGACTCCTGAGCACTGCCAGCGGCAGCACCATCTCTTCGAGCGATATACCTCCATGGAGGAAATTGTCGCGGAATTTTTCGGCGTAAGTGTTGAAGTCTGTCGGGTAGACGAAATAGCTGTCGCCTTTGGCGAGGATGAGGTTGTCATTGATTGATGTCGGTCCCACGCCCCAGGTTTCGGGCTGATTGATGCGAACCGCGTGACGATTGTCCACTTTCAGGTTCCGTCCGATCTTATACCGCAAGCTGGGCGTGGCATTCCTGTCGCCGAGGACTTTCGCCGCATTCCGCGCACGCTTGGAACCATGATCGCTGGTGATAACGATTGTCACTCCCCGTTGTCCCATGGTCCGCATCAGTTCCAGCAATGGGCTGTGTTCAAACCAGCTTTTGACGATTGAACGATAAGCTGCTTCGTCAGGGATAAGCGTTTGAATGACTTCTTCGGTGCTGCGGTGGTGAGCGACGATGTCAACGAAATTGAAGACCATGCTCACTAGCGGCAGGTCGAAGTAATCGCTGGTTTTACGAAGGATACGCTTTGACTCATCATGGTCGAGAACCTTGGCGTATTTCGGCTCTGGAGTCGGGAAGATGCGTAGTTTTTCCAGCTGACGGTCAAGCAGCTGCCTCTCGAAACGGTTGACGTTTACATCTCCATCCCACTCCAGCTTGTTGTACAGATCCGGGTGAACCTTGGGATAATCCTTCGGAAGCAGGCCGCTGAAGATGCTGTTTCGTGCGTAAGGCGTCGAGGTTGGAAGCAGCGAGAAGTATGAATCAGTCTCAATGTCAAAATGTTCACGCAGCATCGGTTCAACAGCCATCCAATGATCGTATCTCAGGCAATCGAGGACGAGGAACAGTACTGGTTCACCTTTCTTGATCAACGGGGCGATCCACTCTCGGACGATATCGTGACTCATCGGGGGACGGTCATCCCGTTCCATCTTCATCCAACGCGGGTACATTCTCTCGATGTAGCGTCCGAATGTGTGGTTAGCGCTTCCCAGTTGCTGGTCGAACAACTCCATCAGGCTGCTGTCTCTCTGAGCGGCTATTTCGATAGCCCAACGGTTCATCCGCACGCCGAGATCGAGCCATTCATCCCAATCCATCTCGCCATCCAGCTCTTCGCCGGTGCGGTTGAATTCCGCGACATAGTCCTGGGCCAGACGCTGTTGATTGATTTCACGGCCCTCAAGTAATCGTTTAAGTGCCGAGAGTATCTGAGAGGGATTTACCGGTTTAGTGAGGTAATCGTCGATACGTCTGCCGATGGCTTCTTCCATCAACGATTCTTCTTCGGACTTGGTGATCATAATGACCGGCAGTCCGGGGCGTATCTGTTTGACACGTTGGAGGGTTGCTATGCCATCGAGCCCGGCCATCTGTTCGTCCAGCAGCAGGGCGTCGAAACGGTCTTGCATTACCGCACGGATAGCGTCACGTCCATTGGTTACCGCCGTCACCTCGAAATCACGATCTTGCAGGAAGATGATATGAGGTTTCAGCAGTTCGATTTCGTCATCAGCCCAGAGGATTTTTCTCGTTGCCACCTGGTACTCCATGTGAGGTTAGTGATTTGAATGATGTTTCAAGATCGGTAGCAAGCTGCGGTTGGAGGTAATCCTTTGTCGTCAGGAAATTTGATTATCCAGTTATCTTAGCTTCTATTATCACAGGCCCGTGCTTGCTTGCATCCGGTTATCCAGTTGCTTCAGCTGGGGTTGCATCATGCCCACGACATTTATGTCGTGGATTATCCGACGATGAATATGCCCCTGTTACCGCCGCAGGCGATAGCA